>CAYIBZ010000001.1:0-1147 GCA_964361795.1 uncultured Candidatus Saccharibacteria bacterium
TTGGTGGATTTTCTTAGTGAGGCGCTGGCGCTTAGCCACATACATAAAGAAATTTACAATAAGGTTATTTTTAGAAAATTTTCTCCCAATTCGCTGGAAGCGGACTTGGAGGGCGCGCCTGCGGAATTCTTTGACGAGGATATTAAGGCCGTCACTTATCATGAAGCTGATGTTAAGAAAGATGCTAAAGGAAACTGGAGCGCGGCAATTATTTTTGACATATAACAAAAGTGGAAAATCGCATTGTTAAAATTAACGATTGGCTTTGGGAGATCCCCAAAAGCTATCGCGAGGATATGAGAGTGCCGGCGCGCGTTTACGCGAGCAAGAACATGCTGGCTGAAATTCAAAAAGATCGCTCGCTGGAACAGCTTATCAATGTAGCGACTTTGCCGGGAATACAAAAATGGGCGCTCGCTATGCCTGATGTTCATGAAGGGTATGGTTTTCCAATTGGCGGCGTTGCCGCTTTTGATCCCGCCGCCGGCGGGATTATTTCTCCGGGCGGCATTGGCTACGATATTAATTGCGGCGTTCGGCTTTTGAGAACAGAACTTGCCAGAGAAGACATAGCGCCGCGATTGCAAGATTTAGGTCGCGCGATTTTTAATTGGGTGCCTTCTGGAGTCGGCCGCGGAGGAAAATTAGTTTTGACAGGGACGGATTTTGACGCCATTTTGACTGGCGGGGCGCGGCGGATGCTGGAAATAGGGTACGGTGAAAAAGAAGATCTAGGCCGCATTGAATCAAATGGCGAACTCAAAGGCGCCGACTCATCTTTAGTTTCTGAATCCGCAAAAGCCCGCGGGCGCGATCAACTTGGCACAATGGGATCGGGGAATCATTTTGTTGAAGTGGGTTATGTGGAAAAAATTTTTGATCAAGAAACGGCGAAAAAGTTAAAACTTTTTCAAAATCAAATCACCGTGATGATCCATACCGGCTCTCGCGGGCTTGGCCATCAAGTAGCCACGGATTACATCCGGCTTATGAATAAAGTAATGCCGAACTATGGAATTTCTTTGCCAGATCGAGAATTGGCTTGCGCGCCATTTTCTTCCAAAGAAGGTCGGCAATATTTTTCCGCTATGCAAGCGGCGGCGAATTTTGCTTGGGCCAACCGCCAATTTATTACTTTTGAAGTGCG
>CAYIBZ010000001.1:1247-14619 GCA_964361795.1 uncultured Candidatus Saccharibacteria bacterium
AAGCGGCGGCGAATTTTGCTTGGGCCAACCGCCAATTTATTACTTTTGAAGTGCGGGAAGCATTCCGGCAGGTATTGGGGGAAAAATCGCCGGAATTAGATGTCGTTTATGATGTAGCGCATAATATCGCTAAGATAGAAGAATATGAGATTGATGGCGTCCGTAAGGAGATGATAGTGCACCGCAAAGGAGCCACTCGCGCTTTTCCCGGCCAGCCGGTGCTTATTCCTGGCAGTATGGGCACGGCTTCGTATATCTTAACCGGACAAGAATCGTCCCTTACTGAAAGCTTCGGATCAAGCTGTCATGGCGCTGGCCGGCGGATGTCTCGCGCGCGGGCGCGCAGGGAAGTGAAGATCTCTGCGCTTCGCGAGGAGCTGAACAAACAAGGCATTGTGACCAATGCCGGATCAATCAGCGGGCTTACCGAAGAAGCGCCGATAGCATACAAAGACATAGAGGATGTCGTTAATGTTATTCATACAGCCGGTATCGCCAGAAAAGTCGTTCGCTTGCGCCCTTTATCGGTAATTAAAGGATAAGAATGATAATTATTTTTTGCGGAATACCCGGATCTGGCAAAACCACCATCGCGAAACGGCTAGTTGAACATTTGCGAAAACAAGGCAGTGTTAAACATTTTATTTCCGATGAGCTTAAGCCGCCGGTTTATAAAAAATTTTTCCAGATTTTGCCGGAAAATTTAGGAAAATATGATTTTCTGATTTTTGACGCCACTTTTTACAAAAAAGAATGGCGTGAAAAAATGAAACAGCTGGCTAAAGGCGAAAAATTGCTTATGATTTATTTAGAATGCCCTCTGCAGATTGCAATTCAAAGAAATAAAAAACGCCGCGCAGGCATTCCGGAAGAAGCAGTTCATATTATGGCGGCTAATTTTGAAAAGCCCGATCGCGCCGACGTAGTTATTGATACTCAAAAAACGGCTGTTTCTGAATCCGTAAAAAAGATAATGAACTATATAAAAATCAAGAAGCGTGTTTTTGTTGCTATTGGCCTATCCCAATCGCTCCAAAGCAAAATTTTAGAATGGGAAAGAAAATTTCGGAATTTGCCGGTCCGTTGGCTTGCCGGAAAAAATTTGCATATCACGCTAATTCCGCCGTGGTACGCGGAAGAAAAAGAAATTGAAAAAATTAAAAAAATCTTGAATAGCATTGGCGGCGTCATTAAACCTTTTGAAATAAAATTTGAAAAAGTGGCTTTCGGGCCGGCGCCGCGCCAACCGCGGCTGATTTGGGCGGAAGGGGCAGTTCCCGGCGAATTGATCAAGCTTAAGACTCGTATTGAAAAAATGCTTGGGCAGAAGCCCGAAAAACGCCCGTTTTTTCTGCATCTCACGCTGGCGCGATTTCGTCCGGAAGACTTCAAATCTTTTCCACGGCAAATTTTGAATGAAAAAGTGGAATGGAAAGAAGAGGCGCAAAGCTTTGTTTTGATGGAATCCAGACTATCCCGATTAGGAGCAGACTACGAAGTTTTGCGAGTTGAAAAATTGAGCGGCGGGTTGACATAAAAAATGCTGGTTTGTTAATCTGTTATTTAAGGATTAGAATTTGGCGGGAGGAAAAGGATGGACGCGACCCGCAAGAAAACGGTATATCTAATTGGTTCTTTGCGAAATCCAGAGGTGCCAAAAATAGCCAAAAGAATCAGAGAGCTTGGGTTTGATGTTTTTGATGATTGGTATGCCGCCGGCCCAGAAGCGGATGACAAATGGAGAGATTATGAAAAGGCAAGAGGCCGCACTTACAAAGAAGCATTAAAAGGTTTTGCGGCAAATCATGTTTACAAGTTTGATTTGAAGCATTTAAACAAATGCGATATCGCGGTATTGTATCTGCCGGCGGGGAAATCAGGCCATTTGGAGTTGGGATATATCATCGGAAAAGGGAAAAAGGGCTATATTTTAGTTGATAACCCCGAAAGATGGGATGTTATGTATAAATTTGCAAGCGGCGTATTCCACAATTTTGAAGAATTGGAAAAAGAACTGAAAAGAATAAACAAATAAAAAACCACCCGAGCAGGGTGGCTTTTATTTAATAGGAATTATGGACCTATTCGCACGAATAGGTCCATAAAATTTAATGAGTATAAAATTATAAAAATTATAAACACGCGAATCTCAATTCCGATATGTTATAATTAAAACACTTGCGTATAAAGGTCGAAAACTATCAAAAAATTATCAATATAAAATATAAAGATGAACATTGCGCTTTTAGTACTTACAAGAGCCGCTGTTCTGGGCGTGACAGTGTTGGCGTTAGAGGGAGCTAATTTAATGAGCGGCGGAGACATGTATCTCGCCAGTCTTAGTCAATTAGCACAATCTGGAGGTACACCTCCTCCACCGCCACCTCCGCCTCCTCCGCTTCCGCAGGGAGAAGGGGGATCAGGAAGCGGAAGCAACATGTTGCCTCCACCTCCGCCACAAGAAGGAGGAATTGGAGGATCTACTAATAAAAAGCACGAACCTCCGCTACCGCCTCCACCGCCGCAAGGTCAACAGCACAGTCCTGTTCTGACTCCTAAAAGTTCCGGATTTCAGCCGCCATCTCCGCCGCCTCCGCCTGAAAAAAATAAAGGGACAATGAAAAACGGAGAACTGATGGAATCTAAAGGAAACAAAGATAAAGATTCTAAGGACAGCCGCTTCAATAATGACAATTCTGATCGGAATGATAACGGCGAACATTCTAATTTCTTCAAAGGGCAAGAGAAAGAAGAGGAAGAATCAGAAGAAAATTTTGGCCAGGAAGATTACATTGATCCTCGCGAGATCAGCGATACTTTAAAACAAATCAAAGATCTCAAGCGTCAGATTAGCCAGCTTATTAAGCAGGCCCAAAGAGCTAAAATTGCTAATGGCACCTTGGATGGATTAAATAAAGTTTCTTCGGATTTAGACAGGATCAAAAATGTTTTATCAAGCTCTGATGATGTTGGAGAACAGCGGGACGCGCTTCAAGAATTTAGAGACGGCCAGTATTGGGATGAAGTAAACAAAGCAAGAGCAGTTATTGAAGTTCCGAAGCAGATTAAGGAAATTGAAAATTCTCTGAAACGGCTAAAAAGGGTCATTTCCCAAAAAGCAGCCAAAAACCTTGGCCTAGATTTAAACAGAGTTCAGTTTGATATTACGAAAATGGAAGCGAATATTGCCAACGTTAAAGGTATGCTTGCCAGCGGCGACTTAGAAGGAATCAACGAACAGATGCAGGAATTTTGGGAAGGAGGCCATCCGGGAGAGATTGAAGGAGTGATTACGGCCGTTCGCGACTTGAGAAACATGATGAAACGAAGCCGGAATTCAGAAGCGGTTGCCAATGCAGAGCAGGTTTTACAAGAAGTAACCGCTCTATTTAACGCTGGCGATTATCGCGAAGCGCGAGAACTTCTTGATGAATCTAGAAATACTATATTCCGTTCACTGCAACAGCAAAATAGAAGAAATTCCGGAAGTTTGTTGAAATTCTTCGGCCATTAATAAAATAAAACTGCTAATTTGAATCTTATCCAATCACTAAAAGAATTTTTTGAAAGATACGAACGCCGCATTGGATTCGCCTTTCTTATTGGCGGTTTTATTTTTGACAGCTTAACTCTCCAGCGAGTGGATTTTTTACTGGATAATTTGGTTTTGCTTTCATATTTGACAATCGTAGCTTTGGGAATAGTAATTTCTAATTTGCCGGTAGGAAAGCGCATCAGTAATTTTACGTCCTATTTAATGCAGTTTGCCTTCGGCGGACTTTTCAGCGGCTATATTGTTTTTTATTCTCGCAGCGCCTCTTTAATAGCCAGTTGGCCGTTTTTGCTGATGTTGGGAGTGTTTTTTATCGGCAACGAATTTTTCCGAAAACATTATGAACGATTAAATTTCCAGCTGGCGATTTTTTTTATCGCGGTTTTCTCTTACTCAATTTTTTCTCTGCCAGTGGCCTCTCACCGCTTAGGAGCCGATGTGTTTGTTTTAAGCGGATTGGTCAGTTTGGCGGCTGTCGCGGGAGTGATTTACTTAATAAAAAAGATCGCGCCAGAACGGCCATTTAGCCATCACACGGCTCTTATGATTGGAACAATTTATGTTATTTTTAACATTTTATATTTCAGCAATATCATTCCGCCGATTCCTTTGGCGATAAAAGAAGCGGGGATTTATCATAATGTTGTTAAAATGCCGGACGGCGGTTATTCGCTTCTAGCCGAAAAGCGCGCTTGGTACGAATTTTTTGAAAAAAATAAATTTTATTTCTTGCCAGGCGAACCCGCTTACGCTTATAGCGCGGTATTTGCTCCAACTAAATTGGAAGGCGAAATTTTTCATCGCTGGTCTTTTTATGATGAACGGCAAAAAAAATGGATTGAATCCAGCCGCATTGGTTTTTCTATTGTCGGAGGGCGAGACAGAGGATATCGCGGCTATTCTGCCAAAGAAAATATTTTTCCCGGCCTTTGGCGAATAGACGTTATCACCAAACGCGGGCAAATTATCGGCCGCGTGAAGTTCCGCGCGATAGAAACAGACGTTCTGCCAGAATTGGAGTCGCGAAATAAGTAGATTTCAATTACTTCGCGTATTTTTCTTTAATAATGCCATTCAAGATTTTTTTAATGTTTTCTAAGCTTTCACTGTCGTGAATAGAAACCGGCATCGCAGACGGGTTTAGTTTTTTTAAAGCCGCTAATTTGCTTTTCAGGTCTTTTTGATCCAATAAATCGCTTTTAGAAAGAAACAAATACTCTTTTTTCTTTAAGAGTTCCGGGTTGTGGGCGCCAAGTTCTTTTCGGATAACAGAATATTCTTTTTCCGGACTGGAAGAATCGGCGGAAATCAGATGAAATAGTATGGAGGTTCTTTCAATGTGCCTTAAAAATTTAGTTCCCAATCCTTTTCCTTGAGAGGCATGCTCAATCAGGCCGGGAATATCGGCGATAATTAATTCGTAATAAGCGCCAAGATGCGGCTCTAGTGTTGTGAATGGATAATTGGCAACTTTGCTTTTAGCGTTAGTGAGTTCATTGATCAGACTGGATTTTCCGGCATTAGGAAAACCAATCAGGCCGACGTCGGCAATTAATTTAAGTTCCAGCCGCAAAGTGAATTTTTCTCCGGGAAGGCCTTCTTGGAATTCCTTCGGACTGGTATTGCGGGGAGAGCGAAAATGAAAATTTCCTTTGCCGCCATGGCCGCCCTTAGCTAATAATCGCCGTTCATTGATAGCGGTAATTTCCTGTTTCGTATCTTTATTTAGATTATGAATAACGGTTCCTACCGGAACTTTCAAAATCAAATCTTCCCCAACTCGGCCGTCTCGGAATTGGCTTCTGCCGTTTTCTCCATTGCCGGCCCCCAGTTTCTTTTTGAAGCGGAATTGACGCAACGCGGAAAGGTCCGATACGCCTTCGCAATAAATATCGCCTCCGTTGCCGCCGCTTGCTCCGGTCGGCCCTAAAGCCAGCTTATTTCTATTGAAAGCCACAGCCCCTCGTCCGCCGTCTCCGGCGGCAACGCTCATTGTTACATCATCTATAAGCATAGTTTTGTCTTTCGTTATTCTAATCTATTTACCGGATGCGGTCACTTTTGTTATCCTACTGGCGTATGAAAATTTTTGTTAAAGCAAGGCCGCTGGCTAAAGAAGAAAAAGTGGAAAAAATTGACGATCAGAATTTCACTGTTTCAGTAAAGGAGCCGCCGGTGGCTGGACAAGCAAATCGGGCAATCGTGAAAGCGCTCGCGGAATATTTTAATGTTTCTCCATCGCAGGTGCGGCTTGTTTCCGGTTTTTCTTCAAAAAATAAAGTATTTGAAATTACATGAATTATCCAATCCGGATAAATAAATATTTGCGAGATAAAGGTTTGGCTTCTCGGCGAGAGGCAGACGAATTAATCGCGGTCGGGAAAGTATTTGTAAACGGAAGACCGGCAAAAGAAGGGATGATGATTAGCGAAAAAGACAAAGTGGAATTGCGGCAGGAGAAAAAAATCCATCGCTACCTCGCTTATTACAAGCCGCGGGGATTAGCTACGCAGGCAGAATTAGAAAAAGAAAGCGTTGTTTCTCATTGGCAAAAAGAAGGCTTATTTCCAATTGGCCGGCTGGATAAAGAATCGGAGGGTCTTATGATTTTAACTGACGATCGCCAATTAACTTCTAAGATTTTAGGGTCAGAATCGGGAGTGGAAAAAGAATATATTGTCCGAGTCAGAGAATCGCTGCGGAAAAATGTAGAAGCGATTTTTAAAAAGGGAATGCAAACAGAATCGTTAGGCGCGTTACTTCCAGCCGAAGCCGAAATTGAAAGCGAACACAGTTTACGAATAATTTTACGCGAAGGCAAAAAACACCAGATTCGGGTTATGTTGTCCGAATTAGGTTACACGGTTGAATCGCTAAAACGCGTACGGATCGGAAAAATCTCTCTCGGCAATTTAAAACCGGGCAAGACAAAAGTTCTTACATTGAAAGAAGTCCAGAGATAAGGACCATGAGCGCCCAAACGTAATGAAGCCAATTTGGCCACTTTAACATTACGGTGAGTGCCATGAAAACGGAAAGCAAAACCGCTCCCCATCCCATGAACAATCCTGTTAATAATTCCATTATATATCCATAATACCACTTCTATTTTATATTATAATAGCATGCTTGTTAATAACTTTCCGGAAGAACTAATTGCGCCAATGATTGGCGCCGCGGTTACGATGCTGGTTTTAGTGTGGTGGATATTCCATTTGGCGGCAAAACGGCTAATGTCATCAATTTTAATCGGCATCATTTTATCGGCGTGGCTATTAGCTGTTTATTTTCTTTCGCCTAGCGGATTTTTCTTTAAATTATCCTTATGGCCTCTTCCTAATATCGGATTGATATTTATTCCTATTATTACTGGCGCAAGTGTTTTGGCAGGATCAGCTGCCTTTCAAAAAATCGTTGATAATATTTTCCAGCCTTGGCTGATCGGAGTTCAAGTTATGCGCGTTATGGGCGCGTCTTTCTTGGCGCTTTACGCGAGAGGCCTTATGCCGGCAGAATTTGCTATTCCGTCAGGAATTGGCGATATTGTCATTGGAGCCGCCGCTCCAGTTGTAGCTATCATTTTATTTTTCAACCAATCCTTCGGACGAAAATTAGCGATTGTTTGGAACATTGCCGGTTTTCTAGAACTGGCAAACGCAATTGTTTTGGGATTTCTAACTTCGCCGACGCCATATCAATTATTATCGTTGGATAATCCCAATATATTTCTTTTTGATTTTCCGCTTGCCCTGATTCCTGGCTTTGCCGTGCCGCTTTCTTTGCTTCTACATATTTTCTCTTTGCGCGTATTGTTTAAAAAATAAATCAACGATCTTGATATTATCAATAAATAGTGATAATGTAACCACAGCTCTTATGAGGAGGCAGCTCTATGCCTGATTGGGTATGCGATGAATGTAAAACTGGAGACACAAGCAAGTGCTGCCGGCCGGAATATTGCGCGGCGGCCAGAGAAAAAAGAGAAGAATGGTTTGATATTTTAAGAAAAGAGAGGATGGAAAATGGATGGACGCCGAAGCAACCAGGCAAAGAATAATCGGAATATTAAAAACCTGTTACGATCCGGAAATCCCCGTCAATGTATACGACCTTGGTTTGGTTTACCAAATTAATATTAATGAATTAGGAGACACGGAAGTCCAAATGACGCTTACGGCTCCTAATTGCCCAGTGGCCGGCTCTTTACCGGAAGAAATAGAAAATCGCATTTTGATGGGAGTGCCGGATCTTGTTTCTGTCAAAGTAACTTTGGTTTGGGACCCGCCATGGAATTCTTCTATGATGTCCGAAGCGGCTAGATTGCAATTGGGTTTGTAAGGAAAAATTTATGGCTCAAACACTCTCGCCGTGGCTACCATTTTCCGAGAATTCAAAAATCTGGTTTTTCCCGATAACCATTATCCAATATCTGCCCGATTCCATTAAATTGATTTTTATACCGGCAAAGGACGCTCAAGACTTAAATGACGATACCGTCGGCCGATTCGTATTTCGTGTCCCAGACAGTCCCGATCCCATGCCAATAATAGGAGAAGAAATTATTTTTAGAGAGTTTCGCCCTTTTGCTTTAGCAGTTGGGTTTAAGCCGGAATCAGGCGATTCTACAATTTGGCAAAAACAAAAAAACACCCCGAGTTAGATCGGGGTATTTTTTTTAACAGCACTTACATTTATTTTGAGTCATCTTCAGCAAGCCCGCTAATATTACTAAGACCGGCCATGTAAGTTGGACTGTGCTTTCGGCAAGCACGCCGAGCGCCCCCAATAAAAAGGTCAAACCTAATAACACCACCAGTCCGGGAACATATTTGTGATGAGAGCAGGCGCACTTGCAGTCATTACACCTCATTCCTTCATTTTCCATATTTGTTAAATAAAAATTTTGATCGACCTTTCCTTTATTATACCAAATAGGTATACTAACAATCAGTTTTAAGGGAGGAGCGCTTGCCGGCAAATCAGTATTGGCGGAAAAAAGATCAGGAAGATGTTAAGAAAGCCAAAACCTATTCACAATTAGTAAAAATAGCATTCCGGATTTTAAAACGGATGCCCCAACCAATCGGCCAGGTTTGCGGGCCGATTACCAGCGGGGGATTTGGTTCGCTGAAGAAGAACTTAAAAGTTTTTCAAAGCGTCATTGACCGGCTTCAAAAGGAAGGGAAGACAATTTTTGACCAGCTGCCATTTGAAAACGCTTTGCATCGACTGTATAGATCTTCCGGACACAAAGATCCCGGCAAACAGCTGCTTGAAGAGTTTTATTTTCCAATTTTCGTTTCTGGACTGGTAAAGCATTTATATTTTATGCCAAACTGGGCGACTTCTAACGGAGCCACTTGGGAATTCCATACTGCGAATCATCTTGGAATCCCACTGGAAGTTTTAGCGCTGGACTACCTCACGAAACCAAAGTGAGGTTTTTTATTTGACCCCGTTAGAAGCTGATAAGTTGCATCAACCCAGTTTTATCAAGTAAAAGAAAGTTATTTTCAAGAATCAGACTTTGAGCCGCAGAAGAAAAAATTTTAAAAAAATTTTTCTTCCTTAGGCTTCTAACGGGGTTGACTTTTTGACAAAAGTGCGCTACAGTGTCGTCGTTATGAAAAAACTGATCCTCACGGGGGTTCTGTCGGGCCTTTTACTTATGAACCTTACCTTTGTTAATGTCGCCGAAGCGCGCCATCACAACCGTCCTTGGTGCTATATTCTATTTCAAAAATGCGACCGTCCCGGACCAAGTTCCTCGTCCGCGACCAACACTAACGCAAACGATGCTCCAGTTTGGGCTGGTTCTCAAGAAACTTATAATGTTAAAATTGGCCAACTACTGCAATTTACGGTCAACGCGATTGATCCTGAAAACGACCCGCTGACTTATTCCGCTCATTTTTTGCCATCCGGCGCCAGTTTTAATACAGGAACAAAAATTTTTTCTTGGACGCCAAATAATATCCAGGATGGAACTCACCTTATTGAGTTTTCCGTCAGCGACGGACAGTATCGTGTTTCTCAAGTTGTGACCATTATTGTTGACGGCAAAGAAAATCCGCCAGTTAACACCAATTCTAAACCAGTTTGGGATCACATTGGAGATAAAACTGTTGTTGTTGGCCAGACTTTGCAATTTTCGGTTTGGGCAAACGATACCGATGGCCATTATTTGAATTACAGTGTTTTAAACCTGCCGTTAGGCGCGAATTTCAATCCATACAGCCGGATTTTTTCCTGGACTCCAAACTCTAATCAACTGGGAAGCCACGTAATTACTTTTCGCGTTGCTGATAGTTATTACACCGTAGATAATGGCGTTACTATTGCGGTTATTTCTAACGCGATTAATCGCGCGCCCAGTTTTGTAAATTTTAATCCGCCCGCTAAAGGCAAGGTTGGCCAACCTTATAGCTATGATCTTAGCGCCGTTGATCCAGACAATGATCCAATAACCTTTGGTTTAATTTCCGGACCAATTGGGATGTCGGTTAATCCAGTTTCTGGCTTGATCCAGTGGACCCCATCCGCTTTGCAGGCAAATTATAGTTATGCTTTAGTTTCCGTTTCTGACGGCAAGGAACAAGCCGCGATGGGTTTCTATATATTTACGGAAAACCTTAATGTCCCAACCCCGATAACTCCAACGACTCCAACGACTCCGATTGTCGCCGCTGCCGCGGAAAAAGATCCGGCGCTGGCGATTGCCAATCTAGAAATTGCCGCCGAAAATGGCGAGGTGATTATTTCTTGGAAAACTAACCTGGCCAGCCGGTCCCGAGTAATTTACGATACAGTTTCTCAAGCAGGCCGCGCCGGCAATTTTACCTACGCTAACGCAACCCGCGAATCGCAAGATTCTTCTACTCGGCACCGGGTTAATATTAAAGGCCTAAAAACTGGCGCAATTTATTATTTCCGCGCGGTTTCCAAAACTAATAATCAGACCGAAGTCAGCGCGGAAATAGCTTTTACTTTATTGCCAAGCGGCCAAGCTAGTCCATTTTTTGGCGCGTCCATTTTTAACGCGCTTGGCCCGCTGTTATTTAGCCCGGAATTTTTACTCTTAGTGATTATCGGTTTAATTATTTGGGTGGCTTTACTGCACCGCAAATATCAAAAGTTAAGTTCCCCCCTTTAAATGTGTTAAAATACTTTTGATGTTTTCAAAAGTATGCCAAAAATTACCGTAATTATACCGACCTACAACGAAAGGAACAATTTAGAGTTATTGGCCCAAAAAATCTTTGATTTGAAAATCCCTGATTCGCGAATCATGGTGGTTGATGATAATTCTCCGGACGGAACCGGCAAACTGGCCGAGGAATTAGGAAAACAATATCCGATTACGGTTTTGCATAGGCAAAAAAAGGAGGGGTTGGGCCGGGCCTATGTTGAAGCATTTAGAAATGTTCTTGAACGCGATAATCCGGATTTTATCATTCAAATGGACGCCGATCTTTCTCACGATCCGGCGGCTATTCCCTTAATGCTGGAGAAGATAAAAAACTGCGATTTAGTGCTGGGTTCTCGATATATACGTGGCGGAAAAGTGGAAAATTGGGCTTTTTTGCGGAAATTTATCAGCCGGTTTGGCAATTTGTACGCCAGAACTATCTTAGGGCTTCCTTATCGGGATCTAACCGGCGGTTTCAAATGTTTTCGGAGAAAAGTTTTGGAAAATATTGACTTTAGTTTATTGAGTTCTACTGGCTACAATTTTCAGATTGAAACTACCTATAAAGCCCATAAAAAAGGATACAAAATTTGTGAAATTCCTATTTCTTTTACGGAAAGAAAAATTGGGAATTCTAAATTCAATTTAGGGATTATTTTAGAAAGTTTTTGGAAAGTGTTACTGCTAAGATTTCGCAGTTAAGCTAAATTTTTTATGCAGTAAAATAACGTACCGATTATTAAAAACCTCCATATTATACATGCCGGTTTTCATATATTTTGCTATGTAGCTGTCAAGATTCTCCGCAGTCCCAAAACCGAACAAATCGTTAGTGTCAATTAAAACAATATCCACTAAAAATCTTTCATTGCCTAGCTGGTAAATGTGCTCCCGATGCGATAAATGTGGCACCAAATTCGTAACAGCGGCTACTGTTAACCCATCTGGAACCAAGGCCGCTAATTTACGATAATCTTCCCAAGTTTGATTGAATTGGAAATATTCTTTTGGAAAAGCGGCTGGGCCTAAAGGGGAACGGATTAAAAATCCCGCCGACATTGACGCGGCCAATAGCCAGAAAATTATTTTTTCTTTTTTAGGCCAATTTCTCAGCAGAAATTCCGCTCCGTAAACAACTCCTACAAAGATTCCCGGGATCAAAATAGCGTCATAGTGGTATAAGCCGCTAAATTGGAATTTATAATTAGTTAAAAGATTTTCCGCTAATCCTGGCGCTAAAAGAATTAAGCTTCGCCAAGAAAACAGCGGCAAAAAAGCCACGGGCAGAAACAGCCAGAAAAGATAGATTAGTTTTTGAGCCGCCAAAGCTGTTCCGGCAATTAGCAGTGGATTGGCGGCGGCATTTTTCACGATATCCAAAGGGCTTTGCCCCAAGTTCGCGTATCGGTCAAACCTAAGAACGCCTCCGCCAAACGCGGGCATAAAAACTTTCACCGCTAAAATAAAATAAACCAGCGCGGCAACGGCAATCACGATGCCAGTCTTTCTGCTGTCCGCCAGCGCGGATTTTTTTAACAGCAAATAAATGCCGGCAAAAAATACAACTAGTATGGCATCTTCTTTTACGCTGGCGGCAAGAGTAAAAAACAAGGCCGCCCATCCCCATTTGCGCGCCTCGGAAAAATAAATGGCCGCCAGCAAAAGCGGGACAAAAAAAGTAATTTCATGGAAATCGTATAAATTCGCCCATTGCAATCCCGGATACAATAAATAAGCCGCCGCTATCACGCGCGACAGCAGTTGATTATTAAGAACCCGTTTAGCTAAAAAATATAGAGGCAAAGCCCCCAAAGCAATCGCGATTGTTTGTATAATTAACAAATAATATGGAGTTTGGAACAGGGCATAGCCCGGCGCTAATAAAAACAGCCATGGGCTCATATGCAATCCCAAATGATTATGGACTTGCTCCACATTATTTACTAAACCGCGCCCGTGAGCCGCGTTCCAAAAAGTTTGAACGAAGGCGGTAAGGTCCCAAGTTTGAGTCTGGAAATTATAATGGCGAAGGGACGCAATCAATCCGAAAACCGCTATGTAAGCGGCAATCATTAGCCAAATAATTTGACTTCCCGTCAACTTCCATTTCATAATATATATTTCAAATCTTATATGAAACAAATCGTTATTGCTACTCATAATCCGGGAAAAATTCTGGAGTATCAAGCTATTCTTCAAGATTATCCTTTAAAACTTTTGACTTTAATGGACTTGAATATCGGCGCCGAACCGGAAGAAGATGGAAAAACTTTTGAAGAAAACGCCATTAAAAAAGCGAATTTTTATTCCCAGTTGGTTAAAAATTTGCCGATTTTGGCGGAGGACTCCGGGCTAGAAATTGATTATTTAAACGGCGAACCGGGAATATATTCCCGGCGTTGGCTGGGTAGAGAATCTTCTGATGAAGAATTAATTGAAACCGCGATTAAAAAACTTGAGAATATTCCCATGGAACGGAGAGGGGCGCAGTTTCGGGTCGTTATGGCTTTAAAATTCCCCGATCCGAAAATAAAGATTGCGACCTCCGAGGGTATTTTGCGCGGTTTTATAATAAATAAACCGATTAAAAAAGTTATTCCCGGCTATCCGTTTCGTTCATTATTTTATGT
>CAYIBZ010000001.1:14719-21115 GCA_964361795.1 uncultured Candidatus Saccharibacteria bacterium
ATAAACCGATTAAAAAAGTTATTCCCGGCTATCCGTTTCGTTCATTATTTTATGTTCCTTCCGTAGGAAAGGTTTTAGGAGAATTATCCATGGAAAACGAAGCGGTTATAGGCCATAGAAAAATAGCGCTGGAAAAGTTGGCTCCATTTCTGTTAAGATAAAGATATGAAAATATTCACAAAAGTCGCGGCAGTTTTATTCGCAATTATCGGTTTATTGCATCTGGCAAGATTGGTTTACGGATGGGAAGCGGAAATCGGAGGATTGGTATTGCCGATGTGGGCTAGCGTGGTTGCTTTAATTGCCGCGGGCGTCATAGCGTGTGGCCTTCAACGAGAGTCTCGGTAAAAAAGCGTTTTTGTGAAAACAAAACATTGGCTTATTTTAATATTAGCGGCGGCGGCTATTTTGCGTCTTTGGAATCTTTCCGTCGGAGATTTAACCGGCAGTGATGAAGTTTTATATTCTTTCCGGGCTATTGGCCTGCTTGATTTTGACTTAGCCAAACAGCAAACAACGCCATTGGAATGGACCGATCCCAACGTGCCTTGGTGGGCCAAATTATCATTTCACGACCACCCGCCGCTGGTTTTTTTGGTCCAAAACGTTTTTATGAAAATTTTTGGCGAAAACTATTTTGCTTTCCGCCTGCCGTCGGCCATTTTTGGAGTTTTATCGGTTTATCTGGTTTATTTGATAATTCAGCAATTAAACCCGTCAAAAAAAATAGCCCTGTTAGCATCATCTTTTACGGCGGTAACGGTAAATCATGTCTATATTTCCCGTTTAGCCATCCAAGAATCCTACGTTATTTTTTTCTTATTATTGGGTTCATTGCTTTTTTTAAAATCTTTGCGCCAAGATAAATATCTTTTATGGCTGGGGTTGGCGCTAGGCCTTAGTTTTTTAACTAAATACACGACATTTATCTTAGTTCCTATTTTTATAAGCTATCTTTTATTTTTTCAACGCGACTATTTCAAAAACAAGAAATTGTGGCTGGCGATCTTGATGACTTTGGCGATTTCCAGTCCAATTCTAATTTACAATATCCAGCTGTATCGCAATTTTGGCCATTTTGATTTTCAAATCTCTTACATATTTGGACAACAGCCGGAAGTTTGGAAAGCGGCTCCCGGCAAAGAAGAGATAGGATCTTTAATGAATCGCTTAAGAAACTTTATTCCCAATCTCTATAAAACCAATTCTCCGGTTTTTATATCTTTATTTTTTATATCCATCTTTTCTTTGATGTCGCGCGATAAGAGATTTTTAGATTTATCTTTGTTTTGGCTAATAATTCTAATGTTTTTTGTGGGCCCCACTAATCGTTTTTTAACTATGCTGACGCCGTTTATAGCCATGGAAACAGCCTGGTTTTTTAATGACAAAATAAAATTTATTTCAATTTTATTATCGGCATTTTTGATATTTGAAGTACTGTACTCCTTTAATAGTCAGATATTGGCTTATCCTTTTGGGCCGCAGTTTTGGGCCTTTTCTAAAATTCGTTATGACCAATATGATTGGGGATATAGAGAATTGGATAAGTTTTTAAGAAAAGAACTGGAGGGCAAGATGCCGCTTATGGCTTTAAATTTACGCTACAAATTTTTAGAGGCAATACAAAACAAAGCTATAGCTCAAGGAAAAGCCGGGGATTTGGAGATCTATCCGGCTTTGATAATTTACGACTATAATTTTCACGAGTCCGCGCAATTATGGAATCTGGAACGATTGCAAATTTATCACGCCTGGCCGATTCTAAAAACGGAAGAATATCTTAGTATGCTGAATCAAAACGGATCCGATTTTTTTGAAAAAGCCGGAATTAAAACCTACTACTTTATCAAGCCAACCGAAAAACTGCCGTTAAAGAGAGCCGATAAATTAACGAACGCCGGCGCTCTGTTTGAACAAGAACTTTTAAAAAATAATATTTTCCCCGCAGCCCTCTACAATAAACGCGGCGACGAAGTTTTCCGAATTTACAAATTCTGAAATGTTATAATCAGGTTGATGAAAAAAATAATTATTGCCGCTCTTGTGTTAGCTGTCGCGGCTCTCGCGGTTTTATTGACGGCCGGAAAGACGAAAGCGCCAGAGCCAATTGTCAAATCAGGAGCTATTGTGACAATTCTTTATCAAAATAATGCTTTCAATCCTGCCATCGTTCAAATGAAAGCAGGGGATACGGTTGAATTTTTCAACAATCACATCGCGCCGATTCGTATTCATTCCGGCCCTCATCCAATCCATACCAGCTATCCTGAATTGGCCTCTGGTTCATTGGAACCCGGCGAAAGTTATCAATTTACCGCTGATAGAGCAGGAATAATAGGGTATCACAATCACTTTCATCCCAGCGCGGCCGGGGAAATTATTGTGAAATGAGAATAAAAAACCTCCAATAATCATTGGAGGCGGAAATATCTACGCACGAATTGGCCTCTAAATACAAAAGCCAAAGCAGTGCCTAGCCAAATTAAACTCATTAAGTAATCAATGGATGACGATCTGGCGTATCCAACATAGAACTGCAATAACGACAGCAGGGCCGCTCCGCCAAAGATTGCCAAATTCCATTTTCTTTTCGTTCCTAATTTAGTAAAAATAATTATTAACGAACTGAAATAGAAAACTATCACTATCCAAGGAATCAGGGTCCATTCCAGAAAATCTGCCATTAAGAGTCAGCCAGCGTATTGCCGCAAGTTTTTTCGTAGCATTCTTGGCAAAGCTGGCCGACGCCATTTACGTAATATTTTCTCTGATCAACCGGGGTAGTGCGATCATACTCGGTTTCCATGCCGCAAAGGACGCAACTGTCCTTTTCATTTTTAGATTTTCAGCAATCGTGCACTCTCTGGCTCCTTTGAAAAAGTACTCCAAATAAGTTATCATCTGAGGTAATACGTGTCAACTCCGTTAGAAGCTTAGGGAAGAAAACTTTCAGATGAAATATAAAGAACATAATAAAAATTCTATCAACACTGGATGGGGGAAAGTTGCGAGCTGGTACGATACTTTATTGGAGGGTAAACAGGATACCTATCAAAAAGAAGTTATCCTGCCCGGGATTTTAAAACTACTTAATCTTCAAAAAAGAGAATCGGTTTTGGACCTAGCGTGCGGACAAGGATTTTTCAGCCGGGAACTTTTTCAGCGAGGCGCTAGCGTCACCGGGGTAGACGTCGCTCCGGAATTGATTCAAATCGCCCGAAAGCGTTCGGATAAAAAAATTCGTTTTGAAGTAGGATCCGCCGCTAAACTTAGTTTTCTGAAACCTAAATCTTTTGACGCGGTTATTTTAGTTTTGGCTATTCAAAATATAGATCCGATAAACGGCGTCTTTAAAGAAGCGCGCCGAGTTTTGAAAGATGGCGGAAAATTTGTTCTTGTAATTAATCATCCGGCTTTTCGCATTCCGCGGCAGAGCGGCTGGGGCTGGGACGAAAAAAGAAAGCTTCAATACCGCCGAGTGGACAGCTATTTGTCGGAAATAAAAATCCCGATTCAAATGCATCCTTCAGCAAGAAAATCGTTCAGTGAAATTACTTGGTCATTTCACCGGCCTTTACAGAATTATTTTAAGGCGTTAGATAATGCCGGTTTTTTAGTTAGCGGATTAGAAGAATGGATTTCGCACCGAGCCAGCGAACCCGGCCCTCGCGCCCGCGCCGAAAACCGCGCCCGCCAAGAAATTCCTTTGTTTTTGGCGCTCAAAGCTTTAGTGAAATGAAGCTCCCCGCCCCGCCTATGGCGGGGCGGGGAGCCAGGAGTATTCGGCGACGGAGAATAAAAAAATCCTCCTCATTATTTGCGGAGGAATAGGCCCGGTGGGACTCGAACCCACTTCTTGCGCTTATAAAGCGCGTGCTCTACCCTTGAGCTACGGGCCATTCTGATTCAGAATATAGCATATTACAATAAAAAAGTCAAATCTATTTTCCATGCGCCTTAAAATTCCTATTATAACTTTCATTCTTGGACTTTTAGGAATTATTATGATTAGTATTTCTTTGCCCAGCAAAGAAAAAAAGCAACGACCCGATCTTATGGCTGTTATTGAGAAACCGATTCCATCCGGCGCTACTTTCACGCAATTTGTCCGCGAGATGGGAGTGGCGACTGATACGGCCGCGGCGATTCTAAACAGCGCCAAAGGAAAATATGATTTGGCTAAAATAGTCAGCAACCGCGATTTAGTTTTAGTTTTTAATAATCTTACGGGGGATTTAGAAAAATTGATTTATGAAATTGATACCGAAGAAGAGCTGATAGTTAATAAAAATGGCGGGGAATGGCAAGCCGAAGTGAAGGCTATACCTTATGAAGTAAAACAAAAGGAAGCAAACGGAATTATTAGCGAATCATTATTTAAAACAATTCAAGATTCTGGAAATGATATCCGTTTGGCGCTGTCATTGGCAGAAACTTTCGCGTGGCAGATAGATTTCGCGGCTGATATTCGGGCCGGCGATAGTTTCAAAGTAATTTACGAAGAGCGGCATCGCGACGGCCAATATGTGATGCCGGGAAGAGTTTTAGCCGCTAAATTTATCAATGACGGCGAAGAATTTAAGGGTTATAATTTTCATGGAAAATATTATGATCAAAATGGCAAGTCCCTGCAGAAAATATTTTTAAAATCGCCGCTTCAATATAAATACATCAGCTCCGGTTTTAGCTACAGCCGGGTGAATCCCATCACCAAAAAAATTTCTCCTCACCGGGGAATTGATTACGCGGCCGATTACGGCACTCCAGCCGTGTCCGTTGGAGATGGGACTGTCATTCAGGCCGGTTGGAACGGCTATTACGGAATTTCCACGACAGTTCGCCACAATGACACCTACAAAACTATTTATGGCCATTTTTCCCGGTTAGCCAAAGGAATAATTAAAGGCGCTAAAGTTAAACAAGGCCAGGTGGTCGGCTATGTCGGCTCAACTGGCCAATCCACTGGACCGCATCTTCATTATGAAATGCATAAATTCGGAAGCCACGTTAATCCATTTAAGGTTGAGATACCGCCCGGAGAAAACTTGCCGGACGGCAATCGCTTGGAATTTGAGAAGATTATGTTATTATATCCGCTGTAGAATATAATTCATCTCATGATAAAAGTAATTATTTTAGTAAATATGGCTCTTTTAGCGATTGGCTGGGTTCTTTTTTTTGTGTATTTAAGCGGCGCAAGCAACATTCTTGTGATTCGTTTTGACCAATTTCAAGGGATTAATTTTTTGGGAACAAAGTATGATGCGTTAGGAATTTTAACGGTTGGTTCCGTGATCAATCTTGTCAATGGGGGATTGGCGGCAGTTTTTCATTCCAGGAATCGCTTCTTAACTTATGTTTTACTTTCTGCTAACGTCTTCGCCTCTCTATTGATTTTAATCATAGTTTCCGTTATCATATCTGTTAATTGAGTTCTCAATGCCAATATGAATAATTTCGCGGTAATAGAAACTGGTGGGAAACAATATACGGTCTCTGCCGGTCAAAAAGTAAAAATAGAAAAATTGGATGCTAGATCCGGGGATGCCTTATTTTTTGATAAAGTTTTATTGGTTGCCGAAGAAGATAATGTTAAAATTGGCGCTCCTTATGTTGAGGGCGCGAAAGTAGAAGCAAAAGTATTAAAGCAGGGAAGGAATAAAAAAGTGATTGTATTTAAATACCACTCTAAAACCCGCTATCGCAAAAAGAAGGGACATCGACAGCATTTCACGGAAGTGGAGATTACCGCGGTGAAATAAGCTCTTTTTTCTTTGAAACTAGAAAGTTTTTTTGTCTTCTGGCCAGATTGCTTCTTCGGAACATCCCGGAGCCCCGACGGCATGGTCTCTGAATTATAATTAGTTTTATTAAATTCAGAGCGTCGGGGCGAGGGTGAAGAAAGATTTACCGCTGGAGCAAATCTATTCTGTTTCCGAAAAGGAATCTGACCAGAAGACCGCTGAAGTAAAAAGCCCGACGTTTTCACGCCGGGCTTTTGAGGCGCGCCCCCTCTAGTAGTTGGGATAACGCCTTCGGATTTCGCAATAGGAGTAGATCAACGCGCAGGCCGCGCACAGCAGGGGAGTCGCGAGCAAAACAGAAACCTGCCACATGCCCATAAGCCAAGCCGTTCCGGCCGCCGTTGCGATCATACCGATCGCGATTCCGATGACCGCCTTGTCCAGCATCCAGTCGCCTCCTTTAGTTGTACTGCTTCTATTATACCAAAATTATTTACGATTGTCAAGGGCACTGCCAAGAGTGTCCTCATCCGCGAATTCAATCTCCCCGCCCGTTGGAATTCCCCGCCCAAGGCGGGTAATTTTTATATTCGCGCCTTTTAATTCTTGCGCTATTAAAGAAGCATTGAGATCTCCGTAAGTGGTTGGG
>CAYIBZ010000001.1:21215-27048 GCA_964361795.1 uncultured Candidatus Saccharibacteria bacterium
GCCTTTTAATTCTTGCGCTATTAAAGAAGCATTGAGATCTCCGTAAGTGGTTGGGCTAATTGCCAAAATCACCTCCGCGGCATTTTTTAAAGATTTAAGACGCATTTTTTGCATCTGATTCAGCATCCCGTCTTTGCGTAAATCGCCGAGAACCAAATATCTGCCATTGAATTTTTTTGTTTTTTCTAACGAAACAAGGTCTGTTTCTTTCTCCACCACCGCGACAATATCCGATTGTCTTTGGGTATTGGAACAAATGGCGCAAAGATCCTGATTTTGCGTGGTGCTGAAGCATAATGAGCAGGTTTTTAAGCCGCCAATGCCCGCGACAGCGTCAGTTAATTCCGCTACGGCGGATTTTCCCTGGTTAACCAAATAAAAAGCCAAACGAGTTGCTTGTCTTGGCCCGATTCCGGGGAGGGCGGCGAAGCTATCAACGAATTTTTTAACTGGTTCAGGCAGCATAGCTGGAACTAGAATTTGAATAAGTTTTATCAATATTTCGGAAACTAACCCTGTCGGCGTCAAATTTCAGCTTGGCTGTCCCCAACGGCCCGTTGCGGTGTTTTGCCACTATAATTTCCGCCATATTTTCTTCCTCCGGAGCCACATTAGTTTTGTCCCGGTCTTTTCGGTAAATAAACATAACGATATCGCTATCTTGCTCAATAGAACCGGACTCTCTAAGATCCGCTAGCCGCGGCAAACGATGCTCTCTTTGCTCAATGGATCGCGAAAGCTGGGAAAGGGCGACAATTGGGATATTCAATTCACGGGCCAGTCCCTTAAGGCCGCGGGAAATTTCCGTAACTTGCTGGACTACGTTATCGGAACTGGTGCGCGGCTGAATTAGCTGCAGATAATCCACAATCAGCAGACTAAGGCCATGCTCGGCTTGAAGGCGGCGCGCCATTGATCTCATCTGCAATATGTTTGGAGACGGAGTATCATCAATAAAAATTGGGGCTCTTGAGAGGGTATCTAAGCCGGCCTGGATTAGTTCAAAATCTGAATCATCGTTTAGCCGGCCCGTTCTAATTTTCCATAATGGCACCTCGGATTCAGCCGCCACCAAACGGTCAATGACTTGTTCTTTAGACATTTCCAGGGAAAATATTCCCACTGGCTGTTGATTTTTTACCGCCACGTACCTTCCAATATCTAACGCGAGCGAGGTTTTCCCTAAAGACGGCCTGGCTCCGATCACTATTAGATCCGAAGCGCGCAAACCGGAAATAATATTGTCCAGTTCGCCAAATCCAGTGGCCAGGCCGCCAAGAGATTTTTCTCCTCTATGCAATTTTTCAATCCGATCATAGGCCTTGCCCAGTTCTTCTTTGATTTTTATGAATTTTTGGGGAACTGATCTTTGAGAAATCGCGAAGACGGTTTTTTCAATGTGGTCCAGCGTCTCCTCCAAATTTCCAGCGACGCTGAAAGCTCTTTCCGATATGTCCGCGGAAGCCGTTATTAAGTCTCTAAGAACTTTCTTTTCTTTAACAACATTGGCGTAGTAAACGATGTTGGAAGCGGACGGCACCGATTCAATCAGCTTGCTTAAATAAGTTGATCCGCCAATATTTTGCAAAACTTCCCTTTCTTTAAGGCGGCTGGTGACGCTTAAAATATCCACTGGCTGATGTTTTTGGTAAAGCTCCAAAATTGTTTCATAAATTTTTACGTGACCCGGTTTATAAAAATCGGAGGGCAATAAAATATCGGCGACGTTAATAATGGCGTTGTTGTCCATCATGAGCGCTCCTAAAACGGAATTTTCGGCTTCTAAATTATGCGGCGGAAGTTTTAAAGATTTTTTTGGCATGTTACGGGACCGATTGGCGAGTCCTCTATAACATATCCTAGCCCTTCCATTTCTTTTCTCAAGCGGTCTGCTTGAATAAACTGTTTATTACTTCTGAATAACTCTCTTTGCTGAACTAATTTCTTAATTTTTGAGGGGATTTTTGGCAATTTTAAGTCAATTTTAAAGATTTTCAATTTTTGCCTTAAAAATTTTGAGACTGCCACGGCCTGTTTTTTATTCAGTTCCCAAATATTCTTATTGATCTCATTAATTAAATTAAACAATGCCGCCATTGCCTCCGGCGTGTTAAAATCGTCTTGCATGGCGGCGTGAAATTTTTGGTCGGCATTGGCCAATGCCCATTCCGCCATTAGTTTATTCTCCTTCGCTCCGGCACCCTTCCTTATTGTTTCTAATTTTATCAAAAATTCCTGCGTATTCAGTAAAGAATTTTTTGCTTGCTCAACTAACGCTTCTGAATATTCCACTGACGACCGGTAATGGTGGCTTGCGATAATTTGCCGCAGAATGATCGCCGGATATTGTTTTAAAAATTCCCTAACCGTTATAAATCCCTTAAAGCTTTTAGACATTTTCTCTCCGCCAACATTTAGGAATCCGGGGTGCATCCAGATTTTTACCATCGGTTTTTTGCCGGAGGCCGCTTCTTGCTGGGCAATTTCCGCTTCATGATGAGGAAATTTAAGATCAATTGCTCCGCCATGCAAATCATACTGCGGCCCAAAATGGTATTCCGTTATCGCTGTGTCTTCAATGTGCCAGCCCGGCCGCCCGGCGCCTAAAGAAGTTTTCCAAAATGGCTCTCCCGGCTTGGAAAATTTCCACAAGACAAAATCGCCCTTATTTCTTTTATTTGGGTTTTCATCAATTCTGGAAGTGGAATCTTCGGCTTGCAAAACGGTGCGTTTGGCAAGTTTTCCGTAATCCGGAAAAGTTGTTAAATCAAAATAATAGCCGTCTTCAATTTTATAAGCATGGCTCTTGTTAATCAGTATTTGAACCTGCTTTACTATTTGTTTTATGTATCTAGTCGCTGGCGCGTATTTAGTGATTGTGTCTATGCCTAAAGATTTTTCATCTTCGTGGTAAGATTTTTCGTATTTTTTGGCGATTTCTTTTGGAATCAATTTTTCTTCATTAGCGCGGCGAATAATCTTATCGTCAATATCGGTTATGTTTTGAAGATAAAAAACTTTAAAACCGGTTAATCGCAGATATCGGACAATATTATCAAAAGCAATGTAAGTCCGGGCATTGCCAATGTGGATATAGTTGTAAACTGTCGGTCCGCAAACAAACAGGCGAATATCTTTTTTGCCGCCCAAGACGTTATCTAAATCCTCCTTTTGTCCAGAGAGAGTGTTATATATATACATAATTACTAATTATCGCTACGCGGTTACAGCCATTTTCTTTTTCTAAACAATGCGACTAAGGAAATCACTAAGCTTACAACCACTAGAAGAATCAGCCAAAATCGGACAGGAGAAGCAATGACAAATTTTCCTATAAAATCCACCGATATCAGAGAAAAAAATAAGAAAATTGGAAAAGTGAGAAAAGCAAAAATGGTGAATTTTTGCATAACCCTGTTAGTTTTCGCGTTCAAGAGCTGGCCATTAGTTCCTTCCAGCGACTCTATTACCTGGCGGTAATTTTCCAAATGTTGCGTAACCTTTGAATGGTCGCCAATTAAATCAGAAAGATAAATCCTGACATCCGGTCCCCAAAATTTGACGCCTACCTCCATCAAAGAATTCAGCAGAATCTCTTGCGGAGCGCTAATCACGCTATAATCTAAAATATCACGTTTCACGTAAGAAATCTTCTCCAAGAGGACTTCCTCCCGCTTTTTAAATATCTCTTTGGAAACATATTGGATATCTTCTTTAATATGCCGCAATTGTCTCATTGAGTAATTGATAATTTCCTGAAGCAGGTAGTAAGTAAGTTTAACCGCGCTTTCTAAATTGCGCGTTTTAATATGCGGATTATTATTCAAAGAGCGCATGAAACTTTCTATTGGCGCCAAATTTTCATAATGCACTGTTATTACTTTATCTTTAGTGATTAAAAAATCTATTTCGCCGCGACGGGAAGTTTTCAGTTCCGGGTCATATATGGGAAGATGGCAGGTGAGAAAAAAATAAGTGGAATAAAATTCCACTCCGGATCGGCTGGAAAGATGCAAAAGCTCATCTAAAATAATTGGATGAAATTTATGCTGTTTTTTTAAAAAATCAATATCCGCTTTATTTGGATTAAGGATATCAATCCAAACAGTTTTACCCTTTGTAATCCACATTGTGCTACAATATAATTATAATATGTCGGCTTTATTAAAAAAACCTTTGTTTTGGACTAACTTAGCGGCATTAACTTTTGCTGGATGGCTGATTGCAAGTTTAGTGTTCGGCTGGACCAACCCGGCTCAAAATCCTCCGGGCGGCACTGGGACGCTTTCCGCGCTATCCGGCAATGCCGGAGTGGGAACGCCAAGCCCGGCGGATAAATTGGACGTCGTTGGCAATGTCCGTTGGACTGGAACGCTGACAAATGGCAGTGTTCCTTGGGCGCGGCTCACTGCTTTTCCAATAGCTTGTCCGGCCGGACAGTTTGTAAAACAAGTCGGATCGTCTCTAACCTGCGCGACGCCAACAGTCACTGGAGGGTTGACTGGTTCAGGAACAGCCGGTTTTCTCGCGCAATGGACCGGCGCGACGTCGTTGGGTAATGCTGCCGGCATTTCCACGAGCGGCGGAAATTTAACTGTCACCGGCACTATCACTGGTGGAAATTTAACTACCGGCGGAAATATTACCGGCGGCAATGTCACAAGCAATGGCGATCTGACAGCTAATAACAATACCTGGGGAACGCAATCTACTAGCAATACCGGCACTAACGGGACGTCTAATTTCGGCGCTTGGGGAGCGGCTTCACCGTGGAGTTTGACTTGTCCAACTGGCATGTTTGCGATCGGCTTAGATCAAACTAGTAGCTATGGCGGGGCAAGATTAAAATGCGCGAAACCTTAACTCTCAATTATTGACAATTTAATTTTGGAGTTTTATAATTTTCCAGATGTCAGAGTCAAATTCACAACCCAATTGCGAAGAGTATCTTAACGGCTGGAAAAGAGCTAAAGCCGACCTTATTAATTATCAAAAGGATGAAGTGAAGCGATTTGAGGAAGTGGTAAAATTTTCCAACTCAAGCATAGTCCGAGACATTATTAACGTGCTGGATAGTTTTGATTTAGCGATCGCGGCATTAGAGAAACAAGGGCCGGTAGAAAAAGGTATATATATGATCCGAACGCAGTTGGAAGACGCTTTAAAGAAACACGGTTTGGAAAGACTGATTATATCAATAGGTCAGGCCTTTGATACTAATTTGCACGAATCGGTTGGAGAAATTGAATCAAAAAATCCCGCGGGCGCTATCGCGGAAGAAGTAGCGCGCGGCTATTTGTTAAACGGCCGGATAATCCGGCCAGCTCGCGTAAAGTTATCAAAATAAAACCCATGTCAAAAATTATTGGAATTGATTTAGGCACAACTTATTCAGAGATAGCGGTTACCGAGGCCGGCGCGCCCCGTATTTTAGAGAATGCCGAAGGAATGCGCGTCACTCCTTCAATTGTCGCGATAACCAAATCCGGAGAAAGAGTAGTCGGGCTTTTAGCAAAAAGGCAGGCGATTACTAATCCTAAAAATACGATTTTTTCGGTAAAACGGCTGATTGGCCGCAAATACAGCGACACTGAAGTTCAACACGACAAAAAATGGCTTCCTTATGAGATTCGGGAATCAAATAGCGGAGGCGTTGAAGTGAAAATGGCGGATCAGTGGCTTAAACCGGAAGAAATCTCCGCCATGGTTTTGGCTAAATTAAAAGCTGACGCCGAAGCTAAGCTCGGCGAGAAAGTTGAGGAAGCAGTCATAACCGTACCGGCTTATTTTGACGACAGCCAGCGGCAAGCCACTAAAAATGCCGGAGAAATTG
>CAYIBZ010000001.1:27148-65938 GCA_964361795.1 uncultured Candidatus Saccharibacteria bacterium
CCGGCTTATTTTGACGACAGCCAGCGGCAAGCCACTAAAAATGCCGGAGAAATTGCCGGCTTGAAAGTCCAGCGCATTCTCAATGAACCGACCGCCGCGGCTTTGGCCTACGGCCTAAATAAAAAAAAGAATGAAAGAATCGTTGTCTATGATTTTGGCGGCGGCACTTTTGATGTTTCGGTATTAGAAGTCGGCGATGATACTGTGGAAGTAAAATCTACCGGCGGCGACACTCATCTGGGCGGCGATGATTTTGATAAAAAAATTATAGAGTATTTAGTTAATGAATATAAAAAACAGGAAGGGGTTGACCTTTCAAAAGACGCTTTGGCGCTCCAGCGGCTGAAAGAAGCGGCCGAAAGGGCCAAACACGAATTATCCACTTCATTTGAAAGTGAAATCAACCTTCCGTATATAACTTCGGACGCGTCCGGCCCGCGCCATTTTTTAATGAAGCTTACTCGGGCGAAACTGGAAGAATTAGTGAATAATCTCATAGACCGTTCCGTGGAAATTCTTGATAAAACCATCAAGGAGGCCGGATTTGGCGTTAAAGAGATAAATGAAATAGTTTTAGTCGGCGGCCAAACCAGAATGCCGGCAATGCAGGAAGCGGTTAAAAAATATTTCGGCAAAGAACCGCATAAAAATCTTAATCCCGATGAAGTTGTGGCTCTTGGCGCCGCGGTTCAGGCCGGAATTTTACAGGGAGAGGTTAAAGACGTTTTATTGCTGGACGTCACTCCGCTTTCTTTAGGCATTGAAACGATGGGCGGCGTAATGACTAAAGTAATTGAAAAAAACACCACTGTGCCAACGGCTAAATCGCAAGTCTTTTCTACCGCGGGAGACAGCCAAACTTCGGTAGAAATTCATGTTCTGCAAGGTGAAAGGCCAATGGCGGCGGACAATAAAACTTTAGCCAGATTCATCCTTGACGGCATCCCGCCCGCTCCGCGCGGAGTCCCTCAAATTGAAGTTACGTTTGATATTGACGCCAACGGCATTGTCAGCGTCTCCGCGAAAGATAAAGCCACGAATAAATCCCAATCCGTGAGAATTGAAGCCAGCACCGCTTTATCAAAAGAAGAGATTGAAAAACTAAAAAATGAAGCCGCTCAACACGCGGAAGAAGACAAAAAAAAGAAAGATTTGGTTGAAGCCAAAAATCAAGCCGAACAGCTTGTTTACTTAGCCGAAAAATCCTTGAAAGACGCTGGAGAAAAAGTCAGCGCCGAAATTAAAGAATCTATTAGTAAAAAAATTGACGCCATTAAAGCGGTGAAAGACGGGCAGGATGTGAACGCGATTAAAACCGCCGTTGAAGAACTTTCAAAAGAAGTTCAAAAAATTGGATCGTCAATGTATGGAAAAAAGGAATAAGCTTATCGCTCTTTTTGGCGCCTCCGCGCTGTCGGCGCTCCTCTTTGGTTTTGCGTTTAAGGCCTTTATTCAAAATAACGGCTTGATCTTTTGGATTTTGGCCGGTTTCAGCGCCATTCTTTTTTTAGCCATCGCAGTTATTGTCGCGTTATTGGTCAAACGCCCTATTTTTGGGTTTAGCGTCATGGCTGTTGACATGGCCGCAATGCTGATAATTTTTTACGAACATTTTTCTTTGGCTCTCCTTATTTCTTTTTTCGTATCCGCGGCGCTTTTAATGTTCGGGTATAGCCGCGGACAGCAAGACCTTAAAAATAATCTAAACTTAAGATTTATAAAAACCGCTGAATCTGTTTTGGGGCCGGCCTCATCGGCTTTGGCGATTTTCGCGATTTTGCTTTATATTTCCATGATTAATTTAAAGGATCCGACAGCGGCAAAACAGAATTTAGAAATAATTGCCAAGCCGTCTGAAACTTTTGTCAGGCCGTACATTCCAAATTTCTCGCTGCAAAACTCGCTAAATCAAATTGCCGCTAAACTGCTTCCAAAAGAGTTAGCTTCCGCCCCGCAGGAATTAAAAAATCAGTTCATCCAAGAATCTTCCATTCGTTTAAGCGAGATTGTCGGAAATTTTACCAATCTTTCCGTTAAAAGCAGCGATCGGGTTATTGATATAATTTATAAAGCGACCATCGACCGACTTTTAAATTTACCCGCCCTCCAGCAAAATCTCGTGCTCTTTGCCGCCGGCGTTTTTTTATTTTTATTAATTAGGTTTGCCTTAATTTTTGTTAATTGGATTTCTATCGGCTTGGCTTTCGGAATTTATAAAATTCTTCTAGCCGCTGGTTTTTGCAAAATTATTTTACAAAATCAGCCGAAAAATGTTATAGTGTTAGAGTAATTAAATGAAGGACTATTATCGCATTTTAGGAGTGGAGAAAAGCGCCTCTGATGAGGAAATTAAAAAAGCTTATAGAAAATTAGCTCACCAGTATCACCCGGATAAAACCGGCGGCGACGCGAATAAGTTTAAAGAAATTAACGAAGCTTACCAGATACTTTCTAACCAAGAAAAACGTTCGCAATACGATCGTTTTGGTCGGGTTTTTTCCTCTGGCGGTGATGACCAATCTGGCGGTTCGCCATTTGGCGGATTTGAGTTTGGCTTTGATCCGTCAAATTTGGAAGACGTTGGCAATATTAGCGATATTTTTGACGCGTTTTTTGAAGGCTTAGGCGTTAAGAAACGTAAAACTTACCGCCGGGGAGCCGATCTGGAAGTTGTTCAAGAAATTTCCTTGGAAGAAGCGTTCAGCGGCGCCGCGAAAACCATCTCGATAAAAACATTTGTCAGCTGCGGCAAATGTTCTGGAATCGGTTATTTTGAAAAAGAGGGCTTAACAACTTGTTCCGCCTGCGATGGCCGGGGAGAAATTAGAGAGTCCCGTTCAACATTTTTTGGCAACTTTTCTCAAATTCGGGCTTGCGCCAAGTGCGGCGGCGCCGGCCAAATACCCAATAAACATTGTTCTGCCTGCAGAGGATCGGGCCGGCTGACAGGAGAAAAAAACCTAACAATAGACATAGCGCCTGGCGTTAGCGATTCCCAGCTGTTAAAAATTTCCAAAGAAGGAGAAGTTGGCGAACGGGGCGCGGATAAAGGAGATTTGTACGTTCGCATCAAAATAAAACCTCATAAAATTTTTGAAAGAAGAAATAA
This sequence comes from uncultured Candidatus Saccharibacteria bacterium, assembly GCA_964361795.1. Lineage (GTDB taxonomy): Bacteria > Patescibacteriota > Minisyncoccia > UBA6257 > WO2-44-18 > CAYIBZ01. Next base: position 30,258 of record CAYIBZ010000001.1, read on the forward strand.
CGACCTTGTCATTAAAAAAGAAATTGGTTTTGTAGACGCTGTTTTGGGAAATAAGATTGAGATTTCGGAAATTTCCGGACAAAAGCTTTATATAGAGATTCCTCCGGGTTTTAATTTGCGCGAAACCTTAAAAATTCCCGGACACGGCATGAATAAATTTGGCGGTTTCGGCAGGGGAGACTTATTAATAGAGTGGCAGATTAAAACCCCCAGAAAAATCAATCCAAAAGCCAAAAAACTTTTAGAAGAATTAAACGGAGAATTTGAATAAAAAAACTCCTACTTCTTATAAAGAATTAGGAGCCCGAATAATCTAATCTGATTATCCGCGTCCAAAACCGTTAGAGGAAATGACGCAACTACAATTTTCTGGAGATTTGCCGCTTGCCATTTATTTTTTCTGTCAATTGCCTGATGCAACGCTTGGTTGAGATCTTTGCCTAACAAATTATCCACGTTCACAAAAACACTTCCGCAATTATCGTCGTAAACCTCTTTTGTGTTATTCACATTAGGCGCAAGCACGTTACCGTATTCGGAGACTGGCGGGCCTGATTTTTTTTCTGTTTCTTGAGAATAAGCGCTTATTCCCGCAAGAAAAATAAACCCTAAAACCAATATTATCAGAAAAACAGCTAGTCCGGCTTCCATAAACTTCTCCGAAAAGAGCCGATTCAATAGTAAGATCTGGCCAGTTATTTGTCAATTTCTTTCCAATATATTAAACTATTAAAATCTAGGTCCCCATGGCTCAATTGTATATTGCCAAATAAGTTAAAAAGTTTTACAAGTAAAAATAGCGGGTTTTGGCAGTTGATATATAGTGAAAAGTACGATACTAGGGAAGAAGCAATAACTCGTGAGTACGAATTAAAAAGTTTCCGTGGCAGAGAATTCATTAAAAAATTCATAGCGTAAATCATATATTCTCTGGTGCCCCCATAGCTCAATGGTAGAGCAGCTGCCTTTTAAGCAGTTGACCAAGGTTCGATTCCTTGTGGGGGCACCAGAGAATATATGTGTCCCATAGCTCAATGGTAGATCCGCCAACTGGCGGATCGATTCCTTGTGGGGACATCAGTAGGTCTTTTTTTTAAACAAAGAATTTGCTAGTATCTTTATATTCTTTTTCTGGCAATGAAATATAATCCAAAGCTTATTTTATTTGTCGTAGTCGTTCTGGCAATCTTCGCCGGCTTTTTTGTCTATCCAAAAGGATTTGGAGAAAAATTTTTGCCATGGAAACTTGGACTGGATTTGGTAGGCGGCAGTTATTTGGTGTATGAAGTTGATATGTCTGGCGTTCTTTCTGGAGACCGAAATTCCGTTTTGAATGGGTTAAGAGATGTGATGGAAAGACGCGTTAATGTTTTTGGAGTCAGCGAACCACGGGTAACAACCGCCAAAAAAGGAGATTCTTATCAGCTAACGGTAGAATTAGCTGGGATTAAAAACTTAGAAGAAGCAATCCAGCAAATAGGACGAACCGCTCTTTTAGATTTTCGCGCCGTTAAGCAGGCGGAGGAAAAAGCGGATTTTGTGAAAACTGAACTGACCGGAAGATACCTTCAAAGCTCGCAAGTCGCCAGCGATCCGACAACCGGCATACCGATCATTCTAATAAAATTCAACGGTGAAGGCGCTCAAATTTTTGAAGAACTGACTGCCGCGAATGTTGGAAAACCTTTAGCGATATTTTTGGACGACAACCTAATTTCCATGCCAACGGTTCAGGAAAAAATTTCCGGCGGCGACGCCCAGATTTCCGGCCAATTCAGTTTTCAAGAAGCGCGTCAGCTTGTCAGCCTGTTTAATGCCGGCGCCTTGCCAGCTCCCGTTAATTTAATCGGCCAGCAAACTATCGGCGCCTCTCTCGGCATTGATTCTTTGACAAAATCAATTTGGGCGGGACTCATCGGAAGCGCGGCTATTATTGCCTTTATGATTTTATATTACCGGCGCCTTGGACTGGTTTCTTCGTTAGTTCTGGTTATTTACATCGTACTGACTCTTGCCGTCTTCAAACTCTTTGGCATAACAATGTCGTTATCCGGCATAGCGGGCTTTATTTTGTCCATTGGCATGGCCGTGGACGCGAACATTCTAATTTTCGCCCGCACCAAAGAAGAATTAAAAAAGGGACTGTCAATGACCGCCTCTCTTGAAGAAGGATTTAAAAGAGCTTGGACATCAATTAGGGATTCAAACATTTCAACAATTTTAACCTCTGTTATCTTGTACTATCTTACCTCCAGTTTCGTTAGGGGATTTGCTTTGGCTTTGTTGATCGGCGTGCTTCTTAGCATGTTCAGCGCGATTACTGTCAGCCGCGCGGTCCTAAGAGTTTTTATTAAAAATTAATTCTATGAACATTATTAAAAACAAATATATCTTTCTGACAATTTCCGGATTATTGGTTTTGGCCAGTGTTATTTCTATTGGCTACTTTAATTTAAAGCCTGGCATAGATTTTTCCGGCGGAATCGCTTGGGAAATTAAATTTTCTGAAAAACCGGCGGCAAAAGGCGAGCTCCTGGATTTTTTCAATAATACGCTTCAGATAACAGACGCGGCAATTATTCCTCAAGAGGGGAATAATAATTTTTTAATCAGATTTAAAACCATCAGTGAAACCGAACATCAGCAATATTTGAAAAAAATTGAAGAAAAATTTGGGGCTTTAGAAGAGCTTCAGTTTCAAAATATCGGCCCGTCCGTTGGCGAAGAACTAAGGAAAAAATCGCTTTGGGCTTTTGGATTAGTGCTATTGGCGATTTCCCTTTACGTGGCTTTCGCGTTTAGAAAAGTGTCGCGCCCGGTTAGTTCTTGGAAATACGGCATCATCACGCTAGTAACTCTATTTCACGACGCTTTAATCCCGGCCGGAATGTTTGCCATGCTTGGGAAATTATTAAATGCCGAAGTTGATACTAATTTCGTTGTCGCGATTTTAGTCGTAATGGGATTTTCGGTGCACGATACCATTGTTGTGTTTGACCGCATCCGTGAAAATCTTCGGAATCAAAAAGACGGCCAATCCAGCTTTGAAAATTTGGTCAATCAAAGCGTTAACGAAACAATGTCACGCTCAATCAACACTTCTTTAACTCTGGCCCTAACCCTTATTGCCTTATACATCTGGGGTCCGGACACTTTAAAGCTTTTTAATCTAGTCATTCTGGTTGGCACGGTAGTCGGCACCTATTCTTCCATATTTGTCGCCAGCCCCCTCTTGACTTTATGGCAAAAATCTAAGAAACTATAGAGTATTGCGCTCTATTGACCTAAAAGATATATTATGTTAAAATCACCGAGTAAATAAACATGGCAGTGAATTACAACGTAAATCAACTGATTAAAGCGGTCTTGGCTGAAATGCCGGTACGGCATAAAAAAGTTATTGAAGGCCGTTATAGTCTTGCCGGAGGAGATCCATTAACACTAGCTGAACTAGGCGGCGCTTATAGTTTAACTCGCGAAAGAATTCGCCAAATTGAAGCTATCGCCCTAAAATCCATCCAGGAAAAAATAGGAAATGTTAATTTAGGGGGATTTGTAAAAGCCGCGGTTAACTATCTGAAATCCGTCGGCAACTTAAAGCGCGAAGATCTTTTAATTCGCGATTTATCTTTATTAGCGGAAGATAAAGATGAAACCGCCGGCGCCAGCCGGGTTAAGTTCTTACTGGAAGTTTGTGGAAAGTTTAACTACGCGAAAGAAACCGACAATTATCACGCTTATTGGTATTTAACTCCAGCGGATCAAAAAAAGGCAGTTGGGTTTGTCGTGAAAGTATTAAACGCGTGGAATTCCAGAAAAAACAACGCTGAATTAGCCGATTTCTACAAAACCTTTACGGCTCTAACAAAGTCTGCCGGAATCACGGAAGCCGTAGCTCTTAATTATTCTTCCTTATCTAAAGAAATTGCTATGAATTGCTACGGAGATCTTGGCCCTTCCTCTTCCTCAGAAATTAATCCAAAAACTTCTCGCGATTGGGCTTATTTGGTTTTAAAAAAGGAGAGCCGCCCCATCCACTTTACAGAATTGGCTCAGCTGATCGCCAAATTAAAATCTGGCTCAATTCACGCGCCGACAGTCCACAACGAATTAATTAAAGACGCAAGATTTGTTTTGGTTGGCAAAGGAACTTACAGTTTGAAAGAATTTGGAATTGTTCCCGGTACGGCTCGCGAAATTATAAACCATTATATTAAAAAGCACGGCCCGATGAAAGCGAAAGAAGTCGTGCAGTTAGTTCTTAAAGACCGTTTATTTAAAGAAAATACTATCTTTATTAATCTGCAGAATAAAAGGCATTTTAAACGTTTGGATGACGGACGTTATACCACTCTGGTATAATAATTGTTGTGGTTCTTCCTGAAATAGTGCAAGGCATTTTAAATACCATTTGGGATGTTTTTCAAGCAGTTTGGTGGATCATTGTTCCGCTAAGCCTGGTTTTTGTTTTCATAGAATTTTGGATTTATTACGTATATGTTAAATACCTAAGGTCGCAAAAATGGGTTTTACTGGAAGTCAAAGTTCCAACCGGAATTGAAAAATCTCCTAAGGCCATGGAGCAGATTTTTTCAGCCGCCTACGGCATTTACTCTTTTGGCTTTCGGTTTACTCAAAAATACTTTGATGGCCATATTAAAGAAGATTGGATTTCATTTGAAATTGCCGGCTATAACGGCGGAGTGCATTTTTACATCAGAACGCCGGAGGGCGCCAGAAATTTATTGGAATCGGCGGTTTACGCCCAGTATCCCGACGCGGAAATCGTGCAATCTGAAGATTATATGGATCTTATGCCAAGAACTTTACCTAATCAAACCTTTGATGTCTGGGGAACGGACTATCATTTAATTAAGGATAACGCTTATCCTATCCGCACTTATGAATATTTTGAAGCGCCGGTGCCGGAAAAACGGCTTGATCCTATCGCCGCCTTAACAGAAGCAATGTCAAAATTGAAAAACGACGAAGCTATTTGGGTGCAAATTTTCATCAGGCCAGTCGGGCCGGAATGGAAGAAAGAAGCCGAAGCTGTCCGCGATAAACTTATTGGCCGCAAAAAACCCGCTCCGCCAATGCGCCTGATTGAAAGCGCTTTTATCCTTTTCAAAAATTTAATCAACGCTCCAATCCAGCATCCGCAATGGCCTGCCGAACTTAAGAAAGAAGAGAAAAACCTTATGTTGCTTCTAACGCCCGGTGAAAAGGAGATTGTTGAAGCAATAGAAAAAAAGGTGGCTAAATTGGCTTTCCAGACAAATATCCGCTTTCTTTATATTGATAAGAAAGACAGCTTCACTCGATCTAATATCGCGGCCACTATGTCCACTTTCCACCAGTTCAATGATCAAAATCTCAATGGCTTTCGGCCAAACCCAAACACCATTACTATTTCCAAAGGATTGTTTAAGAAAAAGAAGCTTTTTTACAAAAAACGCAAACTAAACGACGCGATCCGCCGAATGTACTGGCCCGGTAAAACTTCTATACTTAATATTGAAGAATTAGCGACTATTTATCATTTCCCAAGCATAGTCGTGGAAGCTCCTCTATTGCGTCGGGTTAGCACTAAACGAGGCGAACCGCCAGCCGGATTGCCGATAGAATAATAATATAATCAAAAATCATGTCAGAAATAAATTTTTTTGGACAAACTAATTTCAGGAATCAGAACACGAAATTCGGCATCAAAGTTGATGACCGTCGGCGCCACATGTACGTCATTGGGAAAACCGGAATGGGGAAAACCACCTTACTGGAAAATATGGTCATTTCCGATATTACAAACGGCCATGGAGTCGGAGTGGTGGACCCGCACGGAGATTTCGCGGAAAAAATTCTTGATTTTATTCCCAAGTCAAGAATAAAAGATACCGTCTATTTTAGCCCGTCTGATATTGAATTTCCTATTGCTTTTAATCCGCTGGAGCAGGTAAATAACGAATTTCGCCATTTAGTTGCTTCGGGATTGATGGGCGTTTTCAAAAAAATCTGGCCGGATGTTTGGTCCGCTAGGATGGAATACATACTAAATAACGCCCTTTTAACTCTGCTGGAATTTCCTGATTCCACTATTTTAGGCGTAATGCGATTGCTTTCAGATAAAGATTACCGAAAGACTATCGTGGATCAGGTGAAAGATCCGGTTATTAAAGGTTTTTGGGTTAATGAATTCGCCCGCTATGCCCAAAAGTTTGAAACTGAAGCCACTGCCGCCATTCAAAACAAAATCGGCCAATTTGTGGCTAATCCATTGGTCCGAAACATCCTTGGACAAACTAAATCCGCGCTTGATCTTCGCAAATCCATGGACGAACAAAAAATTTTGATTTTCAACCTGTCTAAGGGGAAAATCGGGGAGGATAATTCGGCTCTTTTGGGGTCAATGATTATCACTAAGCTTCAGCTCGCCGCTATGTCGCGCGTTGATCTTCCGGAATCCGAAAGAAAAGATTTTTATCTCTATGTAGACGAATTTCAAAATTTCGCCACCGATTCCTTCGCTAATATCTTATCGGAAGCCAGAAAATATCGCCTTTGCCTGATTCTCGCCCACCAATATATCCGCCAGCTTATTCATGACACGAACACCAAAGTGCGGGACGCCGTATTCGGCAATGTCGGCACTTTAGCCACTTTCCGAGTTGGCGCGGAAGACGCGGAATTTTTGGAAAAAGAATTTGAACCGGATTTTATGTTAAACGATATTATTAATCTTCCTAAGTACAATATGTACGTAAAATTAATGATTGACGGCATTTCTTCCCGGCCGTTTTCAGCTAGAACTTTAACGCCGACTGAAAAGCCGAAAGAATCTTTCAAGGACGCGGTTATTGAGCATACTCGTAAAGTTTACGCCACTCCGATTGCCAAGGTAGAAGCAAAAATTGCGTTGGAATTTTTACCGATAGAACAGCCAGCCCCTTCTTTCACTGATATTCGCCCAAGCGCTCCCCGAAGGCCTAGAATGCCTGAACGGCAAGATCGCGGCTGGACATATCATCAGGAACGGCCGGAACGATCCTATTCTCCGCCAAAGCCAAAAGAACAGCTAAAACCCCCGGAGGCCTCTCTTAAAAATCTTACTCCCAAAGAAACACCCGCAACTAAACCGCCCATCCCAAAACCAGAAAAAAAACCAGTCAACATTGACGAACTTAAAGCTGCCATCAAAAAATCTTTGGACGGAAAATAATCTACAATGAAAAATTTTAGGCTTTCTCTACCCTCTCAACGTATTCTCCAGTTTCGGTATTAATCCGAATTACATCGTCTGTGTTTACAAAGAGAGGCACATTTACTTCCGCGCCGGTTTCTAAGATTGCTTTTTTAGTCCCGCCAGTCGCGGTATCGCCTCGTTCTCCCGGCGGAGCTTCTTTAATTTTCAAGTCCATTTTAATGGGAAGCTGAAGATTAATAATCTTATCTCCCATTTTATTTGCTGTTACTTCCGTATTGGCTTTCAAAAACTTTCCGCCCGTCCCCACAATTTCTTCCTTCAAAGAGAATCGTTTAGCTGGGTTATCTTTTTCGCAAAACCAGTACTCGCCGCGATTATTATACAAATACCTTATCGGCTGTTTTTCAATTTCTGCTTCTTCAAAAGTTTCGTTTTGATGAAAATTTCGCTCTAAAATTTTTCCTGTCGTCAGGTTTTTAATTTTCGTTTGGGCTACCGGTTTTCTCTGCTGCATTCGCAAAAAATGAAATTCCATTACCTCATATGGCTGTCCCTCATACATAAAAATTGTTCCGGGCTTCAAATCGTTGTAAGTCAGCATAGGAACTATTGTACAACGGAAATTATCAATTTTCAAATAATTGGCAAAATAGCAATTTTCTTGTATAATATTGTCATGTTAAGGAATAAGAAAACAGTTTTCGTGGGAATGAGCGGGGGAGTGGACAGTTCTGTTGCCGCGGCGCTTTTGAAAACAGCGCGCTTGCCTGACGGCAGTCAGGGTTTTAACGTTGTCGGCGCGCACTTGAAGTGCTTCAACGTTGACGGATGCGCCGCTCAAGACGCCGAAGACGCCCGCCGAGCGGCAGAGCATCTCGGAATCCCTTTTTACACTTTTGATTACGAAAAAGAATATAAAGAAAAAGTGGTGAAATACATGATAGACGGTTACAAAATGGGAATTACTCCGAACCCCGATGTGATGTGCAACAAAGAGATCAAGTTTGGCCTGTTTTATAAAAAAGCGATGGAACTCGGCGCGGATTTTGTGGCTACCGGTCACTACGTTTTGAAAATTGCCACCGCCAGAGGCGGGGTCCCGCCCTCAAAAAATTTAGAAAATGGCGGCGGGAAAAATTTAAAATTGAAAATTGCGCATGATCGCGCAAAAGACCAATCTTATTTTCTCTGGGCTTTAAAACCCGAGCAGTTAAAACACTGCCTGTTTCCAATTGGCGATTATACAAAACCGCAAGTTCGAAAGCTCGCAAAGAAATTCGGCCTTCATAATGCTGAAAAAAAAGACTCGCAGGGAATCTGTTTTCTTGGCCAGGTTTCTCTGCCGGATTTTTTGAGAAGATATATTCGCCCTAAAGTCGGCGCTATCATCAATGATAGCGGTAAAGTTATTGGCCAGCACAAAGGAGCCCATCTTTACACAATCGGCCAAAGACACTTAGGGCTTAAGAATTATGAATTAAAAATCAAAAATAAGCCGGATCAAAAGCCATTTTATGTTGCCGAAAAAGACGTTAAGAAAAACACCGTTGTCGTTGTAGAAGGAGAAAATCACCCGATGCTTTACAAAAAAGAAGTTGTCTTAGCCAACCTTAATTTGTTTACTAAAAAAATCCCAAAAACCGTTTTTTCCCGCGTTCGTTACAGACAATCGCTTTCGCGCGCAAAAATAGTTGGGAATAAGCTGATTTTCGAGAAACCGGTAAAATTCGTCGCTGAAGGGCAGTCGGCGGTATTTTACGATAAGTCTGGCAGAATGCTTGGCGGCGGCATTATCTTGTGATACATTGATTTAGCTCTTTAGCAACTGAAAAAGGAGAACTATTGGAGCTCTCGCTATTCGCCGTCGCTTCTTGGGTTTTAGCGTTGGTCTATCACCATTACTCTAAAGACATGAAAGCTATGATACCGAAGAATTCATTGGGCTTGAAAGAAGTGATAAGATTTGTTGCGCAATTCGCGGTAATGATTTTCATTATTGGCCTTATAAGCGGCGCGCTATCTTTTTCTGACAATCCAAAATCCAATGATCCAACTCTGCCAGCCGCTCCTTTGTGGCCGCATTGGTCAATATCGCTCCCGATAGCAATATTAGCATTTTTAGTCTGGACGCTGTTTACGGCAGAGCTCAATAAATTTATTTGCCATTTGCTTAACGGAAAAAATTCGCTCTTAGAAACGCCGATACTCTTGATATCTAATTTATTGATCTTATTTCTTATAGGAATACAGGTAATTTCCCCCAATAAAATTACCAATAATATCTTCATGTTTTTTGTGGCGCTAATGGTTGTGCCATTCGCCATGGCCCTTAAGCGAAGCGGGGTGCTTTCTTTATTTTCTTTACTTATGCTTCTTGACGTTTACTTGGTTTGGATGGCTTCGGTTGGGACGGGAAGCGGAGAAGCCAATAAACAAAGCTGGTATATCACAATGATTGATAGCGAATTAATGCGGCATTGGCCGTTTCCCATTGGATTTATCTGGGGACAACATATAATCGGAAACGGAGACATTTTCTTTATGGGTATCGTGGCTGTTTACGCCAAACAAGTGTCGGGAAATCGGGCGGCAATTTTATCCGGAATCGCCATGACAGCGCCGATATTACTCTTGGGGTGGGTTAAAGAAATCTGGCCTAATATGCCGTCCGCTTGGCCCTACACGATTTTCATTGCTCCAATCGCGATTTTAGTTGCACTATTGTCTAAGAAAAGTAATATATAATCAGTGGTCAACCCCGTTAGAGATCCGCCCTCCTGAAAGGAGTGGCGGCAGCCACCTAGGGGCGGCTTATCTCTAACGGGGTACATCCCACTGATTTTTTTATGAAAATTCATGAGTTATTTTTCTGGGCAGTCTGCTTTTTCTTGATGGGAGTCTTGATTGCAAGCATCGCGAACGGCTTTAATCAAGCCCTCCTAATAACTTTCTTATCAGTCCTATTAGTTTTATCAATTCTATTCGTCCTATCAAAATGGAAATTCTTGCCGCTTTCACGCGTGAAAGCGGCTCTCGGTTTAATGATGTTTGTTGGAGCCGGATATTTTTTTTCTTTTGATTATTTTAAAGACGATTCTAAAATTATTTTTGACCAAAAGGTGGAATTAGTCGGTACGATTACTGAAACGGAGCAAAGAATTAATAGCCAGATTTTGAGATTAGCTGATGTTCAAATCACCACATCGCGATATCCTGAATTTGAATATGGCGACAAGATCAAAGCTATTGGCGTTGTTAAAAAACCGGCGGAAGAATGGATCGGATATTTTTATAAAGAAGGCATTTCCGGTCTGATGCAATTTCCTAAAATATCGCTTGTGTCCAAAGATAACGGTTCGCCGATTAAAGCCCGTCTTCTTAAAATAAAATCATTCCTGGAATTGAGTTTTAAAAAGGTTTTGCCATTTGAGAAGGCAGTGTTTCTTGCGGGGCTGACCCTTGGTTCTACCGCGGAGTTTAGCGGCGAGTTTAAGGAAAAACTGCGTCTCACTGGCACGACGCATTTAGTAGCTCTTTCGGGATACAACATTTCAATTATTATCCGTTACGTTGGCTACGCGCTTGCTTTGTGGTGGGTAACTAAAAGATTGAAACTGCCTTTGAGTATTATTGCTGTTGCCGGTTTTGTAATTATGACTGGCGCCGAACCATCCGTTGTTCGCGCCGCGATTATGGCCATGATCATTTTACTGGCGGATCAAATTGGCCGGGCGGCTCATATTCCCAATGTAATTGCCGCCGCCGCTTTGGCGATGATTTTGATTAATCCAAAAATTCTCGCGTTTGACATTGGTTTCCAGCTTTCTTTCATGGCGTTAATCGGAATTATTTATTTGGAACCGTGGCTGCGTAAAAAATTTAAAGCCAAAAACGAACCGGGGTTTTTGGGATGGCGAACTCATTTTTGGACTACTACTTCCGCCCAATTGGCTGTTTTGCCAATTCTTATTTACCATTTCGGTTTTGTTTCGCCAGTTTCGATTCTAACCAACGTTCTTTTGCTGGAATTTATCCCGGTTACGATGGGCCTAGGTTTTTTTATTGGTTTTTCAGCCATTGCCAGTTATTGGTTGTCATGGATAATTGCCTTGCCAGCTCAAGCTTTTCTTGGTTATGAATTATTTATTATTAATGTTTTCTCAAAAATTATAAATCTATTTTAAGACCATATTCCCACCTCTGACGCGTCAGAGGTGGGAATATGATATGATAGTCACCATGAATAATATTAATGATAGAGATTTTCAAAATAGACACCGGACGGAATGGAAAGATTTTTTATGGGACAGGTTTTTGGAAAAATTTTCTGGGATAAAATCTAAAAAACAACAACGAAAAGCTATTGATCTACTTTTTAGTGATTACGAAAAACAACTAATTACAAAACGTTTGGCGGCACTAATTTTACTGAGAGAGGGGAGGGGGTCTAAAGAAATCAGCGCTATTAAAAAAGCTTTTTTAGGCCCCGGCCCCTATAAGAGCCAACGATCTTTCAAATCAATGAAAAAAGAAAGTGATTTCACGATTGCGCCGAAAAATCTTTCGTGGCTGGACAGTCTTTTTAATGATATCGATTTATGGGAGATAATTAAAAATCCGCCCCGTCCGCGGGGTACAGGAATAAAAGACTCCTACCTCTGACGCGTCAGAGGTAGGAGTTGGTTATTATGGATAAATTTATTTTAGAAAAAAGATTTTTATATTTGGTGATGGTGGTGATAATGGCGGGAAATGTTTTTGTTTGGCAGGCGATTATTTTTGACGGCGGGACAGAGAATTTAGAGCTTTGGTTTTTGGATGTCGGACAAGGGGACAGCCAGCTGATAAATCTTCCAAATAATGTCCAGATTTTGATTGACGGCGGAAAAGGTCCGAAAGTGTTAAACGAGCTCGCCAAAGTTTTAAAACCAATGGATCGATATATTGATCTAGTGGTTGCTACCCATCCGGATTTTGATCATTTTGGCGGCCTGATTGATGTTTTGAAGACCTACCAAGTCGGAGCGGTAATTACCAACGGACGAAAGGGAGTCGCGGCGGCGTACGCGGATTTTGAAAAAGTGATTCAAGAAAACGGCATTCAGGAAATTAATCTGATAGCCGGCGATAAGATTAAGTACGAAGACGCGGTTTTGGATGTTTTGTGGCCGCTTTCGCATGCGAAAGCGGTTGGCGAGAAAAAAGTTAATGAAACTGGGATTGTGTTGATGTTGGAAAAGGGGCCGCTGCGCGCCCTGTATACGGCAGATATTGGTTTTGAGACGGAGCGGGAACTTGTTAGAAAATATGATCTTTCCGCGCAGATTTTGAAAGTGGCGCACCATGGATCAAAATACTCAACTTCGCCAGAATTTCTAAAAGAGGTTCAACCGAAAATATCGCTTATTGGAGTTGGCAAGAATAATTACGGCCATCCTACCAATCAGGCTTTGAATCGATTAGCGAATATCCGCTCGCAAATTTTCCGAACCGATCAAGGCGGCGCCGTAAAAATAATTTTTGACGGAGAAAAATTAAAAATATTTAACTAATATCTATAATTAAACCCCCGCGCTAAGCAGGGGTTTTATGAATTTTCAAATGATAAATCTTTTTTAAACAATTTTGTCGCAAGAACGAAAATACCGTATACCATAAACGGAACTGCCAAAACGTCAATAGAATAATGAGATTTCGCTAATAAAGTAGAAACGCCAAAAATGACAGAAACGCAAATCAGGCAATATCTGACGAGTTTAATGTCCCAAAAAATTAAAGCGGCCATTAATGGCAAAGCGGTGTGGCCGGAAAAAAACAGGTCATTGCTTCCGTAGAGCAACCTTCCTAATTCGCCGTATTCCACGGGAATTTTACCGGGATGCACCTTAAGATGGGTTAAGCTGATAAAAATTGCTCTAATAAAATAAAGCAGAGCGACCGATTTTAAGGCAAATGGAGCGTATCCGGGATGAAATAAGACTATTATCAAAATTGAAGCGCTTACTCCTAAACTGCCCCAAATTAATAAATTCACTAAAATGGATGGCCATGGGAACGCGGGAACATTGTCCAGAATAATGTCGCTAAGATAATTACTGGTTACCTGATTGCTGTATAACTGGACTAAGGAAGTAAGAAATAAAGATAATATTAATAATAATATCCCAGTTAGCGTGGACTGGAGATATTTATTTTTCAAAGAACTTCCTTTCTTTGGATTGAAGTCAAAATAACACTATGTTAAAATTTAATCAATAACTTTACGATGAGAACTTTAGTCGGCGAAATAATAAATAAAACTGGCCAGGAAGTTGAGCTTATGGGCTGGGTGGCTGTAAGACGCGACCACGGCAAGATTATTTTCATTGATTTGCGGGATCGGAGCGGTATTGCTCAAGTGGTTTTTGCCGGGAAGATGCAAAAGGAGGCGGACAAACTTCGGCCGGAGTGGGTGGTCAAAATTACCGGAAAAGTGGCGAAACGGCCGGCTAATTTGGTGAATCCAAATTTACCAACCGGGGAGTATGAAGTGCAAGCGGAAACATTAGAATCCTTAACCGAAGCGCAAACGCCGCCCATTGCTGTTGATACTGACGGCCTAGAAATTGGCGAGGAAAACCGGATGAAATACCGATACTTGGATTTGCGTCGGCCGAGAATGCAAAGAAATTTACGAATGCGCAGTAAAACTTTGCGATTTATCAATAATCATTTCAAAGACCACGATTTTGTGGAAGTAGAAACGCCTATTTTAGGAAAATCCACGCCGGAGGGGGCGAGAGATTACTTAGTGCCGTCGCGGTTGTATCCGGGGAAGTTTTACGCCCTTCCGCAGGCGCCCCAACAATATAAGCAACTTTTGATGGTAGCGGGGCTAGAAAGATATTTCCAGGTAGCGCGCTGTTTCCGCGATGAAGATACTCGAGGCGACCGCCAGCCGGAATTTACTCAAATTGACTTAGAGATGAGTTTTGTAAAACGCGACGATGTTTTGGAATTTATTGAAGGCGCGATGGTTAAGCTAGTTAAAGAAGTCTGGCCGGAAAAACACATTACCAAAGTCCCGTTTCCAAGAATTAGCTATAAAGAAGCAATGGAGAAATATAAGAGCGATAAGCCGGATCTACGAAAAGACAAGAACGATTTGAATGAACTTGCTTTTACTTGGATAACCGACTTTCCATTTTATGAATACGATGAAAAAAATAAGTGCTGGGATTTCGGGCATAATCCTTTTAGTATGCCGCAGGGGCAGCATCTCTGGGAATTTACAGAGAAAGACTATAAACAGGGCCTCACAGATCCAAAGGATAAGCGAAGTAAAGTATTATCAGAGCAATACGATCTGGCTTTAAATGGTTATGAAATTGCCGGTGGAAGTATCCGTAATCACATCGGTACATTGCTTCAAAAAGCATTTCTTATACTTGGTCGCGATGAGGAAGAATTTAGAGAAAAATTTGGCCATATGAAAGAGGCTTTTGGTTATGGAGTACCTCCACATGGCGGAGCGGCTGTCGGTTTTGACCGCCTGATGATGATACTTTTGAACGAACCGAATATCCGCGAAACAATCGCATTTGTAAAAACCGGCGACGGGCGAGATTTGATGAGCAACGCGCCTTCAGAAGTTGACGAAAAGCAGTTAAAAGAGCTTCACATAAAAACAACCAAATGAAATTAAAGGAGGAACAAACATTAGTTCTAGTAAAGCCAGACGGTGTAAAAAGGGGGCTGATTGGTGAAATCATTCGCCGGATTGAACAGCGCGGGCTCAAAATTATCGCGCTGAAGATGTTTCAAGCGACAAAGGAGGATTTAACCAAGCATTATTCCGATTCGGAAGCCAATTTGAAAGCGATGGGTGATAAAACATTAGCGACTTACCAGAAGTATCAAATGGATGCCAAGAAAGAGATTGGCACTGACGATCCGGTGAAGATTGGTAAGATGGTGCACGGCTGGATTACCGATTTTATGACCTCCGGGCCGATCGTAAAAATAATCGTACAGGGTTTGCATGCGGTAGAAATGGTTCGGAAACTTGTTGGCAACACAATGCCATCGCAAGCGGAGATGGGCACTGTGCGCGGCGATTATTCCGTAGATTCAGCAGTGCTTGCCAATGCCCAAAAACGGGGGATTCGCAATCTAATTCATGCCTCCGGCAACCTCGCCGAAGCGGAAGCGGAAATAAAACTTTGGTTCAAGCCCGATGAGATTCATGAGTATAAGAGGGCGGAAGAAGATATTATGTTTTGAGAGTTTTCTCAAAATTTTCCAGCCCAGTATTGCGGGGCGTCGAAAATTTTGTTAGAAAACCTCAACCCAGCACTAATTTTGCCGCAGTATTACCTGCGATGCGCGCGGGCCAAATAGGCCCCATCCCGTTGTTGGCGAAGCGCGTCGCCGTTTTTATTTTTGATAGGTGTGGCACGAAAAAGACCTTGTATTGAAATGGCAAAATTTAGTGCTGGGGTTAACTCTTTCATGGATGTTTTGACTCGTCAAACACTATACGAGTGGCGTACTATGACATGTCATAGTGGACACTACCATGCATAATAGTGTTAGGGTTTGCGCCTTTTCGAAAATTTGTTACAATCCGAGCATAACTTCGATAGGTCAGAGAAAAGAGATACCAAAGAAACTCTCTGGTTTTGACAAATTGGCATAGTATGGTATGTTATAAAAAAACCCGCCCTCATTACTGGGCGGTTTTGTTTTTTTCACGAAATTCTTAACTTAGTGGAACGAAATGGCCGCAAGATTGAATTTACAATCTTAAGCGGTTCAATGAATAAGTCCTTGATAGAGGAACTACGGCTTGGCGCAAGACTCACGCGATAGCCGTAATTGCGCACCTTCCAAAGGAACCAAATGCGAGGCAGGTGGTACCAGCTGGAAATGGCCGTAATGCCCGCTATCCTTTCATCATCTTCTTTATTGAGGATGATATAACAAGCATCAGTTTCTCCAGCGGTGTTATAACCCCAGCACCTTACCCAAAGATGCTTTACTGGTACGCCATTTTTCAAAAAATAGGCGGCCATTTTTTTGGCCATGGAGACGCCATTTTTCTCAACACCGGCAGTGACGCAGATTCGGTCGATTTTGCAGTGTTTGTATAGCTTCAGCGCTGTCGTGCAACGAGCTTTGGTTTGCGCGTTGATCTCGCCATCAGCCTGCTGGCCATGGCCATACACCAATCCTACTTGTAGCATCCAGTCGCTTCCTTAAAAGTCCTTTTGTAATTATACCAATTTTCGATATAATAGTCAATAATAACTATCATTTACCTATTCGTACGAATAGGTAAATGATATCTGTAATTCTACTGCAAGAAATAAAAAGGGGCGCCTATTATAGCGCCCATGCGTCTTCTAATCTAACACCCGCTATCCGGAACTTTGGTGCCTAGGCAAGCCGCCGCGTTATTCGGCAATGCCATTCTCTTTTCATTGGGCCTAATGCTTCGCGATTCCGCATAAACCCGATAAGCCAGTTCTGCCTTGTTCTTTCCGCGCCGTCTGCTTAAAGCAAGAATTTTTACAATGCCGTCCAAATTTATCGGATCCGGATATCCCTTGGCAATCAACAGCTCTCGAGATACGCCCAACACATCAACACTGCCAGTCGTAGGGTCAGATATGCGGAATACATAGGACGCAAAATCAATGAATTTTCTAACCTTAACAATGTCCAGAGCCGCTAATTCGGCTTTGCCTATTGCTTGAAATAACTTGGACAACGTCTCTTCCGGATCGTGTCCGGCATCGTTGTACCGGAAACCGCCGTCAGCTGTTGCGACAACAGCGTTAACCGCTAAAATCCGATCTCTAAGGAAAAGCCGTTCCGATCCGGCAAAATCGTTATACACCACCAGATCTCCGCTAGTCTGTAAATCCAAAAACGCGATTCGTCTGGTCTCCATCTAAACCCCCAAAAGAACCAACCAAAACATTAACAAAATCAATGTTTTATGTCAAATTAATGTCTTTTTTAGAAAGCGACCGGATTACTTTTTTAATCAAAACTTCCGTTGCCCCCTGATGGCTGCGTACCACCATCACAGAATTTCTGCCACGCCTTATGAGAGATTCCGCGATGCCGCCAAATCTAATTTCTTGCAAAAATTTCAAAACTGTCGCTCCTATCACAATTAAATCAATATTATTTTTTTCCGATTCCTCCAAAATACTATTAGCGACGGATTTTCCGGTTACAATTTTAATGTCCGCAAAATCCTTCTTTTTCAATCTTAATCCTTTTAAGATATTCGTCGGATCCAGTTTAAGATAAGAGGGAATCGTAGAATCAATCACGCTGAATAATTTCATGGTTGGCTTATAATAATCATTCAAACCGCTAACTACCTCTCCCATTAATTCCAAATAAGGGCTTTTAGCCGACGGATGAGCCGCTAACAGCACAGATTTAATTGGCCTTGGATTTTTTATTACTACAAGATCGCATTGAGATTCCCGCAAAATCCGATCAATTTTTGCGCTTAAAATCACCCCCTGTGTTTGGGGGTATCCTTCCCAATTAAGCAGTAACAAGTCGCAATCTTCTTGTTTAATAACATCTAAAATTACATCCACCACATCGCGGCCGATTAAAATCAAACTATGAAAATTAATGTCTTTTTTTTCCGGACCAGTCTTTACATTATACTCATTAACCCACTGCTGAAGGCTTTCAAATAATTTTTTCTCCCCATCTAACACTTTTGGATCAATCACTGATGGATGGAGCGCAAGAGCCGGAGGAATTTCGTGAATCCTGACAATAATTAGTTCGCCGTTAAATTTACTGGCTAAAGTAAAAGCAATTTCGCTAAGATTTTTAATTTGTTCCCAGTTCAATTCCGGAGAGAGCGGCAGTAAAATTCGCCTGCCGGTTTTGGGGCCAATGCGGGCGGCCTGCTCGTAAACAATGCCGGTTTCAAAACTTTCTCGGCTTTGAGTTTTCGCGTAAGCAAAATAATTAACAAACCCAAGCAATACCCAAAATAATGATACTATCCAAGCGCTAAGGTTAACTTTTAACATCGTAATGGCAAGAAGGGCGTAGGCGCCAACCGCAACCAAAGGGGTAATTGGAAATAAAGGGACTTTGTAAGCCCATTTAGTATCCGGCCATTTGTAGTGAATGTTTATTCCGGCAATATTAAGTTGAAGAAATAGTAAAATAAAAAGCAGACTGGCAAGAGCCGCGATATCAATAAGCGGAAGAAAAATAACCATCAAAGCGATTAAAATAGTAGAGGCAATAACCGCGAGGTGCGGAGAAAGATTTTTTAAGTGAATGTTGGCGAGCCGCGACCAAACGTTCCTATCTCTGGCAAGAGCGAAGGCCACACGACTGCAGGAATAAATAGTAGCGTTCAGCGCTCCAAGATTAGCAAGAAGGCCGCCAATCAGCATCAAAAATATTCCAAAAGGCATAAAACCAGCCGCGGCTTTGACTACCGCTCCTTCGCCCCATTGGCCAAGAACTTGCCAAATCGGCCCGCCATCGCGAGTCGCTCCTATGATCACTAAAGAGACTAAAAGATACAAAGCGCTGACGATTCCCCAGGACCAAAAAAGTCCGTATTTGAGAGTTTTTTGAGGGTCTTTAGTTTCTTCTCCGGTTTGCACTTGAATCTCCGAACCCTCAAAAGCGATGTAAAACAGAGCCGCGGCGCCAAGGATGCCAAGAAATCCGTTTGGCAAAAGTGGAGTGTAATTCGCAAATGACTGCGCCGGTTCGCTGAAAATTTTAAAAAATCCAGAAAATATAAAAAGGGCTAGGATGCCGATTAGAACGCTATCAAAGATATTGCCAGTCAGCCGGCTGGATTTCGCTCCTTTCCAGTTTACGTATCCAAAAATAACTACGACAATTGTCCCAAGGATTTTTTCTATTGATAACAAGTCTTCATTTAATCCAAGGCGCATTCCTAAAAATCTGGATGCCTCAAAAGCGTAATAGCCAAAACTTAAAGCATAGAGCCCGGCCGCGGCTCCGTGAGCAAACCAGGAAATCCACCCGGATAGGAATCCCTGAAAATCTCCAAGACCCTTGCGCACCCAAAGATAACCGCCGCCTGCTTCTGGAAATGTAGTACCGAGGGCGATGTACATTTGAAGGTTTAACAACGCTAAACCCGCCCCTAACAACATTGATAAAAAAAGTCCCGGGCCGGCTAAACCAGCCGCTGGGCCTAAAAGCGTAAAAA
The DNA here is from genome assembly GCA_964361795.1 of uncultured Candidatus Saccharibacteria bacterium. Classification (GTDB taxonomy): domain Bacteria; phylum Patescibacteriota; class Minisyncoccia; order UBA6257; family WO2-44-18; genus CAYIBZ01. Next base: position 49,685 of record CAYIBZ010000001.1, read on the forward strand.
TTCCGCCGCCCAAAAGGGCGCCAATGCCCAACAAAATAATAGACCCCAGGCCCAAAGTCCGGGCTAAGGCGATTTCACCGGTTTTTTCCATACCCGGTGCCACAATAATTGCGTCGCCGTCCCTTGTGAAACTCACATACTTGTAGCATAAAATTTTAAAATTATCATTATTGTGGCGCCGGGCATAAAAAAATACCTTTCTAGGTCTTATTGTATAGTATATACTACTTGGGTATTTATGGAAAACATAAGAAATTTTTGCATAATTGCCCACATTGACCATGGCAAGTCCACTTTAGCCGACCGGCTTTTGGAAATTACCGGCACTATAGAAAAACGGCTGATGAAGCCGCAATTTTTAGACCAGCTGGAACTGGAAAGAGAGCGGGGGATAACTATTAAGATGGCGCCAGTCCGAATGGTCTACCGGCTTTTATCAACGAATAACGAATCAAACTCAAATAAACGAATTACGAATTTCGCTGATGAATACATTCTGAATCTGATTGACACTCCCGGCCATTCCGATTTCCGTTATGAAGTTTCCAGAGCGTTGGCCGCCGTAGAAGGAGCGGTTTTATTAGTTGATGCGACTCAAGGAATCCAAGCCCAAACTTTGGCTAACTTACAGTCTGCCCGCAAGGCGGGACTTAAAATTATTGGCGCGGTTAACAAAGTTGACGCTGCAACTTCAGACCAAGTCAAAGAAAACATAAAAAATCTTAGTCTGCTGCTGGAAATTCCAGAAAAGGAAATTTTGAAAGTTTCCGGCAAGACTGGCGCCGGAGTTCCGGAGCTTTTAGCGAAAATTATAGAACGAATACCGCCACCAAGTAACCAAGTAACTAATAAAGTAACCGGTCGGGCCCTAATTTTTGATTCTCTTTATGACGAACATAAGGGCATTATCGCGCACATAAGAGTTTTTGACGGAGAATTCCAACTCAACCAAGATATTTTTCTTTTGGCGACTAAAACCGCGGCAAAAGCGAAAGAAATTGGCTACTTCGTTCCCCAATTAAAGCCATCGGAAAAGATCGCAACTGGCGAAATAGGATACATCGCTACCGGAATTAAAAACCCAGATAAGCTCAAAATCGGGGATACTATAATTGGAAATTGGAAATTGGAAATTGGAAATTGCCAGCCTTTGGCTGGTTATGAGGAGCCGAAGCCGGTTGTTTTTGTATCATTCTATCCTGAAGAGACCGATCAATATGACGAATTGAAAATCGCGCTGGGAAAATTGCGTTTAACGGATTCGTCTCTCCGTTTTGAGGCAGATATGAACGAAGTATTAGGCAGAGGATTTAAAGGCGGATTTTTAGGCCGGCTTCATTTTGAAATTGCCGCCGAAAGATTAGCGCGCGAATTTAAGATTGAAACCGTCCACAGCTTTCCATCCGTCGCCTACAAAGTAAAAATCAAAAATGACTGGCGGCTTGTCACTAATCCAAAAGATTTTCCGGAGAATCCGGAGGAAGTGGAAGAACCAATCGCCAAAATAGAAATTCTTACGCCGACAGCTTATCTCGGCCTAATTTTGCAGTTAAAAGAATTTTTTCGATTTTCCGAAATTGAAACCCAAAACTTGGGAAATAATATCTTAATTTCCGCCAAACTTCCGCTCGCGGATTTAATCAGCGATTTAGACGACAAACTTAAATCTATCTCCTCCGGCTTTGCTTCCTTAAGCTATGAACTGATCGGCTACGAAAAAGCCAATGTGGCTAAATTAGAAATTTTGGTGGCGGGGCATCCTGTCCCCGGCTTAACTCGCATTGTCCCTAAAAATGATTTGGAAAGAGTAGGACGATCTACCGTGGAAAAACTCAAAGATTTATTGCCTAAACAGCAATTCTCTCAAGCGCTTCAAGCGGCTGTCGGCGGCAAAATTCTGGCTCGTGAAACGATTCCCGCCATGAAAAAACTTTTAGGAAATTTCGGAAAAACCGGCGGCGACCGAACCCGCAAAATGAAGCTTTGGAAAAAACAGCAAAGAGGCAAAGAAAAACTTAAGGAAATCGCGGAAAAGAGCGACATCAAAATTCCCGCCCACATCTTCAAAGAACTATTAAAAAAGTAATGCTAAGGGTATAATCAAATCATGCGGCTGATTCTCGGAGCGCTGGCAATCGTTTTTACAGTTTTTCTCGGATTCCAGCTTTATCGTTTATATAAAGAAAATCGGCTCGCGGGCCAGCAGGTGAAAAAATTGGACGCGGAAATTGAGGCTTTTAAAAAAGAAAATAACGGCCTGAAAGCCGATATAAGTTATTTTTCAGATTTGGAAAACTTAGCTAAAGAATTAAAATCAAAATTTGATTACAGAAGGCCCGGAGAAAAGTTAATCAAAATTCAATGACAAAATATTTTATAACCTTTCTTGTCTTAATAGTGGCCGGCCTTGGCGCCTATTTTATTTTTCATTTAGGATATTATCCAATCGCGATTGTTAACGGGAAAGTCATTATGGCCAGTTCCTTTAAAAATATGTATGCCAGCGCTTATCAATATTACGCGAAAGCGGTGGGGAATTTGGAACAAATAAACAACGATGATTTTAAAAAAGAATTAAAGCGCCAAGTCTTAAACCAGCTTATTGAAAGATCGCTTATATCGTCAGCTCTAAAAAATTTAGTTGGCCAAAATTTAGAGAATTTAGTGAAGGAAAAAATCAGCCTTCCGGCGTTAGATGAGCCGGATTTTCAAGAATCTATCGCTCTGCTTTATGGACTTTCTATAGCGGATTTCAAAACAATGATTCTAGAACCTCAAGCTCAAAAAGAAATACTGGAAAAAGAGCTTGTTAATACTAAAACTAATTTCTCAAATTGGTTGACCGAAGTTAGAAAAACCGCTAAAGTAACTTTGCTAATGGCCGGTTTTAATTGGCAAGACGGGGAATTGCGGGATTAGTACAGTGGTAGTACGCAACCTTCCCAAGGTTGAGATGCGAGTTCGATTCTCGTATCCCGCTCCATTCTATGTCCTCGGCGGATAATGGCCATCCGTAACCTTTGGGTCATATCTCAACCATTTCCAAACCAACAAAAGCCGGCTCATAGGCCAACGCTTTAATTCGATCGCGATATTTCGGATTCTCCATTACTTCTTCTAAACATAACGATCCGCCAGCTATCGCATAGCTGGCGTTTTTTTTCACGGTGGCACTATTACGCGTAATAGTGCTTTTACATGTAAAAGCAAGCGGTTGTGGCGGCTTTGGTCGTCAATGCTAAATCAAAAACTCCGACGTCGTGTCGGAGTTTTATAGTTTTCTGGGGTTTCTTTAACCATCCAATTACCAAGCTATAGCGTGGTAATTGGATGGATCAAAATAAAAAACAAAATCGCCTTAGCGTTTAGCTTCGGCGATCTGATAGAAATTCCATCAGTATTTTCTCGTTTTCGGTGAAGTCGGGATTGCTGTTTGCCCCCCTCTTCAGAAGCAACTGCTGAATTGCCAACCTATCCCCCAAATCCCGTAATACGCCATAAATAACTGAACGCAGTACCTTTAGGTTAATCCAGCATTGGCTGTCTAGACAAGGAGCACCCATGATTTTCAAGTTGTAAGGAAGATTCATCGCATTGCAGTAGCCCATAAATTCGTATCCATTTTTATACAAATTATAGAATCTTCGCAGAAGCTCTTTTTGCTCCTTGGTGAGTTTCTTCAGATTCAGCTTTTCGCCTTGTAGGGTGGTGTAGACGGCATTTTTCATTGGCCTCTCCTTTTTCAAAAATCATTTCCGCCAAAATCCCCAGGCGGATCGCCGGCGTGGCCATGGCCGCAAGTACCGTCAGCGCATTTGCTCATTTCTTTTTGAAAATCATCGTATCTCTTTTGCGCTTCTACGCACCTTCCGCATTGAGCAACATGGCTTAAAAATTCTTCGCTTTTGTCTGTCAGAAAAGCTCGAAACCGACCGCCATTCCATTCGTCACAAAATCCCCAATGATCCGGCATGATGTTCCTCCTTTGCCTGCCGAAGCTTTATGCGTAGGCGGGCTTTTCAGTGCTGACGAAAAACTAACATGGATATAAGAAGAATGCAAAAAACCTTATTTTCTTTTTCATTTTCATTCTTAAGTTCTCAAGAATATAGGAATAAACGGAATTAAAAAACATACAACTGGTCAATGTCGGCTTGCTTTAATAAGTCAAAGCACTGCTATCACGCGTGATAGCAGTGCTTTTTTCGTGTATAGAAGTGAACTATTCAACTATTGCATCTCGCGCATAATTCGCCATTCGTAAAAATAAAAATCCCCGAGACTTTCGTCTCGGGGTGCCGCATGGGGCTAGATTCTTCCTCAAACCTGCCACGGTTAGCTGGGCCGTGGGTTTTTTCACTCGCCGATCATCTTCACGATCGATGAATCGGAGAGCCACGGACGGGCCTGAAGGTAGAGATGGCCGACATGGAGCAGACGATCCGCGCCGCCATCGTCGTACTCCTCCTGATCCCATTGGAACTCGATCCGCTCGTTCGTGCTGGGACAGTTGAGCGTCAGACCTTTCGGCCCGATGCTGGAGATGCCGGTGTCGCCGTTGAGATTGTCCACGAGCTCGACGAGCGCTGCTTCTGCCGATCGGAAGTGGGTCCGCCGTCTGTGCGACTCACCTTCCGCCTTCTCGAACACCGTGATCTGGATCATGAAATCCTCCCTTTTGAAAAAGAACCTTGTTCTTAGCCCACAACACAATGTTATGAGCTAGGAAAAGGTGGGGTGAACCTCGCTGGTTCACCCCGTGGATCCTACTACTTGCTCTTGTCGAGACACTTGCGGCAGGTTTCGAGAATCAGGGTTTCCTCATGCCGTCGTTGTATGCTCCTATTATACACCATAACAACCACTTTTGTCAAGTACAAATAATTGACAAGTTTAGTAGTATATGCTAGAATATCCGCAGGTCATATTTGAAAGGAGGCGCTATGACGCCAGAGAAAACGGATCGGTTTATTGGCCTGAATGAATGGGCTCTTGAGAAAGTTACGCTTCCAGGCGCTAAAACTTCTCTAACTAGATCGATTTACGCTGATACCCAAGGAGACAAGCACCCTCTTTTCCGATATGAGTTGCCAGACGGAACAATCTGCGAGGAAGATCTATATACCTACCAGTCCTTGGATGCCGACAGAAAAATATACTTTCTGGCTCTAAGAGACGGTGTGGGTAACTGGATCACAGAATCGCTCTGGAGCGATAAGGATATTCAGGAAGCGTGCGAAATTTCTCTGGAACTCCTCAAAGAAGAATCCATGGAAGTTGAAGAAGCAATAGAGGTAGCAGTGATTGAGGGCTAAGGCCCTCCTTTTTTTGAAAAAATTGGCGAAATAAGGTAAACTAACTGCATTGCCGGAGTAGCTCAATGGCAGAGCAATGCTTTCGTAAAGCAGAGGTTGCGAGTTCGACTCTCGCCTCCGGCTCTAAAACTTATGCTTAAATCTTTAACCGGAAAATACGACCAAGGAAACGCGTATCTAACGATTTATCCCGGTGTTGGCGGAGATGACGCTAAAGACTGGGCGGACATGCTTTTTAAGATGTATTTAAAATACGCGCAAAAACGCGGGTGGAAAGTTGTGATAACAGACGATCGCGCGATGGAAATTAAAGGAGATTATGTTTACGGCACTCTTAAAAAAGAGTATGGAGTTCACCGCCTTGTGAGAATCTCGCCTTTTTCCGCCAAAAAACTCCGGCATACCTCTTTCGCGCTCGTGGAAATCGTTCCGGTTCTGCCGGACCTCGAATATCGCAATCTCAATATCCCGCCGGAGGACTTAAAATTAGAAACGGCGAGATCCAGCGGCCCGGGCGGACAAAATGTCAATAAAAGAGAAACGGCCGTGCGAATTGTCCATTTGCCAACCGGCTTGAGCGCCGGTTCTCAATCCGAACGTTCCCAGCCGCAAAACCGCGACAAAGCGATGCAGCTGCTGAAGTCCAAACTTTTCAATCTGATGCAAGCCACGCAAAAGAAAGAATTATCCGAACTAAAAACCCATGTAAAACCGGAGTGGGGAAGCCAGATACGATCATATGTGTTTAACCCTTACCACCTCGTAAAGGATCACCGCACTAAAGCTGAAACCACCCAAGTTGAAGAAGTCCTAGAAGGAAATCTCGACAAGTTTGTGGAAGCCGAGTTAGAACTTTAGTGGTCGCTAATAATGCGAATTTGGGCTAATAATGCAAATACAATTAGAACAGAAGATTATTTTTCCAGAATTAAGTTACAAAATAGTTGGTGCCGCTTTTGATGTATTTAATGAGCTAGGATGGGGATTGCCGGAAAAGGATTACCAATTGGCCCTAAGCAAAGAACTGCAAATTTTACAGATAAAGCATGTTCGTGAAGTTTACCTGCCGGTTAATTATAAAGGGTCAAATATTGGTAAATACTTCGCTGATTTTTTGGTAGATAACAAAATCATCTTGGAACTAAAAGTGGTGTCCCGGCTTGGATATACGCACGCTCGGCAACTTTTAACATATTTAAAAAGTGCTGGTTTTAAATTGGGTATCCTGTTATATTTTACTAAAGACGGCGTAAAATATCGTCGTGTGTTAAATGCTGAAGTTAAATAATTCGCATTATTAATGTAAATTTGCATTATTAGCGATTACTCTATGATTGGTTTTCACAATGTTTCTAAGGCCTATAACGGCCAATTAGTGCTGGACAATATTAATTTCAAAATTTCCCCGGGGGAGTTCGTGTGTTTAGTCGGTAAATCCGGCGCTGGAAAATCAACCATTGTTAAACTGCTTACCGGAGAAGAAAAGCCAGATCAGGGCAGGGTTCTGTTTGGCTCCTATGAAGTTAATAAATTAAAACCCAAAGAGCTTCCTCCTCTCCGGAGAAAAATCGGCATAGTTTTCCAAGATTTTAAATTATTGCCCATAAAAACTGCCTATGAAAACGTCGCTTTCGCCATGGAGGTAGACGGCCGCAAACAGGAAGAAATTGACGCTTTGGTGCCGCAAGTTTTAGATATCGTTGGATTGGCTGACAAACAATATAATTTTCCTCACGAGCTATCAGGCGGCATGAAACAAAGGGTGGCGATTGCCAGAGCTTTGGTGCATAGGCCGTCAGTGATTATTGCCGATGAGCCAACCGGCAATCTAGACCATTATAACGCTTGGGAAATTGTAAATTTATTGCTGAAAATAAATGATTTAGGGACAACTTTAATCTTGGCCACGCATAGCAAGGAAATTATCAACAAAATCAACAAAAGAGTAATTACGCTGGATAATGGTAAAATTATCAATGATGAGCCGCATGGAAAATATCTGCTTAAATAGGCATGGCTACTACTTTATCCAGAATCATTAAATTCGGAATACAAAACTTTCTCCGCAACGGCTGGCTTTCAGTTGCCACGATAGCGGTATTAGTGCTGGCTCTTCTGGTTTTTCACGGCTTAATAGTTTTTGGAGTTATTTCTCAAACCGCTGTCGCCTCTATTAAAGACAAAATTGATATTAGCGTTTATTTCAAAGATTCCGCGCCCGAAGATGAGATTTTAAAAGTGGAGAGAGAAATTGAAGGATTAGCCGAAGTAAAAAGCGTTGATTATGTTTCTAAGGACAGAGCTTTAGACGCCTTTAAAGATCGCCATAAAGAAGATGCAGTAATCGCTCAAGCGCTGGCGGAACTTCAAGCCAACCCGCTTCTTGCTTCCTTAAATATTAAAGCTAAAGACCCTAAAGAATATCCGAATATCGTGGAACGGATTCAAGATGGGCCCGCTATTAATGTCATAGAAAAAATCAGCTACGCTCAAAATAAATCGGCCATTGAAAGGTTGGCTCGGCTGGTAGACACATTCGGCAATGCGGGGCTGGCGATAACTATCACTCTAGCGCTTATCGGCGCTTTGGTAACTTTTAATAGCGTGCGGTTAGCCATTTATTCCAATAGAGAAGAAATTGGAATCATGCGACTAGTTGGGGCTTCTAATAAATTTATCAATGGCCCCTATATAGTCAGCGGACTAATTTATGGAGTTATCGCGGCAATTTTAAGCTTAGCCGCGGCCGCGCCAATTATCGCGCTGGCTTCGCCGTATGTTGAGGTATTTGTTCCGGAAATGAATCTGCAATCATATTTTTACGGCAATTTAATATCGTTTTTTGGTTATCATTTGCTTTTTGGCGTTGTCTTAGGCGTTGTCTCTAGCGCCGTAGCTGTTCAAAGGTATCTAAAGCTTTAATTTGCTTGTCGTTTAAGTGAACTCCGGGCCTTTTTGAGGTTAAAAGATTAATAGCTTGATCTTTAGTCATGCCCTTGCTGATAAAATAGGCCGCCACCAATGTTGGCGCGCGTCCGTGGCCATTTTTGCAGTGGACATAAACTTTTATTTTATTCTTGACAAAGAAATCTAACGCCGTCACCCCTAATTCTAATTTTTTATTATCCGGCGCGTAATGATTTTTAGTAGGCAGCCATAAAAAATAATCTACGCCAATCGGGCTATCTATTTTTTCTTCTTCCAAGCTAATATCCGCGGCAACTCCTTGATTCAAAAGCTCTTTTTCAAAATCCGCTTGGCAGCACATATTATTTCCGATAAAAATCGCGTCAATTATCTCGTTATAGTCAAAAGTTTTTAGAGGATGGGTCATAATAGATTAATTGTAACAGGAGAAAATTTTAATGCATTGTTCCGGGACAAGGAATCGAACCTCGATTTTTATTTACGTGCAAAGCTGCGGGACAGGGAATCGAACCCCAATTTTCTGGTTCAGAGCCAGACGTCCTACCATTAGACGATCCCGCAAAAATCTGCTATCATTATAAATGATATGAACTTTTGGGGCAAATACAAAAAACACATTGTGGCCGGACTTTTTGGATTCGGATTAGCGGCTCTTTTTCTTTGGCCTCAAATCTATAATCCTTACGGAGAAATTATAAATAAATATAAAAAAGCTGGGTTGGAATGCATGTCTGGACACGCGCGCGCGATTCAGCATTTCCATCCTCATTTAACGATTTTAGTTGACAATAAAGAAGAGGGGATGCCGGCAAACCTTGGAATAGTCAGTAATTGCATGGGGGAAATACATACTCACGACGCCACTGGAACCTTGCATGTTGAATCTTCTTCAGCAGACAAAGTTTTTTACTTCAAACAATTTTTCGGAATTTATGACAAACCGATGGAACGGGAAGGATATTCCTTGACAATGGCCGTGGATGGACAACCCAGTCAAGAATTAGGAGAACTGGTTTTGAAAGACAAACAAGAAATCGTTCTAGAATACAAGAAGCAGTAATGAGAAAAGATTTTACTCCGGAAAAGAATAAGTTTACCAAGGATTTATCCGGCCTAACTCTTAAAATGCTTAACGAGCATTTTAAGCTCTATGAAGGATACGTTAAGAAAACCAACGAAATTCAGACTAAACTGGAATCGGCTGATAAGTCGGAAGCAAACGGAGTTTTTAGCTATATCGGCGAACTAAAGCGCCAAGAAACTTTCGCGGTCAATGGAATGAAACTGCACGAAGTTTATTTTGGACATCTGGGCGGCAATGGTAAACCGAACGGGCCGCTAATAAAAATGCTTGAGCGCGATTTCGGCTCGCTGGAAAATTGGAAACTGGACATGGTTGCCACTGGAATTTCCGCAAGGGGGTGGGCGATACTGGCTTACGATTACAAAGATAATCGTCTGCATAATTACGGTTCTGACGCCCACAATGTCGGCGCAGTTTGGGGCGCTATTCCAATAATCGCGCTGGATATTTACGAACACGCCTATTTTATGGATTACGGCGTCAACCGCAAAGATTACATCAATTCGTTTTTCCAAAATCTAGATTGGGATTTTGCTAATAAAATCGTCCGAGATTATAAGTTAAATATTTGAATGCCCCCTCAATAAGGGGGCGTTTTTTGTTATAGTGATTATAAAGGCTAGGAAATGATTTATAGAAGAGATTTTTTTCTTATAAGAGTAGTCTTTAACCTTTTAGTTTTAGGTTGGCTTTTTTTACTGCTCCTAGCCCAGAGTTCCTATGCCGCGGCGCCGACCGTACTGGGTTACCAAGGGCAACTCACTGATCTTGCCGGAAATCCGCTGGGCGGAAAGGGGACGATCTATTTTTTCAAATTTTCTATTTGGGAGAACGAAAACATTAAGTTTGGAAATCGCCTCTGGCCGGCGAACGCGCCGCAGCCGGTTGCTCTTGTCGTAGAAAACGGAAATTTTGATGTTAATATTGGGGACTATAATTTTTCCCAAAACCAAGCAGTTTATCTGCAAATAGAAGTTTCATCCGACAATATTAATTTTCAGACGCTTTCGCCTCGTCAGCCAATTCTTGTAACTGAAACAAAAAAAATAATTATTGAGGATCCTCGGTTTGAACTTTTAACGAGCCAAATTCAACAACTCGGGAAAACACAACAGGAAAGCGCGAGCGAACTTTTCCGAACCATGGCCTTGTTAAGTCAGGGAACTGATTTTGGGCCCAGAGGGAATGTGCCGCTTACCATTTCCAATCCGATTATTCAAGGCGATGTGCGCGGTTTAGACGACGGCGATATTCCCGATGACATTACAGCTTCCCGCTATCTTTCGCTGTCCGGCGGGAGTGTAACCGGAAATTTAACCGTAGGCGGCGATTTAGCGGTTAGCGGTTCTCAAACAGCAGACAGTTTAACGATAGGTGAGTTAAAAGTCGGCAATCTTGCGGCAACGTCAACGCCTTCCGGATTTGGCACGTCATCGCCCTATGCCGCATTGTCGGTGGAAATCCAGCCCGATTCTAAACTGCCGGCGTTTGTTGTTTCAGACGAAGGTACAAGCACGCCGGCGCTTGCGGTTAATTCCGCGGGGCAAGTACTTATCGGAACGTCTTCCCCTTCGTGCCCCAACTGCACAATAAATGATAAATTGCATATTGATGGGGATTTCAACGGAAATCTTAGGATTTTAGTCACAAACCCCAACGGCGGGCCGTTAGCACGTTCAACTTTAGCGTTCGGCAAGGGGGATAATAACGTTCTTCAATTGTCATATGGAAATGAAGGCCAGCCAGGTACGGCCTTATCACTAATGCCAAAAAGCGGAGTCTTGGTAGCAGCAAACGCCGCTGACAATGGTTTAATCTTTCTTACTCAAGCGCCAACCGCCCCGATTCTTTTCGGCACTGGCGGTGTTAGCTTCAGCAATGAACGTCTGCGCATTACCGGAACCGGAGATATTGGCATTGCCACGACTTCACCGGGTCTCAAACTGGAAGTTGGCGGATTTGCTAATATCAAAGGAAATCTTTCTGTTGAGGGCAACATCAAAACCGGATCCTTCATTGCCACTTCTTCCGTTCCCTTCGCGTTTGCTAATGCCGCGTATCTTCAAATCGCCGCCGGGGATAACGCGCTGAGAATTGCTACCACCACGCTGGAAGATAATATTGGACACCATCCGCTTTTGCTTGTTAGCGCGACAACCACCGGAAATCAAAATTACGCGCGAGTTGCGATTGGCACCACGACTTCCGAAGGTCCGGCGGGACTTTTAGATCAGTTGTATGTCGCGGGCCGCATCAATAGTTCGTGGAATATGTATTGGCAGGATTTTCTTGGAAGAAATAATATCGGCCAGCTGATCGCCGACGCCGCTGTCCATGGGCTGGTTTTTGACGAAGACTCGGGTAATAGCGGCGGATGGGACGTTACATGGGTCATCGGCGCGGGAGGCGTAGCGATACTAGATAATCCTACGTCGCCGAATCCTGGCGAAGGTGAATGGTTCGGCACCGGCGGCATTAATGTCGTATCCGCGTACCTGAATCCAGTCTTTGAGACAAGGATTCGCAGTACGGCTAATCTTGACCACCGCGCTGTTGCTGGATTTTTGAACATTTCTTTAGGAGCTGACGCTGGCGCCAATCCAACTGACGGCATTTATTTCCGCAAGTCCTTCGCGGATACTACTTGGCAAGCAGTCACCAGTTCGGGTGGAAACGAAACCGTCAGCGATACTGGCGTTCCGACATCAGACTTTGAGACACTGCGCATTGAAGTAATAGGATTCAAAGAAGTTAGGTTTATCGTTAATGGATATGTCAAAGTAGCGCACGATACGAATATAACAGCCACCGAAATGGGTTTTTATGTCGGCAATGAATTAAATGGCACCGTGAACCGCGCAACTGCTATTGATTATCTGCGGGTATGGACTGATGACCCGTCAACCGCGCCGCTCGGAGAAACAATTGCTCAAGTTGTCCAGCAAAACGATATCACGCAACCGGATTCTTCGGAACCCATAAACCTTGATAACGCGCGATCAGCGGTAACTGATTCGGCGGTAACTGCTGCTAATGCCAATCTTTTAACTATTCTGCCGGGTGGAGAAATTAAAGTTCCGGATGGCGCGAATGAAATAAGCGGATCCGGAAAAATCGCCGCTGGAACAAACGAAACATTTATTTCTAACAACAAAATTGTCTCGGGAAGTAAAATCTTCCTCACGCCGCTGGTCCCGATCCGATTGCCGCTGTCAATTACGGAAAAAAGATCGGGTGAGGGATTCCGCGTCGCGATTGCTGAAACCGCCGCGAATGACATAGATTTTGATTGGCTAATAATTAGCGGTTATTCTGAAAATACTTCCTCTGCGGCTGAAACTCCTGCGACAGAACAAACAATAACAGAAATCATCCCGCCGCCCATTCCTGAATCACCGCCAGCGGAAGCATCCGAATCCAATAAAGTAACGCCAGCGGAGCCGTCTGAACCAGTTCCGGAGTCTCCAACAACGCCTTGAACTAATATCGGCAAAATGCTAGAATGAGCGCGTCTAATGAAAAGAAACTTATACCTTTTTTTAATCCTGACTATTTTGGGTGTCGGAGGAGGATTGCTGGTTCGCGGTTTTACTTCCAGTTCTGAAAGTTATCGCATCAATGGAATTATCGTTCCTCCAGAAACACGGCCCAGTGAAAATCCGATTATTCAAAGAACCTATCCAACAGTAGAAATTTCTACCGGATCGCCGAAGGATGCGGCTGTCCTAACTATATCGTCAGTGGTCGGCAATTTTCCGGATTGGGAACTTTTTGGCGTTACCGCGGTTTTAGGAATTTTTATTTATCTCTTGTATCGGCTTAGTTCGCTCAAACAACAGCTTGTAAAAGAAACTCACAAAAGAGAGGCCTTGGAAACGGAACTGACAATTCATAAAACCTTTGACCAGTTAAAAAATACTGTCCAAAAAGGCAGTCTCCAGCAAGTCTTGGATGAATTCAGTTTAGTTGAGGAATCGCTTAGAAAAACTGTTAGCGATCTTTTAGTAAGGTAGGTTTTTTTCCTGCCATCTGAATTTTTTTTAACACCAATTTGTTGCCAACTGCTTCCGCTTCCAGTATTTTGACTCTTTTTCCGTCTTGGATTGTCCAAGTCCCGGGCTCTGGATTTAAAGCTCTGACTTTCCGGTCTACGGCGGCTGGATCATCTTTTGTTAAATCAATGAAAGCGTCCTGACTGGTAAATTTTTTAGTATAAGTTGCCTCGGATTCGTTTTGCGGTGCCGGTTTTATTTCGCCTCTTACAAATCTCGGCAATGTTTCAATCAGTAAATCTGCGCTTAATTCGGAAAGCGCCTGAAGTAGTCTTGGAAATTTGAAATTGAGAATTGGAAATTCTAATTCTCGCTGTGCGAGAACCGGCCCATGATCTATTTTTTCATCAATTAAAAATAAAGTCGTACCTGTCTTTTCTTCGCCATTTAAAATAACGGACTGAATGGGCGTGGCGCCGCGATATTTCGGCAATAATGACGGGTGAACGCCAATCGTTCCTAGGCGCGGTGAAGATATTATTCTTTTGGGAAGAATTTTAGAATAAGCGGCTACGATAGCGAAATCTAAATTTCGCGAATTCAAATATTTCAATGTTTCAACATCAAAAGTTTCGGGCTGAAGAACTTGAATTTTGTGTTTTTCGGCTAAAAATTTGACGGGCGGCGAAGTAACGATTTTTTTTCTTCCCGCTGGTCTGTCCGGATTGCAAACAACCAAAGTTGGCGGCATACCGGCCTTGATAAGCCGTTCCAAAATTATTGCGGCGAATTCCGGAGTGCCGAAGAAAACATATTTCATAAATTTCTAATTATTCTAATTTTTAAATCCTAAACAAATCTAAATGACAAAATCTAAAGATCAAAAATTTTGACATTTAGTCATTTGAACTTGGTTTGACATTTGAGCTTTGAAATTTGACATTATTTCACTGGGATTTGTTGAGGTCAATAGAAATTTTCTCGACCTTCTTTGTCTTATCAGTAAACAACTTCCCACCCAAGTGGTCCATTTCGTGCTGGAAAACGCGAGCCAAAAGCCCCCAAGCTTTTATTTTAATTTTTTTGCCGCTGGAATTGTATCCTGCCAATGTTATCTTTTCGGGGCGCTCCACAATCCCATAAACTCCGGGAACGCTAAGGCAACCCTCGTCAAGAGAAGACGTTTCTTTTGATTTTTGGAGAATTTCCGGGTTGAACACGGCGTAAAACTTATTCTCTACTTGAGCCACAAATGTCTTGATATTTAGGCCTATTTGGTTGGCGCTTAAGCCAATGCCAGACGCTTTTTTCATCATCTGCCGCATCGTTTTTACTAATTCCCGGATCTCTGCTTGGCTGTGTTTTTTGAAATCAAAATTAACGGTTTTCTGCCGCAAAAATTTTTCGTCTTTTTTATTTTTCACCGTAACTATATTCATTTGATATCCCTGATGATTTTCATAAAATAAGCCCCGGCGTTCTTAATGTTTTTATTTTCCGCAATGGATTTCGCGGCGCTTAAGAGCTTGATTGCGTCGTGTTCTTTAGCTAATTTGATGTACAGCCCTCTGTGTTTCCAGTCACGCAGTATAACCGCTATTTCTAAACCAATCAACTGGTGGGATGTGTAAGCTTTAGATTGCTTGGAACGTTTTTTAAGCTCATCAAAAAATGATCCGCTGGATTCCTTAAACGCTCTCATATTGTTAATTATACATGAATAAATTAAAATTGATTTTATGAGATTGAAAAGTACATTATTCACTGTTGCCGTCAGCGTTGTTGCCGCCATTGCTCTTGGTGGAATGTTTTATTTGGGATTTGCCGCTGGCGCCCGTAATCCAAAAGTAATAACAGTCAAAGGAATAACCAATATCGGCGATGAGGATGTGACAGCCGATTTTGGAGTTTTTTGGCAAGTGTGGGACTACATTAAAAAAGAACATGTAAATGGAACCGAAGCTAAAGATCAAAATTTAGTCTACGGCGCCGTTAGCGGATTAGTGGATTCTCTGCAAGATCCTAATACAAATTTTTTCTCGCCTGAAGATACCAAAAAATTCTTGGAAGATGTGAGCGGGTCTTTTGGAGGAATCGGCGCGGAAATTGGAGTTCGCAATGACCAATTAGTTATCGTGGCGCCGCTGAAAGGGTCTCCGGCGGAAAAAGCGGGCCTTAGAAGCGGGGATAAGATATTAAAAGTGGGGGATTCTGTTTCAATTGATATGCAAGTTACTGAAGCGGTTAAGCTTATCAGAGGCGATCCCGGCACCACTGTAATCCTTACTATCACGCGCAATGGCTGGAGCAAGCCGCAAGAGATCTCCATAACGCGCGATATTATAAAGGTGCCAACATTAGAATTAGAAATCAAAGATGTTCAGCTTGCCGGTAAGTCCGACGCTGAAACCGCTGTTCCAGAAAACAAGGAAATCGCGCATATCAAACTTTATTCTTTCAACGAAAATTCCATACCGTTATTCCAGCAAGCAATGCTGAAAGCGCTGCTGGCTGGCGCAAAGGGAATGATTCTGGACCTTCGCAATAATCCCGGCGGCTATTTGGAAGTGGCAGTTAATTTAGCCGGTTGGTTCTTGCCCCGAGGAAGCGTTGTGGTTACGGAAGATTTCCGAACGGGAGAGGACACAGTTTTTCGGGCTAACGGCAATGAAGCTTTAAAAGATTTTCCGGTCGTGGCGCTAATTAATGGAGGATCGGCATCGGCTTCGGAAATTCTCGCCGGCGCTCTTAGGGATCACCGCGATATAAAACTGATCGGTGAAAAAAGTTTCGGGAAAGGCACAGTGCAAGAACTTAAAACTCTAAAAGATAACTCTTCATTAAAATTGACAATTGCCCAATGGCTGTTGCCTAGCGGAAAAACTATTGAAAAAAATGGATTGGTTCCGGATATAGAAGTAAAGCTTACCGAAGA
>CAYIBZ010000001.1:66038-76028 GCA_964361795.1 uncultured Candidatus Saccharibacteria bacterium
TTGCTTCAAGATATAAAATGGGTTGGTCGAAAAATGGAAATTAAAAACGTTAGCGATGGTTACGCGCGAAATTTTTTGATTGCCAAAAAACTGGCAATACCGGCTGACCAAACAGCGATTAAAATCAAATCTGACAGCGATGCCAAGGAACAGGCTCTAGTTAAAAAATATCAAGACTTGGCAAAAAAATTAGAATCTGAATCTATAGAATTTTTTGTTAAAACTGGGCCGAAAGGTGAGATGTTTGGTTCCATTGGGCCTAGCCAAATTCAAAAAACCTTAGAGGATAGGGGATTTGGCGCTTCAGAAATCGTTCTAGAACAACCGATAAAGTCGCTTGGAAAGCATAAATCAATTGTTAAGCTTGGCAGAGGAATTCAAACGACAATTGAAATTATTGTTTCACCGGCGTCACGCTAACTTTAGTAACGTAACGATTAGACCCGTCAAAACGAGTTTTCTTGGCATGGGTAAATTTAACCACGCCAGTTTTCTCGGCATATAAAGTATCGTCGCCGGCGATACGGATATTTTCTCCGGCTAGATATTTGGAACCGCGCTGGCGAATTACGATCTCGCCAGTGTTGACCAATTCGCCATTATTAACTTTTACTCCCAGCCGCTTGCCGGCCGAGTCGCGGCCCAGTTTAGTAGAACCGCCGGATTTAGTATGTGCCATTTTTGCCCAAGAGCGGAGCGATTGGTTACAAAAATGAGCATCCCGCACCAATTTTGCCCTCGCCGCTTATTAAATAGTAATTATACAGACAAAACAGAATTTGTAAAGAACGGCCCGCGTGTGCCGAATAGGCACTCCCGTTGTTGACGAAGCAGGCCGTTCGTGTATTACTTGCAAAATTTGGCGCGGGGGTGCCCATATTAATTTGAATTGTCTAAATTTTGTTCTATAATTCCTGATATGACATCTCATCCGAAACTTATTTTTGATATTGAGACCGTCGGCGCGGATTTTGATTCATTAGATGAAACTACCCAAGAAAATCTAACCCGCTGGATCAAAAAAGAATCCGCCGACGGGGAAGACTATAAAACCGCGTTAGAGGATCTGAAAAACGGCCTTGGCTTCTCGCCGCTTACCGGTGAAATTGTGGCGATCGGAGTTTTGGATTATCACAAAAACGAAGGGGCGGTGTATTTTCAGTCTCCGGGCCAAAAAATCGCTGAATTCACGGAAAACGGCATCAAATTTAAGCAAATGGATGAAAAACAAATGTTAGACCAGTTCTGGAAACTGGCGGATAAATTTCACCATTTTATCACTTTCAACGGCCGAGCTTTTGACGCGCCATTTTTAATGGTACGTTCGGCAGTGCATGGAATTCGCCCCAGCAAGGACTTGATGCGGGCGCGGTATTTGTATCAGCAGAATCCGGAAGCGGTTCATATTGATCTTTATGACCAGCTGTCTTTTTATGGAGCGACGAGGCGGAAGGGCAGTCTGCATCTTTGGAGCCGGCTTTTCGGAATAGAAAGTCCGAAAGCAGGCGGCGTAACAGGAGATGACGTCGGCCGCCTCTTTAAGGAAAAAAAGTTTTTGGAAATCGCTAAATACAATGTTGGCGACCTCCGCGCAACCAGCGCGCTATACGAAAAATGGGAGAAATACCTAAATTTCTAAATCAATGTTAAAATCCAAAATCCAAAGCCATTTTTTGACATTTAGCCATTTGAACTTGATTTGATATTTGAGCTTTGAAATTTGGATTTTTATGAGCTGGTTTCAATCTCACAAAGAGCAAATAATAAAAACAGTATTAGTGGTACTGCTCGCTACTTTAAGTTTCGGCCTCGGCTATCTCATTCGGGGCGAAATCAAAAAAGCGCCGATTATTATTGACAAAAATTCGCAATAGATCTACAATACCACTCGGAGGCTGAAGGCGGATTGTGGATCCACTGGAAGTCTTCTCCGGCCCCGACAGCAACTGTCGGGGCCCTTTTTTAAAAAATCTTCATTAAATGTTCCGAAAAGGAATATGCCTTTCGGGCAAAACTATCCCAACCTGTCGTTCTTTACAAAAATCTTAAGCCCCTTTAGCCAAATTTTTAACGCTTTTCCAAAAGGAATAATTGAAATCAAATAATTCAGTTCCACCAAACCTTTCAAAATCCACCCAAGCAACCCGGAAATTACAAATGGGCCGATTTTCGCGATCGCATATTTTCCGCCAATCGGAATTACGTAGGGATATGCCATAGGTTTATAAACATATCTTTTTACATTGCGAGTAATATTTTCCTTTGCCATAATATCCGCAATTATATTTTTGGCCGCCACATTGGCTTGAGAAATGGCCGCTCTTGCCACTCCCGGAATGGGTTTTCCAGAAACTGGATCATAGAAACAAACCGCGTCTCCGATGCCGTAAATTTTTCCATAAAGTTTCAAGTCAGGACTTTGCGGCAAACACTCCATTTCTCCAACCACTTCCACTCGGCCCCGTTTTTCCAATTTTAGCGGCAGAGTTCCAACTAAACTAGCCGCTTTCACGCCGCCAGTCCACACCAAAACGTCATAGGATATTTCCTTGCCGCTTTTTAAAGAAATTTTTCCCGGTGATACGTTACTAATTGTTTCATTAACAACGACTTCAATGCCTAGCTTAGACAATCGTTTTTGCGCTCTTTTGATGATAGTTGGCGTGAATACCGACAGCACTGTCGAAGCTCCTTCTATAATGGTTATTTGGGCCGCGCACTTCATTCCTTTTACTTCTTCCTTCATTTCGCATAGCCATTCCTTAAGTTCGCCAGACAATTCTACGCCAGTAGAACCGCCGCCGCCAATTACAATCCGGACGATTTCTTTTCCAGAAGTAATTAATTCCCAAATTTTATCCCTTATTTTGATAGCATCCAGAAAGCCCTTCAAAATAAAAGAGTTTTCCTTCAACCCTTTAATGTCAAAATAATTAATTTCAGACCCAAGCGCCAAAACTAAATAATCAAATTTTAATTCTTCCTGCCGGCTGCTCGGCGCCGCGCACAAACAATGAATGTCGCCGTTCATTAAATCTAATTGCGTAATTTCTCCGTGAAGAAACCGAATCGGCAAATCCGAAATTATTTTTTCAATAGGAAAGGTCACAATCTGCTTTAAATCCAAGTAATCGGCAGTTTCTTTTGACGTGGCGGCAATTTCATAAAGAGTGGGAGTATAGGTGTGGTAAGCATTGCGGTCAATAAGAGTTACGCCGTATTTTTCCTGTAATTTTAATTTTTTTATTTTTCGGCCAATGAAAAGAGCGGCTCTAAGTCCCCCAAAACCGGCGCCAACGATAATAATGGAATGCTTATTAGTCACAAAGTTTAGTTTATCATATAATAGTTATGTTCGTATGAAATATCTTCAT
The DNA here is from genome assembly GCA_964361795.1 of uncultured Candidatus Saccharibacteria bacterium. Lineage (GTDB taxonomy): Bacteria > Patescibacteriota > Minisyncoccia > UBA6257 > WO2-44-18 > CAYIBZ01. The sequence goes on from CAYIBZ010000001.1 coordinate 69,413, forward strand.
CAGATTGATAAAAAACTTCTTCAAAACAAGATTTGTCTGCTAAGAGTGGATTTTAACGTGGAATCCGTCAAAGATTCCTTGCGTTTAGAATCATCATTGCCGACAATTCATTTCTTGTTAAAAAACGGGGCCCGCGTTTTATTGCTTAGCCATCGGGGCCGACCGCAAAAAATAGATAAAAAATTAAGTCTTAAAATTTTCGTCCCATTTCTGGAAAAAAATCTTGAAGAATCGGTAAAATTTTTACCAACAATTCCGGTAAAACTTCCTGAAGGCAAACTAATGCTTTTGGAGAATCTCCGGTTTTGGCCAGAGGAAGAAAAAAATAATTTAGGATGGGCGAAAAAATTATCAGAATTAGGGGATATTTACATCAATGACGCTTTTGCCGTTTCGCATAGGGAAAATGCTTCGGTAACTCAATTGCCAAAACTCTTGCCGTCTTACGCCGGCTTATTGCTTGAAAATGAAATAGCAAATCTCTCCAAAATAATGAATCAACCCCAAAAACCGCTGGTTTTAATTTTTGGCGGAGCAAAAATTGAAGACAAACTTCCGGCAATTAAAAATTTGCTTCCCAAGGCCAATAAGGTTCTTTTAGGAAGCAGTGTCGTGAACAATGGAGCTAAATTTACCGTTCACGATTCCGAAAAGGTTTTAAAACCCGAAGACTGGCTGACAGAAAACGGCAAGGCCTTGGACATCGGCCTGCTTACGATTCAGAATTACACCGGCATTATCAAAAAAGCTAAAACTGTTATTTGGAACGGGCCGGTTGGATTGTTTGAAAATAAAAAGTTTCAAGCCGGTTCCGCGGCCATTGCCAAAGCCATTGCCAAAAGCGATGCCTTTTCCGTTGTTGGCGGCGGCGAAACAACCCAGCTTATCCTGCAGTTGGGTCTAGAGAAAAAAATTGGCTTTCTTTCCACCGGCGGGGGAGCGATGTTAGAATTCTTATCAGGCAAAAATCTGCCCGGCATAGAAGCCCTAAACACATGAAAAATATCGCGGTAATTTATCACGGAGATTGCCGAGACGGCTTTGGAGGCGCTTATTCGGCTTGGAAAAAATTCGGCGTTAAATCGGATTATTTCGGCATGAAAAGCCATCAAGACCCTTTGCCGACTGGATTAAAAAATAAGGAAATTTATATAATTGATTTTAGCGTTCCGGTGCCAGTGATGAAAAAACTGATAAAAACCAACAAAAAAGTGGTTGCTTTAGACCATCATATCTCCGCCGAAAAACAGACAAAATTGGCTCATGAGTATGTTTATGATTTGAAACGTTCCGGTTCAACTATTGCTTGGAAATATTTCCATCCAAACAAACCAACGCCCAAAATCCTCCAGCATATTGAAGATATAGATATTTGGCGTTTTACTATTCCCAAAACCAAAGAAGTAATATCGCATATGCAGCTTATAGAGTATGATTTTCCAATCTGGGATCGGATAGTTAAAAACTTTGAAAAGTCGGCATTTCGCGCGCAATTTATCAAAGACGGGGAGCTATTATTAAAATACGAAAAAAGAATGCTTGATTTATTGATGGAAAGGGCGGAACCGGTAAAATTTGAAGAATACAAAACCCTCGCGGTTAATTCGCCGATTTTAATGTCAGAACTTGGCGCGGCTATCGTCAAGAAAATGCCGCCAATAGGAATAGTCTGGAGCCAAAAAGCGGGAGCCGATGGCAAAATAATCAGAACCGTATCTTTGAGATCTAATGGAAAAGTTGATGTTTCAAAACTCGCCCAAAAATATGGCGGCGGGGGACACAAGGCGGCAGCGGGATTTTCTTTCCCGGCAGAACAAACCCCTCCATGGAGATCCGTAGAAAAATAAAAGGTGTCATGTAGCGTAGGAAAAGAAAAAAGACCCGCATTCGCGAGCCTTATGGAAGAACTCCTATTACAGGATTCTTTGTTAAACCTCTTGCTATCCAATGACACTTCTTGAGACGCATCATGGATTCGCCTTTACGGAATACCCCCTGCCATGCCTCAAAACGGGAACGACGAGGAATAGGGACTTTCGTGAAATAAAGTCGTCCGCCTTCTTTTCTGAACCTGACATCAGCTAGACCCGGCCATAGCAATATGAGGTTTTCTGTGGCAAATTCAGATAGTTTCTTTCCACGATAATCTTCTCTGACTACCACGGTTTCACCAAGCGTTGCGCCTTTAATTCCCAAAATGCGAGCTACGAACCACTTGGCGGCATCCTGTTCATTTTTGCCACCAACGAAAGAGAATAGATCGCCGCTTTCAACACAGAATACTGGATAGAATTTCATAATTGCCTCCTTTTGAAAGATCTGAAGTTCTGAGTTGAGTATAGATTATCATGGTGAATGGTTTGTACGCAAGAACAAAAAAATCCCCATGACATTTTCTATAATTTGACCAGATTGACAGACGCGCGGCAAGAAAAATGGCTTAAGATATGATAAATCCCTGCGGTTGGTTATTGAAAAAGCAGAAGTGTCATGGGCAATGAGGATGAAAAAAAGAGCCACATACGTGGCTTGAGAGAGATTGGTTATAGGTTGAACAAAAGAACTGTTACGAGGCTATCTTCCGAAAAATCAGGATATACTCGTTTCATTTCCGTGAGAAGACCGGTAAGATTGCGGCAAGATGGATCGTGTTCATATTGCAGTAAAGTTTCTGGGACTAACCTGATTGGCAGTAATGCTTTGCCGATAACGACACCCTCTGAAATCACCGCATCTTTGCCAGTTTCTTTTATGGAAAGCTTATCGCCTACATTGGGCCTCATCCACTTATCGCCGTTTCTGACAGTCACATTCAGTCCTTGATGGAATACTGGATTTTGGAATAGCAATTCATGTATCATTTGCGGCCTCCGTTGATTAAAATGTACTGATTGCATAATATAATAATCTGCGTGATTTAGTCAATAAGTACCAGAAGTGTCATGGGGCGTGAGGAATAGGTATAATCAAAAATATGGAAGAATTTGAGAAACCACCAATAGATGAAAAAAGCGACGAGGAAGTTTTCCGAGAATATATGGAAGATCTTAAACTTAGTCCAGAGGATTTTAATAAGAAAATCCTTGACGTTGGAGCTGGTTCAGCACAGTTTGCGAAGTGGGCTAAGGAGCATGGAGTAAGTTCTGAAATTTACAGCTTGGAACCGAGAAAAGAAAATCTGATAGAGAAAGAAAAGGGCGTTGTCGCGAAAGCCGAAACAATGCCGTTTGCGGACGAGTCCTTTGATTTAATTGTTTCGAATGCTGCGATTCCGAATATATATCTCGGAGAAAGTAGCGAATCTATACAGAAAAAAATTAGGAGCAGCTTAGATGAGATGATGAGAGTTCTTAAATCTGGTGGAGAGATTCGTCTTGCTCGAGTATTGATAGGTAAAGAATACGAACCACAAAGAGATTTATCCAAAAGCATCGAAAATGCTTTAGCAGAATTGGAAAAAAGTGGAACAGTTCAAGTAGAAAAGATACGCACGTCTTCAGATGACACTTATGAATACCAAGGTCATATACCGAAAAAACTTCTGGCTGAAGCATACTTGATCATTATTCGTAAGCAAAAAGATTAGTGAATCCGCATGACATTTTCTATATTTCAGCAAGTTCGACAATGTCACAAACGGAAAAATGGCTTAAAATAAAGCCTCCTTCGCATAAAGCTACGGAAGGCCGAGGGAAAATCCCTGCGGTTGGTTATTGAAAAAGCAGAAGTGTCATGGGAGATAAAAGCAAGAAAAAAGCCCGCGTTCGCTTGATAGCTACTAACGGGCTAGGTGATCACACAGGCAATCCCATCCGCTTGCGCTTTTCATACTGAGTCCCAGGGAGTTCCGTAAAGGCGAGGTTGCCTTCACGCCATCCCATGGTGTACAGAAGGTTGAACCCCCATGGAGAATTGGATATGTCCCGGATACCGTCTTGGTGACCGCGCTCCCACATCTCCATCGCTTGCGAACCGGGCGGAGGACAGAGGGGATCGTAATCCTCATACTGACCGCAGTAATGACACCGCATTTGACACCTCCTTGAAAGAGATTTAAACGAACCACCGAAACTGCTTACATGATAGCATGAAAATTATAGATTTGTCAAGTGCAAAATTGCCGGATTCAACTCTGAAGTGCAACACTTAGGACTTCCAACGGTGTCATATATCCCAGCCGTTTTCTGGGTCGACTGTTGAGTAGATATTCTACTTTGGCTATCTCTTCATCCGTTATCATACCGAAGTCGGTTCTTTTGGGAAAATACTCTCTGATCAGACCATTGGTATTCTCATTAGTTCCTCTCTCCCAGGAATGATAAGGATTGGCGAAGAAACATTGGACTCCTGTTACTGCTTCAATTTCTTTCCATCGGCTGTTTTCCGGGCCATTATCCAAGGTCAGGGTATGGCGCAGTTGAACAGGCAGCGAGCCCAGGCGTTTCTCTACCGCGCTAGCCGTGGAAATGCCGTTGTTGCCGGAAAGCTTAGTCATCATCACCAGCCCAGCCTTACGCTCAACCAAAGTATTGAGGCCGGGGTGATGATCTTTGGAAATTATCGTATCTCCTTCCCAGTCTCCGATCCTCGATCGCGCGGCTACTACAGCTGGACGCTGTTCAATGGATAATCCTCGTTCATATCGGCATTTTTGAGGGTTGCGCATGCCTTTGCGAGCTCGTCTTTTTCTCTTGAAACGAAGATAGGGACGAAGATCTTCTTGATAAGCATAGACCAGATCCGATGCCTTGCTGACTCGGGCATACACAAACTGGTAAATGGCTTCGTGGCTAATTATGCCTATTCCGTCATACTTCAAACGACCGGATATCTGTTCTGGCGACCAGCCAATCCTGAGATGAGATACAACATATTCGCGGATAATGGCATTTTGCAGTCGCTCCTCTCGTCCGCGCCTCTTTCGATAGTGGAGCGCCCGCTCATGAGCGGTCCGCGGGGTATACCGGTGAACTGCTTCCGACAACCTGTTCCTCCGAATCTCTCGAGATATTGATGCTGGGCTTCGAACAAGTACTCCGGCAATGGCCCTGATTGAGGCCTTCTGCCAAAGCATTTCTTGGATTTTTTCTCGTTCTTCGATTGATAAATGTTGATATTGCATACACTTTGATTATCTCAAAGTGTTGCACTTACTTGTTGAACCTAAGAAATCCGCATGACACTTTCTATATTTCAGCCATTTTGGCAGATGCATGATCTAAAAAATGGCTTAAAATAAAGCCTCCTCCGCATAAAGCTTCGGAAGGCCAAGGGAAAATCCCTGCGGTTGGTTATTGAAAAAGCAGAAGTGTCATGGGGATATTAGAAAAAGCAATAAATACAACTCGTCCGGATAAAATCGCTATTCCTCGTAATAGTGCTATTACGAGGAATAGCGATAATTTTTGCCTTACTGACAGTGAGAAGTGTCTTGAAAAAAACAAATTAGTTATTTACGCTATTCCGTAGAATAGTACTATGAGGGGGAATAGCGGTATGCTATGATTTTGGAATATGAAAAATAAAAAACGAGTGGGTAAAAAACAAGAAATCAGTGAACTAGGGCAGTTGATAGGTAAGTCTGCGGAGCAATGGCAGGACCGTCTCTGGGAAGAATTGGTTGATAAAATAGCGGCTATCAGGTCCCGAAACGAAACCAAGCAAATTATGGAAAGCTTGGTTAGTAACCACGAAAAACAAATAATTTTGAGGCGGCTGGCAGTGATATCCTTAGTAAAATCCGGCAAATCATATCGAGAGATCGGAGAAATTTTATGGATGTCGCCACAAACCATTAGAACTGCTAAGAAGAATATTCTAGGCAGTTTCGGAAATTATAAAAGTTATAAAAAATTTTATAGCGGGCCAACTCAATGGAGCGGTAAAGTAGAAATACCTAAATCTTTTTTGGAAAAATTGTTTGGCGATATAGATATTTGGGATATTATTAAAAATCCGCCGCGCCCGCCCGGCATTGGATTCAGGAATAGTATTAAAGAGTTTAAGAATAATTAAATAAAGCTTACTTATTTACTGCTATTCCTCGTCATAGCGCTATGACGAGGAATAGCACAAATGATTAAGAACAAAGTGTCTAGAAGCCATCTAGGAAATTAAATAAGCTATAATTAAGAACAATGGATGCCCTGCGAAAACAATGAATACTTTATTTGATAATAAAAAATTAATTATTTATACCGATGGCGGGGCGAGGGGAAACCCGGGGCCGGCGGCGATTGGCTATGTTGTCGGCGGGAAAAAATACGGCGAGTTTATCGGTGAGACAACCAATAACGTCGCGGAGTATAAAGCTCTGATCGCGGCGCTTAAAAAAGCGAAAGCGCTTTTAAGTAAGAAGAAGGCCAAAGAAACAGAAGTGGAGTGCTATATGGATAGCGAACTTTTGATGCGTCAACTCACCGGAGTTTATAAAATTGAGGATGAAGATTTACAGCCGCTCTGGCTGGAGATTTGGAACTTAAAACTAGATTTCAAAAACGTGGAATTTCACCACATTCCAAGAGAGAAAAATAAGGAAGCGGATCGTATGGTGAACGAGGCGCTAGATAATCGATAACTAAAAAACTCCGCTTTGTCGGAGTTTTTTAGTAGCTGG
>CAYIBZ010000002.1:0-75330 GCA_964361795.1 uncultured Candidatus Saccharibacteria bacterium
GCATTCCTGCGCCGTCAATCCGCATCGTTTTTTTGGAATTAAAATTTTCCGGCACCTCGGCGACGCTCAATACTGAATCGGCGCCAGTTTTCTCTATAAGTTCCACTGCCCCTTTTATATGAAATGGCTGTCGAAGTGGCGAGGTTGGCTGGAGAATCATCACGTAGTCAGGCATATATCTTTCGTTATCTCTCAACCATTTAACAGCGTGTTTCATTACTTCAAGATGACTGGCTTTGTCACCGGCTAAATCTTCAGTTTTCGGCCGCATAAAAGGCGCTTCGCAGCCATACTTTTTTGCAACCTCCGCAATAGCTGGATCGTCGGTAGATAAAACCAATCGGTCTAACGCATTGGACTTTTGCGCCGCTTCAATTGTGTAAGCGATTAGCGGTTTCCCTAAAAGCAATTTGATATTTTTGCCGGGAATTCCTTTAGATCCGCCCCGGGCTGTTATGACTCCTAAAACTTTTGACATTAGTTATCGTAAAATTTTTTTTGAGTATAAAGTTTCACTCTGCTCAAAATTGCCGTAATTTTTTTACTGGTATCTTTTTTATAGTAAACTTCGGATTTTTGATAGGGACCGTGGGTTAATTGGTCCTTGATGGCTTTTTTAATTTCCGCATCGTCATAATCAACATCAATAACATTAGGACCGCGCAAGCGATTACTTTGACGACTGCCGATGTTAACAACTGGAACGCCTAAATATGACGCTTCTTTGATGCCCGATGAAGAATTTCCTACTAAAACACTTGCTCTACGCAAAAGCGCTATAAAGTCCTCCGGTAAAATATCGGTCACGAAATGTAGTTTTTGATTTCTTAATTTTCCATGCTCGCGATAAATTCGGATTGCTTTTGCCATATCGCTTGTCCCGGCATCGCTATTTGGCCAAAACACCACTGTCGGCAAATTTATTGCATCAATTGCTCTTAGAGTCGTCTCAATATTACGACGATTATTTTTTTCAGTGGTCACCGGATGCTGCATCATAATCAGAAACGGCTTATTAACATTAATTCTAGCTCCCATACCGGCATTATTGATCACGCGGCCATCCAATTTTTTATCTACAAGAGCGGCAAATTCCACATCCGGAGAACCGACATTAAAAACTAGCTTCGGGTTCTCTCCCATTTGAATCACTCTCCGACGTGCATCTTCATTGGTAACAAAATGAACGTGCGCTAATTTTGTAATAGCATGGCGAACACTTTCGTCTATGGTGCCAGTGATATCGCCTCCTTCAATATGGGCGATGGTCTTATTAAGATAGGCCGCCACCATGGCTGATGCTAATTGTTCAAAACGGTCGCCGCGGATTAAAACAATATCGGGGCTTAACTTGTACAAAGAATTAGTGAATTCCAGCGCGGTAAGGCCAGCCGTCTTAGCCATCGCCACGTGATTGCCTCCGTCAATCACGTTAAACAACGTTTCTTGAATCGGAAAAGTTTCTCTGATGGCGTTAAGAAATTTATCGCCATACTTTTCCAAAAGCGCCGAACCGCCGACCACTAATTGCAGTTCTATCTTCGGATGCTTTGCCAACAATTCTAATAAATGCTTTTGGCGAGCGTAATGAACTCTGCTCATAATCGGAAAACAAATTTTACGTTTTTTTAATTGGTTTAATTTAGCCATAACTATTAATACCTTTAGGTGCGGCTTACAACGTCGCACATAGAACTTAGTTCTTTTTCGGTAATATGCTGATGACAAGGAAAAGCAAGGCATTTTTTATATTGAGGGTCAAGAACATTGCGGTTAATATCAAAGTGTAAAATATCGGCAACAATATTTTTTTCCTTAAGCATTTGTTGCACCGCGAGGAGTTTACTTTCAGGAAAAAACATTGGCACGCAAAGAGGAACGATCTCGCTTCCTTCTTCTAGGTTGCTCGGATAATATTTCCCGCCAGCCTGCTGTTTCAATGTTTGAAAAAAATACTGCCTCCGTTCAATTTCAGATTTCAGATCTTTAAGTGTTTCAGGAAAACGTCGAAGCGCTGTACGGGCAATTTTTGGGAAATGAATGCTTTTAATATATATAGCGTGAGCCAAAAAAGGCAATTTTCGCAGTAAATAATTTTTTCGCGCCGCATATACAGATACATGATCAAATAAGCGATGTCCGAGTGATCGCGTCTTTGAGCGCCAATCGCGCAAGCTTGCGATAATGTCATCGCGTTTTGAAAGCACTGCTCCCCCAACATAGGTTGGGAACGATTTAGGAAAACTGACTACGGCAGCGTCACCAAAACTGCCAATAGGTTGTCCTCGAAAAGAACCCCCGAATGAATGCGCGCAATCTTCAATAACGAACCAGCCGCGCTTTTTCGCTTCGGCCATAATGATATCCATGCGCTGAGGGTACCCCCATTGATGAAGCGCGAAAACTGCTTTTGTGCGTGCGTTCGCTTGTTGTACTCCAAAACCATACAAATTAAGTATATAGAGCACTGATCGACATAAAAAATCTGGGACAACTATGTGATCAGTGCGAGTAAGGCCAAGGTGTTTTACAATATGATAGATGCCAGCTCGCGCAGAACTAACCACTGCCGTCTTAACGCCGAAATAAGTTGAAAGAAGTTCATCTATCGCCGCTTCACTTAAAGCGGCATGCGAACGAATAGATTTTTTATTGTAAGGATATATATCGGTCATCTCAATTAAACTAATGGATATTTGATCCTAATAGATTTACGGCCTTTTTTATAAGATGAAAAACTGGAGTAACATGGCGGCAAATATAAATGTCTGTAATATTACCGCCAAAAGACATTTTGAATTCTTTGATGCCAGCCATAGAAGAAACATCAGTAATGCCCGCTAAATCAAATATCTTCCTGCCATGAGCTTTTCCCCATTTTATAGCTTCCCAATTAAGACCTCTAGTGGCATGAGCGATGATTTTTTCACTCATTCCGTCCATTTCTTTTCGAAGAGACCCAATGTGTTTTGCCCTGATTATTTCACCATTGTCATAAAACGACATAGTAACAATTATTTTGCCCCTAAAATAAGCGTTAAAAAGAAGGCAATTTGTAAATTCTCTCTGAATATCTGGCCGAACACCTTCATGACTCTTGGCTTTTTTATAAAGCGCGTACGACTCAGAAAAATTATTGTCATCTGCTACTAATTTTAAATCGGAATTCCTTTCTCCTCGTCTTATGTGCTTTTTACATGTGTCATTAAATTTTTGAAATATCTTTTCCAAATCTTCCGATAAATCAAAAATTGGCGTTTTCTGTATTCTAACATCAAAACCGGGAAGCTCTTTTTTATCAAAAGAATAAATATGGATATAATGATATCTTTTCTTTAAGTTCTCCACATCTTCACGCGTTACCTGCCGGGAAAGAATCCGCGCATATCGGCAGCCAAGGAAGGATAAATCTTGTATTAAATCTTCTTTTCTCATTTTTTTAAATATAAGGCAAAAGCGATAGCATAATCTCTCGTATGGGCTAGTGATAATATAACCTTCTTTTTATCGGTTTTTCCTCTAATACTAACAATGGGGCGGCCATCTCGATTATTGGTTATTTCTATCATTTTTGCGTCGTAGACGCTCTTGCCAGTTGCCTTGGCAACCGCCTCTTTGGCCGCGAATCTAACCGCAAAATGTTGATAAGGGTCACTCTTTGATAGACAATATTCTAGTTCTTTCTTTGTAAAAATATTCCGATAAAAATCCGGGTGTTGTACGTGTGGCATTTTCCTAAACCGACTAACCTCAATTATATCTACGCCTAAACCTTTTTCACTCATAGTTGATTTAAAATGAATTTACCAACGCGTTGCCCGGCAAGGCCGTCTATTTTCCAACATTGATCGTGGACAATTTGTTTGCGGCCGGAACAATCTAGGGTCGGTTTTTTCAAATAGTCATTAATAGCACCGGCTAATTCTTCTTCGTTCTTAACAACACGGACTCCGCCGCTCCTTAACATTGGCTGGAAATGAGTGAATCGCAATAATCGAGTGGCGCTCTGACTAAGTAGACGCTTTTTCTTGCCATCAAAATCTATCGCTATAATAGGCTTATCCGCAATCGCCGCTTCAATGGCCAGAGTAGAAACATGGGTTATTAACAGATTGATATGCGCAAATTCATCTCTCAAATGAAGCAATTCTTCAGTAGTCATATCCCAATCTATACCTCGGTCTTTGGAAAATCTGACTCCTGGCGTCTCAAAAATAAAATTGGGTTTATCGCTCAGCGGCCCTAAATCTACTACGTCATTCGGAGGAAAGCGAACCAAAAACTGTACCGGAAAAATTATCTTGCCCGTTTTCACTAACTCATCCATTATCTGAATAAGCTCCCAGTCCACGTCGCTAAATGATTTTCCGACCGGTGAAAACAGCACCACTTTTTTCTCAAAGTCAAAACCCATTTTTTTAAACAATTCTTTTCGACTGACTCTCGGCGGCTTGGTATAGTAATCGAAATGCGGTACGCCAGAAATCTCAATATCTTTTTCCGGAAAATCGCCATAATCTAACGCTTCTTTTTTAATAATTTCATTATGGACAACCAGCTTGTCCGGCAAAACTCTAATAATATTTCGGGCCGTAAACTTATCCCAGGAATTAATAATTCCAATAGTCCTGATGCCGCGACGCTTAGCCTCTCTTAAAAGGGCTGCCTCTAAATCAGAAAAGGGGTGCGCCGCAAAAACTAGGCTCGGCTGATGTCGATCCAGCATCTCAACTATCTGCCGATTGTGAATCAGAAAATGATCGGCAAAACGGAAAATTTTCCTAAAAAATTTACGAGAAAAAATTCGGTTTCCTATCCACGATAAGGCGTATAAAAAATAATTCCCCTCATCCTCAAGGCGAATTTTTCTTTTTATGTCCATCGTTACGGTTCTTAAAAGATAAATTTTCAAATTGCCAAACCAACGATCCAGCCAATTGCTCCGGTAATTTTCGAAAACCTCGTAATTAATGTTTGGCCCAAAAAATTCTTTTCGGTAATATTCCAACTTCTGCTGATGTGGAACTAACAAAACAATCCCGATTCCGGGTGCCGCCCTAAGCACACGAAAAATATCCGTGCGTAAAATATTCCGAGCCTCTACTCCTTGTAAAATTGGGATGAGAATTGTTTTCATAAAGAAATAAGTACTTAAAATTTTACTATTGGATAGAGACTGTCACGATTGATCTTATTGACAAGATAATCACGAATCATGCCATTATTGAAATTCTCTTTCATTTTCAAAACTGCGTTTGCGTTAAAGTCTTTTTTCTTAAAAACTTTTCCAATATCCAATCTTTGGGGCTGCGGATTGATTTTTCTCTCTAAGTAAGGTGGAACACATTTAATCAGGGTAGCGACAGCCGAAATAATTGTTTTATTCCCAACATCATGGGAACAATCTTTTTCAATCATGGTCGGACGCACTTGGCTCAAAATAGATCCCGCATCGACTTTTGAAGTTGCGATGTGGATAGTAGCGCCCACGCACTCCGGTTCATTAAAAACCAACGGCCAAAAACCAGTTGAAGAGCCTCGATAATAAGGTGAAAGCCCAAGATGAATATTGATAATTTTGTTTTCAAAAGCGCTCAACAAAGGATCTTTAATGAGAGAAGTACCATAAAGCGCGATAAAGTCCGGCTTTAATTCTTTAATCCAATTAAAAACCTCCGGGCTGTTAGCGCCCCCATAAGGCACCCGTTTAATGGTGGCTTCCGATAAATTAAAATTCGCGTCTTTGCCGAAATATTCCCGTTCCTTTGTATCGCGCTCACGGCTATGCGCGTTGATAATTTCGTTTTCTTGGACGGTATTTCCGGTATTCAAACTTCTCTTGACCTCTGACACGATGCCCACAACGTCAAAATTCTCAATCAAACGATTAGCCACATAATGGTGGCGTAAAGCATTCGCGGTAACAATGACCACACGGATTTTATTTTGGGTTTGCATGGCTCAATTTATCAATACTATAACTTAAAAAAGTAATAATTTGTTTGTAGGAAATCTATAAAAAAACCCGATTTTCATCGGGGTAAACCAGCTACTCTTTTAAAACGCCAGCGTCCTTCAAGAACTGTTTCTGTGTTTCCACGCTCTTTTTATTCATCAGAAGTTCTGGAAAAAATTTAGTCGGGATCGTCACGATGTGCGCGCCTGCGCTGTACGCTTCCAGAATATCATTTTTTTGACGAATACTGCCAGCAATAATTTCTGAAGATAAACGGTAACGGCCTATCAGCTCCCGGGTCTTGCGAATTTCCGCCTTCCCGTTGAGTCCAGTGTCCATAATGCGACGATAGAGCAGACTAACGTACCTTGCCCCCGCTTTGGCGGCCGCGAAAGCCTGAAACCAAGTAATGCAAGCGGTACAGTTGACCGCGATCTCCTGCTTGGCTAGCTCATGAATCACGGCTAGACGATCGGTGCCGTCAGTTCCCAAAATCGGAATCTTGATAGTAGTACCCTCATAACCTAGCTCACTCACGAAAGACTTGGCTTGCTTGAGCATCTCTTCAGGGGAATCACTGAACACTTCGACGCTCAAAGAAATGGGAGTCGCGGTATACTTGCGAATCAAATCAACGATCTGCTTCCAAGCATTCATTGGTTCGGTAACGCCGGCGCTCTTCAAAATCGTGGGATTGGTCGTAATGCCGTCCAAAAGACCGGTCTTCAACCAGCGCTCAATCTCGGCGAGATCGGCGGTGTCGAGAAACGGTTTCATCGCTTTTCCCCCTTCTGAGCTCTTTCCCACTTCCCTTCCTGTAAACGAAACCCCGGATTGGAAACGATCAAGTGCCAGATGACGGCCTGAAAGGATTCGGCGTGCGGCGTAACCGTCTCCGGATTCACCGTCGGAACCAACACGCAAGCGTCCGCCACTTGCTTCGTGTAACCGCCGTCGCGGCCAACGATGCCGATAACTCGCGCACCAACGCTCTTGGCGTACTTCAACGCCTCAACGATGTTCGCGCTGATATTTTTCTCCGCGTTTCCTCCGCCGACCGAAAGAACCATAATGAGGTCCTTCGCGCCGAGGACACTTGTCTGAAGCCAGCGTACAAACACCGAATTCCAGCCGTCGTCATTTATTCGAGCGGTCATTTCGGAAACATTGTCGGTCGGCGCGTAACACTCCATGCCGGCCAGTTTCCGAAAATCATTGACAGCGTGACCCGCATTACCGGCGCTGCCACCGATTCCCAGAATGAACAGCCTGCCCTTATTGCGCCGAACGTCAACGAGGATCTCGATAATCTTGTAAATTGAACTCTGATCTAATTTTTCAATGATCGCTTTCGCTTCTTCCAAATATGAGCCGATGTATTCTTTCACATTGTCGCCCATCAGTTCCTCCTGTTTCGGCCTTCTCTTTTGGCGGAATCATCCTACAAAAATGACACATATAATACAACACCCCGGATGTTCGGGGTGTTTCTTGACTAAACTATTATCTCCGCAACTCGAGTCCCCTTGCGATCAATATCAAAAGGTATTTCGCGATAACCGGCATTTCGCATGGCCAGAATAGCAGATTTCTTTGCCGATTGGTCTGCGCAGTAGAACAAAAAGTAGCCACCGCCTCCAGCACCAACCATCTTGCCGCCAAGGCAACCATTTGCCATTGCAAGATCATAAATTCTATCAAATTCCGGAGTACTGATTTTATCGGACATTGATTTTTTCAACTGCCAATGCTGGTGCATTAGTTGGCCGAATTGGTCTAAATTACCTTTTTCAAAGGCGATCAAAATCCCCTGGCCGATTTCTTTGGTTTTGTGTTTTGCAAAAACCGCTAGTTCATTATCTTGATCTTCTAAAACCTTTCTACTTTCTCTGTTAACGCCAGTATAGATAAGGAGAGAATTTTCCAGGAAACGATTAACAGTGGTAGTGCTAATGGAAGGATAGTGGACCATAACTTTGTCGTCAGTATCGATGTCTAATATCACAAATCCTCCAACTGCCGCAAGATAAGGATCTTGCTTGCCGTCCGGCAAGCCAAGAGTTTGAGTAATCTTGAAGGCCTCTTCTGCTAAATCACGTTTATTTCTATCTACTCCCTTAAATTTCCAAAGAGCATTCAGAAGCCCAACCGCGCAGGTGCCAGACGAACCAAGCCCCGTCCCCATCGGCGTTTCTGACTTGAAATAAACGCTAATAGCTTTATCTATGCCGGTAATTTTTAATGCTTCCCTGCCGATGGCATGCTCTAACCGATCCACCGAGTCCACCGATTCAAATTTCAGATACTGGAAATCAATTTTGTCATAAATCACAGGCCTCCGGACAAAAATGTCCATATACATGTTAATGGCCACTCCAAAGATGAATCCGCCGTACCGTCGAGAATATGATGGCAAATCGGTCGAGCCACCGCCGAGAGATAGTCTGAACGGAGTCCGAGAAAGTAGCATCGCGCCGCTCCTTTTTATAGGTATAGAACTAACTGAACTATAACGTTCTTGGATTATTTCCGCAATACATGATAAAATGACTATCGAAACATGAAATCCACCGATCCTCGCTTCATCGACATACTTCACTGTCCAAACTGTCAAACTGGCAAACTGATCTCTCAAGAAAATCATTTGGCGTGCCAACAATGTCGAACGGCCTATCCGATCAGAAATTCCGCGCCGTTTTTAATCCACAACGAATTGATAGAACAATACAAAAAATATCAGCAAGAAATAGAATCTCCAGTCAATCGCTTAAAAACCTTAATCAAAAAATTGCCTTGGCTGTTTTCGTTCCTCACTTACGCCATCGGTAGTATTTCCTTTTTTGGCTGGTCGCCAAAAAAAACTCTGAAAAAATTGTATCGGGAAAACGAGCTTGGCGATAAAATTATTATTAATCTCGGATCGGGTACCGAAACTGTCCATCCGGAAGTCATTAATCTAGATATTTTTCCATTTAAAAACGTCAACTTGGTAACCGATGCTACCAAACTATCCATCAATGATAATGCCGTAGATATGATAATCACCCAGTCTACCCTGGAGCATGTGCCGAACGCGGAATTGGCCATTAAAGAAATCTGTCGAGTAGTTAAACCAGGCGGATTTGTTTACGTGAGTATACCGTTCTTAATGCCATTCCATGCCTCGCCCAACGACTACTTTCGCCTGACCAACGAAGGGCTGAAGCGCAGATTTGCCGCGTTTGAACAACGGCGCGTCGGCATGAACGGCGGGCCGGCATCGGCGCTGGTTAGCTTTTTGATGCATTTTTTGGCGCTACCCTTCTCGATTATTTCAACCGGTCTATATAATTTTATGACCTATATAATAATGGCTATACTATCGCCTCTCCGAATCTTGGATTTGGTTTTCTATCTCTTCCCGAAGTCAATGGATGCCGCCGCGATGACCTACTTTATCGGAAAGAAAAAAGGATAAATTACTTTTTTAAGCGTTCGGTGTAATACTCTATTGTGTGTTTCAACCCGGTTTCCAGATCCACGATCGGCTTCCAACCAAGTTCTTTCTTGATCTTGGAAATATCGGCAACTAATACGTTCGGATCGCCGGGGCGTTCTCCTTGATCCACTATTTTCAAATCCTTGCCGATTATTTTTTTAATCGTCAGCGCGATATCCAGCATTTTACGACCGTCACCACTGCCGACATTATAGGTTCGGAAGCCATTCTTCTTATCCATAGCGGCGAGAATGTTCGCTCGCGCCACATCGTCAACATAGATATAATCCTTAATCTGTTTGCCGCCCCAGTATACCCAAATGGTGTTACCGGTCAGCGCCCACTGAATCCAGCTTGGTACGGCCCGAGTTACCGGCTTTTGCTCATCGCCCGGACCGTAAACGTTAAAATAACGTAAAGCCGCGCTGTTTATTCCGAAAGAATGATAATAAGCGCTCAAAGCAGATTCAAAAGTGTATTTGGAGGCGCCGTAAGGATTAATGGGTTCTTTCTGGTCTTCTTCCTGCACCGGATTTCGTTTTGGCTCTCCATAAACTGATGAAGAAGATGAATAAATTATTTTCTTCACGCCCTTCTTACGCATCGCTTCTAACAATCGCACGCCATAAGTAAGATTATTTTCAAAGGCCGCCTCGGGTTTTTCCAAAGAGATTTTAATGATGCCTAGCGCCGCTAAATGGAACACCACATCTTTTTTATTCAGCAATTTTTCCAATAGCTTGCTGTCACTAAGACTACCCACCACAAGTTTTGCCCTAGAATCCGTAGTGCTTCGGCCGCTGGATGAAAGATCGTCAATGACCGTCACTTCGTGACCGCCATCGCACAGATGTCTGACTAAAGTGGCGCCTATAAAACCGGCTCCGCCGGTAATCAATACCTTCATTTGCTTCAACTTTAAGACCGTTTTTGACGCTTGTCAAACGATCGAGTTTTTAGTGAGCTGCTTTTTGCATTACAACTCGCATGTTTGAGGTTTTTCCGTAAAAAATCAAAATGACAAGGTCAAAAATAGTGAAGACTACAAGTAAGAGCGGGTTTTGATAAGTAAAAACGCTGGCAATCTTCGGATAATTCTTGTCCAGCAACATGTTTCTTATAGAGTGTATCCAAAATATCGGGTATGGAAAATACTGAATCCTGACAATCTCGAGATGCGCTAAGGCCGCCAATTCTTTCAAGCTTGTTTCGTTAAAAAGCCATAAGTGACGCGGGATCTGATAGCCGTCCCAATATCCTTTAGAAAATATTTTAGCGTCCAGCGAATCAATTGATGGCGTCTCAATAAATAAATATCCGCCGTCTTTTAGGGCGCCGGCCAGATTGTTTATTGCTTTAAGCGGATGATACAGGTGTTCGATAACCTGAAACATAGTGATTACGTCAAATTTTTCGGTGGTGGTAAATTCATCCAATGTTCCCGGCATAACCCCGAAACCCTCATTTTTGAGCGGCTCCAAAATCTTTTCGGAAAAATCGTTAGCGTATAAATTGTCGGAACTTCCAATGATTTTTTTCAAGATCTTTAAAAATACGCCGCTGCCAGATCCGGCATCTAAAATTTTTATTTCATCTTTTTTTCTACCCGATAATTTAATTACCGCCTTCGCCTTTCTACGTTGCAAAAAATCTCTGACAACTTTGGCTATACCGCCGATCTTATTAAACTGAAAAGGGATAAATTCCGAGGAATATATTATATCCAGCGAATCCGGAGTTGGTTGCGGATATAAATAAACTAAATTTCCATTGTCGCAGGAACGTAATTCAAAAGCATTCGCGCAGGTATTATATTCGAAATCGCGACCCTTGCCTAAAACCGTATACGAAACAATCTCTTTGTTAAAATATTTTTCTGCTTTTTGTGTTTTTATCAAAGACTTAGACTCCATAATTTTATTTCATACCATCGCCTTTCCTGACTAATACTAACCAATTATTAGGATCTTCCGTTAAATCTCCTAAGCCAAAAAGTAAACAAATTGGTATTCTGATTATCGCATAAAGAGTCATGAACGGCGGCAAAGGATAAAAAAGAAATTTTTGTATTACTGTTCTCTGCATACTAGCTATTTAATATTATAAACTTCTACCGCTTCATTGCGATAAACTAATTCCAAGTTACTAAGGCCATGTAAAGATATTTGGCTAAAATCCCGCTCCCATGGTCCATAGAAAACGTAATCCGCTTCAACATCTTTAAAACTAACAAAAAATTTTTGGTAACGATCGAGTAATTCTCTAATTTTATATTCGGGAATCCGCCGATCGCGGGGGTTTTCCGGAGTGATAAAGTAATTT
Source organism: uncultured Candidatus Saccharibacteria bacterium (assembly GCA_964361795.1). GTDB lineage: Bacteria > Patescibacteriota > Minisyncoccia > UBA6257 > WO2-44-18 > CAYIBZ01. Next base: position 11,757 of record CAYIBZ010000002.1, read on the forward strand.
TGGTACAGGTAAGTGCGCGCGTCGGCGAGGTTGCTTATGGCGTATGCCTGATCGCAATTATCGCGGCAAATTAGGCCTGCGCCGTCGCGCAGCCGGGCTCCCAAAATTTTTGGATCAACATTAAATAATTTATTGGCGGCCAGGAAGCGCTCTTCCATGTCAAAGTTGGAAATGGAGGTAACTTGTCCCCATGGTAAAAATGGCCTGGCCGAAGTATATGCCGAGATATAAATGGAAGTCAGTAATGACGGCGATATCACTTTTGGCTCATTTAGGTTTTGGTCCATCCAGCGGTAGGCGGTCAAAACATCTTCTGGTAAAACATAATTTTTCAAAGTTTCCTGATTCGGCGAAATAAACATCGCCGCATTAATAACCTTTTTAAGGATCAGAAGTGATGATAAAACCAGCATAATCGCCAAAATGAATTGGGCTTTTTTCGAATATTTCCAATCCTTGTATCCGCAATATACGATATCCAAAACAATCACGAACAGAATCGGATTAATCGCTCTTGGCCAATGATCCGAGTGTGGAACATAACCGATAACTAATTGGATATTCCAAATTATGAAAGCCGCGGCTATAGCGCAAAAATACAGCACGGCCCGCAGTCGCCTTTCCGGAACACGCCACATTGTCCAATAGACCAAAACTGCGGCGGTCGCGTAAATGATATAGGCCGGCCACACCTGCCATGTAAAATTACGACCAATCTCCAAACCGATGCGATCAATCAGATCTTCGCCTCCAGGTACGGCCTTCAAGGCGAAATAATTTATGAAATAAGGAATGCTAACCACAGCAGTCGTCGCAACCAATAAACCGGTATTTCTCAAGCGGGGCCAATCAGTCTTTCGGAGCCGAAATAAACAATACAAAAACACCAACACTAGAACCACTGCCCAATAAACCCAAATATGAAAATAAGTATAAAATAACAACCCGGCTGTGAAGCCGGCCAAAATCGAGTATGCCCATATGGATTTCTGCCAAAATAGAAGAAAACTCGCAATAGCTGCGAGATACGGAATCGTCGTAAGTAACGGGTGATCGGCTCGAGAGTAAAAAAGCAAAGGTAAAAGCGTCTTGATCCCGGGATAAAAGTTTTTTAGAACAATGTTGGAAAAATTAGTTAAACCAAGGAAGGCTTCGGTGGTCACCAGCGAAACCGGGGTCAGGATGCCTATTAAACCGAAAAAAAGTGACCATAATTTAGTCCGTTCAAAAATTATCAGACCGATCCCGTAAAACAGCAAAAATAAAATTGCCGGAATTACAAACAGAGCCGTCAAATAACCGTTAGTAATATCGCCAAATAGTGATATAAAAAAACCCAAGATCAGCGGCGGCAAAGAAGGATACATGCCTGGACTACTGTAATCAAAAAATAGGTCGGCGGGGGGGAAGTGGCCATCCGCGACCTCCCGAGCGAATTGGAAATAACCGTCTCCACCGTCATGCAAACGTAAAAACTGATTAAGTACGAATGTCCGACCGGTTGCCTCAACGGCTTGCTTGATCAATAACTGTGGCGTAACGCTCAAGGAGCCAACCAATATAGTGGCTAGAACCAGAACTGCTATCCAAATATAATTAGCGCGCTGTTTGGACATAATTAAAATATTCAAAATTCTTAGTGGAATTTTTTCCAAACTTTAATCGTATCTTTCAAAAAACCGAAAATAATCGCCGGCCTTATGAACGCGAAAATCTTCCCACCTGCCCATATCTGGGCCTCGGCAACGCCCCGAGTTCTGGGATAATGATGAACCCCAATCTCCCCTATCGTGAACCCGTTCCGAAGCGCGGTAAGGTAAATTTCAACGTTCACAACACCCTGCGTCAGATCAGGCAAAAAATTAACGACGTCAATCACCTTGCGACGATATAATTTGAACGCGCAATTAATATCTTTAACCTTCAGGCCAAAAAGCAACCGCATCGTCCAATTATAAATTTTAGAGGTCCAGGCCCGCATCAAAGGATCGAATCGTTTTAACTTATAACCGGTTACGATGTCGTATTTAGAAATCAGCGGCAACAGAAGATCGAGTTCATTGATATCGAACTGCATGTCGCCATCGGTGTAAAAAATCAATTCTTTTCTAGAATTTTTGAATCCGTCCCGCAATACTTGCGCGTAGCCAAAATTCTTCGGCTTAGCTATAAGCCGCAATTGCGGAATATCTTTTTGCAGTTCCGTAGTGATCTCGTTGGTTCGATCAATACTCCCCTCGCTCACAACCAGAATCTCGTAATTCTGAAAACGCGGCTTTAAATAATTATTTATTTTCATAACGGCTTCACGGACATTTTCTTCTTCGTTATAGCAAGGTATAAAGACCGAGATGCTTTGATTCATTATTTCACTATAACCTCTTTTATATTGTAGGGAGGTTTCCCGGTGGATTCATGGTAGTTCCTTATCAATAATTCCGCTAAAAATCCCATCGCGAATAAGACCAAGCCGGAAATAAAAAACAGCGAAGCTACAAGTGGCAATGGCGAGCGCCCGAAATCAAAACCTTCAAAAATTTTCAGATAAGCGGAGTAGCCGCCAGAAAGAATAGCCAGAAACCAACTGAACAGGGCGAGACCGCCGAAGATCAGAAGTGGCCTAACCGTGGACGTGAGAAACCTGACGGTTAAAAGATCCGATATGTCCTTAACGGCTTTCAAAAAATTATGTTTAGATACGCCTAACTTTCTGGCGTGATGATTAACTTCCACTTCGGCGACTTTCGCGCCCTGCAAAAAAAGATATGCCGGTAAAAAAACGTGCATTTCTCCATAAAGATGGACGTCTTTTAAAACAGACGCGCGATAGGCCTTCAGAGCGCAGGCATGATCATGAAGATAAAGGCCAGTAACTTTGCGGGTCAGCCAATTAGCCAGACGAGAGAGGACCTTCCTGTCCGCTGGGTCGTGTCGGTTTTTCCGCCAGCCGGAAACCACGTCATATCCTTCGTTAATTTTCGTGATAAGATTAGGAATATCTTCCGGGTCATTTTGCAAATCGGCGTCCATGGTGATAACGATGTCACCCTTGGCCAATTTCAACCCCGCGTCCAGCCCGGCGGTCTGACCAATGTTTTTAGCTATAACAACTATTTTGATTGGAGAAAGTTTTTTGAGTTTTTCTAGGGTCCGATCAGTCGAACCATTATCAACAGCAATAATCTCGTAGGGCTGGCCAATTTTATCTAATACTCTAAGAATAGTTCCATAGAGCACTTCAACGCTTTCTTCTTCGTTATAAGCGGGAAATACTACAGAAATCATTACTGAATAGTAAGCCAATTACTCTTATAATTCAATCGCAGTTATTTCTTAAGGATTTTCTCTTTTTCCAATTTTTTCATGCTCTCTTGAAGATATTTTATAGCCTCCGGACAGCTTTTTGCCCATTCTACAAACTCCGTAACACTATCGAAAATATTTCGCTTGGGCCGCCAACCCAACTTTTTGAGTTTGGAAATGTCCATTATGGAATTACGCGGAGCGTTAATCCTGAACAGGCCGGGCAAGACCGTACGGAATTTAACTCTCACAAATTTACAAACTGCCCTCGCGAGATCATTTACTCTAGTTTGGCCTCCACTACCGACATTAAAGACCTGATAATCCGCTCGCGGATCTTTCAAAACTGTAAGGTGGGCGTCAACAACATCATGAACATTAACAAAATCCCGAACCTGCTGGCCATCTTCCTGCATTACAATCGGTTGATCGGCCAATGCTCGCACGCAGAAATCCCGTAAGGCTCCGGAATAGAAATGACGGATGGACTGGCGTGATCCCTGGACAATCGAATAGCGAAGCGCAACGGACGGTATCTGATAAATTTTTCCAAGGATTATAGCAGTTTTTTCTGATGCCCACTTGGAAATACCATAGGGTATCACAGGTTTCGGATCATCATCTTCCAGTTCCGGCATCGGTTCAGCTAATGCTTGATCTTTGGGACAAATCACTTCCCATTGATGTCCATGTAATTGCGATTCCGGCCGTGATTCGGCGTAAAAAACACCATGCTTCGAACAACGGTACTTGCCTTCTCCGTAGAGAGATTGAGAAGAGGCCACGATTACCTTCTTTATCGGTAGCTTCTTTTCCAGAATAATTTCATAAAGCAAAGCTGCGCTACGTGAATTAGTATCAAAAAAAGTAGAAAAATCCGGATGATAATCCATGTAAGCGGCCAGATGGAAAACGTAAGAAACGCCCCGCAGCGCTTTTTCCCAATCTTTCTTATTCCGCACATCGCCCTTCATGAACTTCGCCTTTTTATTAAACCAATCCGGCAACTTACCGTTGTGAGTAGGCGGTTGAAGATTATCCAGCACCCGGACTCGATAACCATTTTCAATCAGCGCGTCCACTAGGTGCGAACCGATGAATCCGGCCCCGCCAGTTACTAAAACAAGGTTATTTTTGGGCATAAATTTTTTCCACGATTCTTAAAGTTTCATAAGCGTCACGACCACTGGGCTTAGTCTCACGACCACTTTTAACCGCATCGGCAAATTCTTTCAAAACTAGCGCCAAGGAACGATCAGCGTCCGAATTGCAAATAACTCTGTTTTCTTTCGGAGAACCAATAAAATTTCCCGGCCGAATTCCGAAAATCAACTTTTCTTCCCCGCCATATCTTTTCCCTAGCCCTTCAACCTTCAAGAATCCCCTGGTTCCATATATTTCAAACGAATGGATTGGATCCCAGTTGGTCCAGCTAACATGAATGGAGGCAACCCGGTTTTTGGTGTTTTTCAAAAGTACAAATGCGTTATCGTCAACATCGGAACTCCAAAACAAATTTTCTGCGAAACCGACAATTTCTTTTACATTGCCCAAAAAATATTTAGCCAAGTCTATCATATGAACTCCTTGATCCAGCAACTCACCACCGCCAAGAACTTTTCTGTGACGCCATTCCTTTTTATAACCAGGACGTCCGCCAAAACCGTAACGAGCCCGGATAAATAAAATCTCGCCTATCTTACCTTCCTTGATTGCCTTATCGGCTTTCACGAAAGCGTCATGGAAACGATGGTTGAAGGATACTAAATAATGAAGCTTTTTTCTTTTAGCAAGTAAAATCGCTTTTTGAATGTCAGATGATTTTACAGCGCCCGGTTTCTCGCAAATGACATTTTTGCCAGCGCTTAAGGAGATTAATGAAATCGGCGCCAATAAAAAAGTCGGGACCGCTATGATTACCGTGTCGATATCATCACGCTTTAAAATATTCCGATAATCCGCCGCCGCCTCGCAATTTTTCAGCATGATTGCCAACTCCTTCGCGCGATTAATGTCCTTATCCGCTATGACACGCAAAGTAAAATCCGATGAATGCGTAGCTGCCATAACCCAGCGCTTGCCCATTCCACCGGCGCCGATTAAGGCCAGATTCATTTTTTTATTGATTTTTTTCATGACTATCTTCCTATGCCTAGATACTTGAACCCGGCCGAGCGGATCTCGGATTCCCGATCGGCGAAAAAGTTTCGAGTATCAAAGACAACGGCCGGATTTTTCATAATTTGCTTTAGCTTGGTAAAATCCAGACTCTTAATTTCTGGCCCAGGGGTGATAGCAAGAATCACGTCCGATCCCGCCGCAGCCTCGTAAGGATCTTTAGAAAAATCTCCTTCCGCTCCGGCGTCAAAAATTTTCACGGAAGCTCCGTGATCTTCCAGCATTTTTTTTACTTCCATTGGCAGAGATCTTCGAAGTGTCGGTGTCCCCGCCTTATAGGTTGCCCCGAGGATTGTAACTAATCTTCCCCGAAGACTCCCTAATGATCTATTTAAAACATCGATAACCAGATTTTTTCTATCGGTATTTTTCTTAAGAACGCCTGTGATCACCGGCAAGGTGGTGACGCCTGACTCTTTCATTATATCCAAAAGAGCGTTTAAATCTCGGCCCAAAGTTCCTCCGGAAAATCCCAAACTCGGATCAAGATACGCCTTGTTTCCGATGCGGGAATCGGAAACCAAAGCTTTTTTAACATCCAGAATATCCGCGCCGGTTTTTTCACAAACATCAGCGATGTCATACGCGAAGGTCAGCGAAGTCGCTAAAAAGGCGTTCAGGGCGTGCTTGGCGACTTCGGCCGATTCCGCCGACATCTTTAAAACTGGGCAATTCAACTCGGCGAAAATTTCTTTCATTTTTGCAAACGCGTCCGCGGAACCGGTGCCGACAACCACTCTCTCTGGGTTAAAGAAACAATTCACGGCATTACCCAGTCTTAAATTTTCCGGACTATAGGCGTAGTCAAATTTTAAACCGGCTCTTTTTTCTTTTATAAATTCTATGATTTTTTTAGACGTACCGACCGGCAACTGGCTGGAGATCACTATCAAAACGCCCTGTTTCACGAACGGCAAAGATTTTTCCAAAAGATCAAAAATTATTTTTACATCCGGCTTGTCTTCATCATTAACGGGAGTATCCATCGTAATCCAGAAAACATCTTGGTCGGCGATTTTACTAAAATTATCGTGGTAGGCAAGACGACCTTCGGATTGATTTTTAGATATCAATAATTCTAATTTTGGCTCGGCAACTGGTGGAACTGTGAATTTCTTCTCATCAATGCCGCTAACTTTATGTCCCAATTCCGCCAAGCCGGCAGAATAAATCTCCCCCAAATGCCATAATCCAACTACTGCGATTTTATGAGAACGGAAATTAGAATCCGGATTTTTTCTCAACATCGAATTTCCCAAAGTGGTCCTTCTAAGATTGTAGGTATCGGGATTACAGATTTCGTTTTTAAACAAGGGAAATTTACGATAATTATCCCAAACCGCGGAAAGGATTTTGCCGGTAATCTCATTTGCTTCATTGGAAGCCAAAAACAAACAGAGATCGGCCGCTTTTTGAGGCGAAACACCCCCTTCTTGTTTCTGTTTTAGAAAACGTTCATATGCCTCCCGACCAACCTTTTCCGGTCCGGCAGCTAATAGGTCGTCGATCAATTTAGTATTTACCGCGCCGGGAGCAATGGCGTTGACACTGATATTAAATCCTTTGAGTTCAGCCGCTACCGTTTCATTGAAGCGGGCAATTGCACCCTTAGAGGCTGCGTATCCGCTAAAATTGGGAAAGGCGCCTTCTCCGCCGCCGACGAAATTAATTATTTTGCCTCCGCCTTGTTTTTTCATAAGCGGCGCCAATGTCTTGATCATTAAGAAAGTCCCGATGAGGTTGACATCAATAACCTTCCGCCATTCATTTAAATCGTTGTCTATAGCGGGACCGATGGGGCCGAAAATTCCGGCGGCATTAACTAAAATGTCCGCTTTATCGCCGAATTTTTCGTTCAGAATTCTTAAAATATCATTAGCGACTTTTGGATTGGAAATATCCGCGGAATAAATTTCTATTTTTATCGGAAACGACGCGAGCTTGGACTTGGCCTTTTCGAGTTCTTCCTGACTCCTAGAAATCAAAAAAAGATCCGCTCCGGCCTTAGCGAAATTTTCTGCTATCGTAAATCCTATTCCTCGGCTTCCGCCAGTAATAACGGCGGTTTTCCCGTTCAAAATCATATGCATATTATAGTATAAAAAGGCGATTTTTCAAGTTAAATCAAGAAATCAGCTTCTCAACCCGTTCCAGATCGCTCGGGTTAGTAATATCACCGATAAAGTTCTGAATTTTAACCGGGTAAACTTTATGATCTTTCACGAATTGATGCAGAAGGGACGTAAAATAATATTCGCCTTTCTGGTTTGACAATGGTGAATAATTGAAAATATCGCTATTTAAAACCATAATGCCGTCAACTGCGATATTAGATTTGGGGGTCTCCGGTTTTTCTATGACCTCTTCGATCGTCCCATCCAGTCGCAGGGTAACCATGCCGTGAGCGCGCGGATTATGAGATTCGAAAGTCGCTACACTAAGCTCTTCTTTCAAACAATTTTTAAAATCTTCTTTTTTGGGCAATTCATCGCCATAAACAAATAAAAATCTCTCGCCCGCCTTAATAAAAGGCTTGGCCGCTAAAAAACTGTAAGCATTTCCTTGATCAGAGCCCTCGGCAAATATTATTTTTTTACCGTTAAATTCACTGCCCAAAAACTGCCTGATCTGATCGCCAAGATATTTAACAACCACAATGACCTCGTCCACTTCCAGCGGCAAAGCGTCAATAACGTATTCAATAACAGGCTTATTATTTACTTTTAAAAGCGGCTTAGGCGTATTTGCGGTGAGGGTTTTCATCCTCTCTCCTTTGCCGGCCGCCAGAATAATCACTTTCATGCGAGCTCATTTTTAATTATTTGTTCCAATAAATCAACGTTTCGCTTGTAGGAAAAACCGTCCCTGAAGGGGAAATAAATAGCGGCCAACTTTTTTCTTTTTTCGGCGTCTTTATCCGGGTTATCCAAATACTCATTGATCGCCTCGGCCAGCTCCAGCTTGCCGTTGTTGATTAGCTGGACGGCTTTGGCTTCTACTAAGGGAAAGTAGTGATTTAGCTCAAAACTTTTTAAACTCGGCTCGTAATAATTGATTACGGGCTTATCGAAGAGCATTGCTTCCAGAGAAATAGTTGAAGAATAATTAATATTCAAATCTGAATATGAGATTAAATATTTCAAATTTACTAGATCGTCGTCAGATAACATTTTTTCTGGTCGATCCAAATAAACATCTTTGATGTCGGAAAATTTTTTATAACGATTCGGAGATGCCAACGGATGGACACGAATCAGAATATTAGTATAAGGAATCTTGCTTTCATCACGAAGATCGATCAACTGATGAATGAAAGCTTCTTCAAAAAAATGATTTTTTTGCGTAGTATACAAAATGGTTTTATATTTCGGATTTAGATTTTTGCTTCTTAAAAAATTTCCCCTAGTGATGGCTTTTTCTTCTTTCGTCACATAATAGTCATAGCGCATTGGACCGCTCACAAATACACGGTCCGGCAGAAAATTATGAATACGAATGGCCTCTTGGCGCATCGGTTCATGCCAAGCTATTAAATATTTAGTCGGTCGAACTCTTGTTGATCGAGTTGTTAGATTATCCCAGCCGCAATTAACAGCCACCGTAGGTATGCCAGCCTTGTTAGATAATAGAATCGCCTCGGCCTCGAAATTATTTAGCCCCGGAGTTGATGTTAAAACCAAATCTGGTTTATATTGCTTCGTATAATTCAAAAATTCTGGCAATCCTTTGACTAAAAAACTTTCGATTTTGTATAAAAACCGGCTGGTGATCAACCAACCGAACGGAGCTGAAATAATTCGTAATAAAGTTTTACTACCGTCTTGACCTCTACGATTTCTAAGATGTCTGGTAGTTGTCAAATGATCAAATTCCCGAGTGCAAGAAAACCGCAGGAATTTCATTATGTCCAGTAACTTCTGATTTCTAATCTGCCAACGAATATAGGAAATGTTGGAATGTTTTCGATAACCAAAATCAGACGCCGTTTCGTCGTTGGCGTGATTAGTGAAAACTACTACTTTGAACTTGGAAGCCAGATAAGATAAGTACTGCGTTTTAAGTAAATCTCCAATAAAAGTCGGCTTGTCAACGAATAAAAATACGGTTTTCATTTAATTAACTATACAACTATATTATCAGATGCCTCGTTTCAATAAAAAATCCCCGTTAAACGGGGACTGGAAGTTTCTTCAACCAACTCTGATGGCAAGTGCTTAGAACTTTTACAACCTCGAATCCTTCGGAGAAACCCGTTTCCACTGGCTTACCTTCTATGATAGCGTAAAAAAATTCATTCAACTCTTCCTCAATCGCATCCACAAATGCAATCTCCATTAACATTGGTTTAGATGGCGTCTTTGCCCAATCTCGTCCAATTCGTAAAAATAAAGAATCGCGGTTCAGGTAAATGACTCCATCGGTTCCAGAGATGATGCAATATTTTTCACTCGGAACATTGTAGTTAGCTTGCAAAAATACGGCCGCTCCGTTTGCTAATCGCGCCAAGACAGCGTTGCAATCCGGCGCCTCTGTTTTGTCAGACAAGTTTTCGATCATGGCGTAAACAGATTCGATGCGTCCAAAGAGATAATGGATCGTATCAATACAATGGCTTCCCAGGGTAATCAACGGTCCATCTTTATGTCTCGCCGCGCTAAAACGCCAATCGCCAGGCTTAGTATTGTAAGCGCCGCCATGAGAAAAATTAAAATTAACATTGACTAATTTACCGATAACATTATCATCCAACAGCGCCTTTATACGCCGGAAACCTGCTTCCCGTCTTTGGTTGTGGCCAACCATGAAAACTTTTTTATTAGCTACGGCCAACTCTCGCAAAACTAATGCTTGCGAAAAATCGTCTACCATCGGCTTTTCCACAAAAATGTGGTGGCGTCCAAGTTGCAATAAACGCCGCAACAAACCGAAATGCTGATCGTTTGGAGTCGCGATTATGAATGCTTCAATATCGGGATCATTGCAAACTGCCGAAAGATCCGATAATCCCAATGGGCCATAAAATTGTGCTTTCTTTTGATCAGGATGATATAAATATTTAACATGCCAACGATTCAGTTTCTGAAGATAACTGTAAATATGTTTGCCAAAATTACCAAAACCAGCTAAACAAATACCGATTTTTTTATCACCCATGATGCCCTCAATCTAGTAACCAGTGCAACCATTGCAGGGATAACAAGTATTTTTCTTGCCATTTAGATGAGCAATGCGAATCTTCATCATCTTAGGACCTTTCCAAATATTATACAGAGATTCTTGGTAAGCGTTCCCTACTCGCAAAAAGCTCAGATAATCATCTTCGCATGGATTAACGGTACCGTCACACCAAATGTAAAGCCGGTCAAACAAAACTTTGCATTGGGTCATAGGACACAGATTTTTATGACTCTTATCGGCATTCAACTGATAAATACTGCCTGATTGTTCGCCACGGGCATTTTTTGCGGTAAATTCATCAACTAGCGGCTCCCAAAGTTTCCGAGCCGCTTCCGGATCTTGGCTTTCCTGGAAAAGTGTCATCGAAATTCTAGAACGAACAGTTGTATTAGGAAATTCCCGCTCTCTTATTTCGTTAAACATTTTAATGTTGGAGATCACTTTTTCAAAACTTGCGCCGATTCTAATTGCTTCAAAACCTTCTTTATCAGACGCATCTACTGAAAAAACCACCGTTAGGGGCGCGCCGATCGATAGCCACTCTCGTACCATTTTCTCCGACATTGTCATTGCGTTAGTATTAAACTTAATGTCTAAGATCCCTTTTTGATGGGCATAGCGCAACATCTCGGTAAAATGTCGATTCAAAGTTGGTTCACCGCGGCCAGCGAATACCACCGCACAAAGATTGTGCTGAGCCGCCTCATCAATCAGTTTGACGTATAAATCCCAATCCATAGCTTTTTTTGGAGATGCCTTAATTTCCTTTTGTAAAACCGGATCAGATTGGTAACACATCGTACACATCAAATTGCAGGCTAAGGCCGATTCAATGTAAAGAACCATTGGGAAATCGGCTACTTTGTATTCCTTTGGATAAGTTTTTATCTTGTAACGGTAAACTAAATAGCGTAGGGCTTGAACCGGATCAACCGCTAAATGATTCAGTGCTACTTCTACTTCGCTAAGAGCTAAAGAAAATCCTTGAGTATCACGACCCGCTTCATCGCAACTGGAAAAATCATAGTTTTTTAAATAAGACATAATTGCCAACAAGATAGCCGCCTCAGGATGGATTCGATTCTCAAGCTCGTCCTTAATAGCCGCAATTAAACGGTCAACGGTTTCCTGGCTGACAACAATAGAATAACGATTTACTCGATGATGGACGCCTCCATGACTCTGAGACCAATCAAAAATTTCTATCGCCCGTTTATCGTGTTCGGCCAAGACGCGCTCTCTCGATTCGCTGATCACTTTCCCATTCGGAATGCCGTTAGTCATTATTCACCTCATTCAAAGATCTGACCCAATGATACTAAGAAAAAACCCTATTGTCTAGACAGTTGCAATGTTTCAACGTCTTGAAAACGATTTTGAAAAAAATGGCTTAATGCGCTAATATATCTCACAGGCTCTTTGACAATGTTTTGATAGGGGAAACTGATGGACAAAAAAATCACCTACGTCGGCGATCTTACGCATACTCGACAAACTGTGGCGCTCAACACAATGCCATTTCCCGTCGGATGCCTGATTAGTTATGCGAAAAAATTCGAACCGATCAATCAGGCCTATGAGTTTAAAATCTTCAAATATCCGACAAAACTCTCAGAATCGCTGTTGACGCGGCTTCCAGACATTGTCTGCTTCAGCAATTATTGCTGGAATTTTGACCTTAGTTATCAGTTCGCCGAACGGATTAAAAAGAACCGTCCAAAAGTCATCGTCATATTGGGCGGACCGAATTATCCTACAGATCAGTCGGAACAACAAGAATTCTTTTTAAAACATCCGGCAATTGACTTTTACGCCTATAAGGAAAGTGAAATTGCATTCTCCGAACTCTTATTGAAACTGGTGGAAAACGAATTTAACGTTGAAGCGGTCAAACGCATCAATCCACGCGGCTGCCACTTTCTTCTTAATGGTCAGATAGTTTCCAGCGAGCCGGCGGAACGAATCCGTAATCTTGATGAAATCCCATCACCGTATCTTACTGGTTTAATGGATGAATTTTTCGATCCAGTCTTAATTCCTATCATCCAAACTAACCGTGGTTGCCCTTTCGCCTGTACCTTCTGCGTGGAAGGTCTAAATTACTATAGCAAGGTAAACAAACGTTCAGTGGACGTAGTATATAAAGAACTGTGCTATATAGCGGAACGACTGGCGCCGGCGGTGCACGATCTTCATATCACCGATTCTAATTTCGGAATGTATAAAGAAGATGAGGCTATCGGCGAGGCTATTGCCAAAGTTCAGGAAAAATACGGCTGGCCGCTTTATATCCATGTAGCGACTGGCAAAAATCAAAAAGAGCGTGTGCTGAAAGTGGCAAAGACTATTAACGGCGCACTGCGTTTAGCCGGCTCCGTTCAATCTCTAACCGAAAAAGTTCTGGAAAACATTAAACGGAATAATATTTCAGCCAGTGGGTTGATGGAATTGGCAAAAAAGGCCAATGAACTGGGGGCTAACTCTTATTCGGAGATCATTACCTGTTTGCCGGGAGAAACAAGAGAAAGCCATTTTCGAACCATCGAAACTGTGGTGAATGCTGGGTTTAAATGGGTGCGCATCTATCAGTTGATGATGCTGATGGGCGTGGAAATGTCCGATTTAGCTACTCGTGAAAAGTTCGGAATGAAAACCAAATTCCGGATTTTGCCGCGCTGTTTTGGCGATTATGATTTCCAAAACCAGGATCCGATCCTCAGCGGAGAAATAGAAGAAATCTGTGTTGCCACAAACGATATTACTTTTGAAGAATACCTGGAGAGCCGGCTCTTTCATCTAGCCGTAGAAATTTTCTATAGCGATAGTATTTCCGCGGAACTGGTGGAATTTCTCAAACTCAATGGAATTTCCGTTTATCAATGGCTGAAATTCATCCACGACCATCGCGATACCTTCCCGGAAGAAATTAAAAAGCTCTATCAGCAATTTTATCAGGAAACCAGAAGCGAACTTTGGGATTCCAAAGAATCATTGGAAAGATTTGTTCGAGATCGTGAGGTAATTAAAAAATATGTTTCCGGAGAATATGGTAGTAATCTGATCTTCAAATACAAAGCGCTAGCAATGACTAAGCACTTTACCGATATTAATTCAGTTGGCTTTGAAGCAGCGCGAAGCCTCCTTTTCGAAGTCAAACCAGAAGCATTTAAATGCTATGCCAAGTATCTGACCGACCTCCAACGCTACACTGATTGCCGAAAAACTGATATCTTCAATACTCAGCTAAGCTTTACCGAAAAATTTGATTATGATTTTAAAGAATTGGAGCGCAAAGGATTCGCCATATTGCCCGATGAAACCCTCCGTCCTGCCGGAATCCTGCTGCAATTTGCCTGCACTAATTGGCAAATGAAGATCGTTGATGATGGCTTCCGGCAATACGGAACAACAACTATTGGAATCAGTCGAATGCTCAGTAAAGTCTTCGTTGCTAAACTTTATAGAGAAGTAAGTTATGCACAGCCTAACGAATTGTTGCACCGATAAAAAAATTAAGCCCCTTCCTTGGGGCTATTTTTATAGTTTAATTAAACTCTAAGAGATCATTCGCGTCGTAACGAGGAATAAAAAATTTGCTATCTTGAGCTGTAATCGAACGCCGATCAATAGTAACTGCGTATCGAAAACCAGCTCTATCTAATAGTTCGACGGCTTCCGCCGCATAACGACCATGCGGATAGGAAAAAACATCTACTTCTTTTCTTAAAAGATCGTCCAATTTTTTTTTAGAATTCCGTAAATCAATTAACGCGTCATTCATGGACAATAGCTCAAAAGAATTATGGTTATGTGAATGGCTGCCAATTGCCATACCTTGGGAAGCCAACTTTTTAACCTCATTAGAATTCATAAACAAAATCCGGCATAAATTATTTTCGTCTAAATTGAATTTTTTAAAATAAAAATCTAAAAATTTCTCCCTAACGGCATCTGGCAAAATAATCATCGTCTCTTTAAAATTATTTGTCAGCATATCTCCATGTTTACGACGAAAATCGATGCTATGATCTTTCGGAATCGCATAGCTTTCGCCCGCCCAATTATTAAAAAGATCGATTAATTCTTCTGGGGAGGAACGAGAAAATAGCACGTGGAGTTTATGAGTCAGTGACACCTTAAATTCAAAAGTAGAGGTGATAATAAAAAAAGTCCCGGTAGCGCTATATTTTTTCAAAATCGGCAAGGCATTTTCGAAATTATCTTTGAAACCGTCATCAAAGGTAAGCGCACAAAACTTACCATCTACCCCGTTTTTAGCCGCTTCATAAACCTCTGAAACAGAAACAATTTTAAAATTTTCCGATAACAATTTTATCTGCCGGTCAAATTCGGCAATTGGGCAGGGATGAATACCTAACCAATCAGGACTGGGGTCACGAACATAGTGATAATTGACCACTATATATCGGTCGTTTAAAGCCGGCATTTTTCAATTAAATCTACGCTTCTTCTATAAGATTGTCCATCGGTGAATTCAGCATAATTATGGACAACCCACTCTCTTGCCTCACTATCCAACGAGGGATTCTCTAAGTACATATTAATAAATTTCGGCAAGTCGGCATCTTCTTTGGCCAATCTTATCGCTCCGCTTTGGAAAATCGGCCGGTAATGCTCAAAGTCATAGGCTAGAGCAAATCGGTCAATGAATCCAATATTAATAATCGGCTTGTTAAACACGCAGGCCTCAATGGAAATAGTTGATGCATAATTAATATTCAAATCAGTGTATTCTAAAGAACGTTTCAAATTAAATAAATCGTCAATATTCATTTCTGTCTCGCCATCAAAATTTTTTCCGGCTCTTTCTATGCAAAGGTCTGGAACATTAAAAAATTCCTGATAGTTTTCGTAGATGTCTAAGGGGTGAATCCTGATAAAAAAGTTTACATATGGAATTTTTCTAGCGTCACGCAATGAAATCAAATCACGAATATATTTTTTTTGAAAAGGGTAGGCCTTAGTAACCGTAGTGTGGAAAATGGTTTTATAATCTGGGTTGAGTCCCTTAGATTTAAGAAAAGTGTCCCGGCCGGGATTATTTTTATCCTCAATAAAATAAGGATCAAAACGAGGCGCTCCGGATACAAAAACCTTATCCGGGGAATACTTATGAATCGTCTCTGCTTCTTTTTTCATAATCGTATTCCAGGCAATCAAAAAATCCGTTTTTCTAATGTGTTTAGCGTTAGTGGTGAGGTTGTCCCAACTAAAATCTACAGCCACTGTGGTTAACTTCAATCTTTTGGCGAATGTAATTAATTCAGCTTCCCAAGAATCAAAACCGGGAGTGGAAACAATTAAATGGTCAGGATGGTATTGGTTTGCCAATTCAAAAAAGCTTTTAGACTTAGGCAACAACCAAGATTCAAGTTTCGTGAAAAAATTTGCGGTTAAAAATCGAGAAAACGGACGACCAAAAAAGCGTAAAATTCTCCGTTTCCTGTTCTTTAAATAATTGGGACGCTTATACCAATGTTGCAGTGACCTCAGATAATCAAATTCGTTCACTAAGCTGATTCTTAGAAGTTTAAAAAAAATCCAAAAATTAGGATTCTCCAAATTTTTGCGAACATAAACAATTGTGGGCGTTTTGTAGTAATTCAAATGAGTCGCCGCTTCAGGGTCTAAAAAGGGCGCGAGAACCACTACTCGATATTTTTGAGAAAGATATTTTAAGTATTCGGTCCTAAGAAGATCTCCGCTGGCAACAAAATTAGGGATCGCTAAAAAAACTGTTTTCATTTAAACAAATTCTTAATTTCTCTAGCCACCAGGCTGGCTATATAAATTTGCGTTCTTTCAGTGGCTTCTTGAGTAGCTCCTCCTAGGTGGGGCACAATAAGCAAATTTTCGTAATTTTTTGCGTGTGTCACTAGGGGATTTTTTAATAAATGACCGCCATCGGGTGATTCGTCAGATAGCGTATCGACAGCGGCGCCGGCAATCCATTTATTGCGCAAAGCTTTCAAGAGCGCATTTTCATCTGTTATCTCCCCGCGAGCAGTGTTAATAAATATTGATCCCGATTTCATCATCCTAAAATGTTTATCACCTAACAACTTATAAGTTGTATCATTATAAATTGCGTGCAAAGAAACAATATCAGACTTTTTTAATAAATTCTCCAATGTTTCTTTCTTAACCCCGCAATAATTCATTTCTGTTCCGCCAATAAAAGGGTCGTAAGCAACAACCTTCATGCCAAAAGCAAAACTATAATGAGCAACCATTTTCCCTAATCGGCCAAAGCCAATCAGGCCAATGGTTTTCCCTTGTAATTCCTTACCGCCGTATTTTTTCCTTTCCCATTCGCCTCTTTTTATTGAATCAAAAGCCCAGGAAATTCTGCGCAACAACGATAAGATTAAAGCCATAGTCTCCTCGGCGGTTGAAAAAGTTTTCTGGAGCGTAGTGGAATTAGCTTTTATATTCACTACTTTGATGCCGCGTCGGCGGCATTCTTCCAAATCAATATAGCGCAATTGAGTGGTGCGGGTACCAACTAATCGCAAGCATTTCGCCAGATCTAAAATTGTTTTATCCAACTTTACTTCTAATGCCGTAACAATAACATCAGCTTTGGGTAAATTTCTAAGAAAAGTTTCACTGGATTGAAAATCAATCACATGCCCCAATTTAGTAAGAACTTTCTTGGCTTTTTCACTAAAGTCCTTCTCGGCAATTAAAATGTTCGGCATATTTCTATTTTATATTTTCTATTTTTTTCAATAATATTTCTGCTATTTCCCAATCAAAAGCGTCATTTATATCGTGAGCGGTCGCCGGCTCAACGGGCAATCCAACACGCTTGCCAACCTCCATTTTATTTTCTTTCAAAAATAAATCCCGTCTAAACCAATAGATGTTTGCAAAAGCGTAACGTTTTGGATCGGACTGACGCGTTGGATGCCGATAATGCAGTTCCGATTGATCAAATTCTAAAAACCCATCCGAAGTGAGATGACGAATATGATAGGGATGAAATGGTCTTGGAGTTTCAACAATAGTAATGCCGGAATCAGCTGAATAATGATCTATCAGATTCATAAGATCGTCAATTTGTTTAGTTTGTATAAATGGCGATGTGGGTTGAATCATTAAAACAAAATCAGGTTGGTAATTTTCTTTTTCTGCTAGCCATTCTAGGGCGTGACGAATGACTGGCAGCATCGACGTTGAATCTTGGGCCAACGTCGCCGGTCTTAAAAATGGCGCTTCAGCGCCCCATTTTTTGGCAATTTCTGCGATTTCCTGGTCATCAGTGGTAACAATTACTTTACCAACAAATCGGCTACGCTTGGCCGCTGCAATGGCATAAGCAATCAATGGTTTTCCGCCCAGCAGACGGATATTTTTTCGCGGCAGAGATTTGGAACCGCCACGCGCTGGAATGATCGCCACAAATTTTTTTTGAACAGCGGCCATAATATTTTTACAACTAATAAAAAACCCACTTTGTTTCCCAAAGTGGGCAATGAATTATTTTCGATTCCAGGGAATGCGCGGCTGGATAATAGTGATGTCAATCAAATCTCTGACATTCATAATTTCTTTCAGCATGGAATTAACTAATTCTTCGGAGAGTTTAATCGGCTTCAATCCTAGTTTCAGCAAGGATTCATTGTTGGCATTATAGTAGTGCTCCTCTTTTTCAATTCGGGGATTAGGTAAATGATCAATACTGACTTTCAAACCAAGCTTAGCGCCTGCTTTCTGAACGGCCTCGGCCAGCTCAAGAACAGAAAATATCTCGGTGAACTGGTTGAGAACGCGGAATTCTGCCTCTTGGGCAGGATTCTCCACCGCCAAGGTAACGCACTGCAAAGTATCTCTAATGTTCAAAAATCCGCGCTTCTGTCCACCCTTGCCGTAAACGGTCAACGGGACACCAGCTACTGCTTGAACGCAGAAACGGTTTAGCGCCGTACCGAAGATGTCGTCGTAGTGAAAACTGGTCAAAAGACCCAGATGCAATTCGGTGCAATCTGTATGGATGCCATAAACAACGCCCTGGTTAAGGTCAGTGGCTCTTAAACCCCAAGTACGGCAGGCAAACTCGATGTTATGGCTGTCATGTACTTTGCTTAAGTGATAAAAAGACCCAGGACGTTTGGGATACAAAAGACGATCTTGCCGCCCTTTGTGTGCCACATTCAACCATCCCTCTTCAATATCTATGTTTGGCGTTCCGTATTCACCCATAGTCCCCAGCTTAACTAAGTGAGCACTAGGAACGTAACGTTTGATAGCAAATAGAAGATTAAGCGTGCCAACCACGTTATTTTTCTGTGTGAAAGCTGCCTTCTGTCGGCTAAACATCGAATAAGGAGCTGATGGCTGTTCCGCGTAATGAATAACAGCATCTGGCCGAAACTCTTCAACAATCTTGAATAGGAATCGGTCATTCTCCGCTATGTCGCAAGCATAAATCTTAATTGTCTTACCGGTGACTTGCCGCCAAACACTGGCCCGTCTCTGCAGAGACGGTATCGGCCATAATGGCATGGAACCAAATTCAGCTTCCCAAACTCTTTTAGCCATGTTGTCCACAACTACCACATCATAGCCACGGTTGGATAAATGCATTGCTGTCGGCCATCCAAGGTAACCATCACCGCCAAGAATCATGATCTTCTTCACTTTGACTCCTTTTAAAAGTGCCATTTCATTCTAACTGACATAATACAACTTTATCTATTATTTACGCAATAGTCGCTGATCAAGGGTAACCCGCTTAAGAATTTCTACTATCTTTTCAGAAGATCGCCCGTCACCTAACCGATAACCACAACGACGTAAAGTGTTCTGGAATATAATGGTTGGAGACAAAACCAATTGCAACCCCATCTTAATAGAATTGATATCTGTGCCAACTTCAATCACATTTTCTTCACGATCTCGTCCACGTTGCCGATTTCCAGTATTTAACGCTGGAACCTGAAAATAAGGCGCTTCAACAAACGCGGCAGAAGAATTGCCAATGATTGCTTTAGCCGACGCCATCAGACCCAAGAAATCCAGATTATCTATATTCTTGTACGCCAAAAACTGTGTTGGAAAGTCTCGTAATGCTTCGTTAATGGCCAAAATAACGGACTGGTAGCCAGGGTCGGAACAGGGATGTACAACCACCGCACGTAATCCGGTATCTCTAACGACAGAAAGAACGGCTTTCGCTGTCTGGTAATTCTCTTTCGCAGACTCAAAAGTGTCAGGATGAAATATAATAATAAAATAATTTTCTCCATTCTTGAGGCCGTATTTTTCCATTGCCGCCTTCGGGTCGGTGTACATTTTTTTTACGATCCGATCGACATATAAAGAACCTACAATATGAATTTGATCCTCTTTCTCCCCTAACTCCCGGATTTTTTTAGCCGCTTTTTCGGTTTCTGGGAAATGAAGGTGGGCCAACTTAGTAATTGCGTGTCGTTGAATATCATCAACATTCCCAGATGATTCACCTCCCTGGGTATGACCGACTGGGATGCCTAAGTTATTGGCGGCAAGAGCCATAATTAGATGCTCGCCGCGATCACCGTGCACCATTAAAATATCTGGATTTAATTTTCTCAAAATTCTAGGAGCTTTACTAAGACACGTCGCCAAATTCTCCACTCGAATCTCTGGAGTATCGCCGCGGCCCGTGCCCATTTCCACCGTCTCAATCTTAGAATTTGGGAAATAGCCTAAGGCTTCATTAAGAGTCCTGCCAAATTCCACGGAAGCATGCATATCGCCGAGAATAATTTGCAATTCCAAATCTGGATCGGAAGCAACTAACTTCATAAATGGCATATAGGCGCCGAACCCGCCCCGCTTGCCAGAAAAGATCGCTATTCTTCTTGGTTGGCTCATATAGAATCTCCCAATATTTATCAAAAGACTAATCAATAAAACAATTTAAGAAATCTAAAGGTTTCTTTTGAAAGACTCACACTAATTACCGCCTGTTTTACTTGTATTCTGATTTGCTGAAACAAATTTATGATTAATCAGTTTTTCCAATCGGAATTTTCCCCAACGGATATTATTCCAAATCCGTTCGTGAAAAAAGAATATGACAGTAGCAATTATTTCTCTTACTAACACTACTTTTAATGAAATGCTGAAACTTCTAGTGAATAGCCAGGCGGCCGCAAAAGTATTTATCGTTCCAATCAGACGATGAGATATTGCTTTAACTACAGATCGGATTTTCCTTTCCTTTTCGCCTCTGATTATTGGAATTGGATTCTCCATTTAAAGTTTAGTGTGAAGGCCACATTCGCCGCCGACATTTTTTGTGCCGCCAAATCTGCCGGCGCGTTCAAATTGGCCTTGGCGTCCGCCGCCTTCACGAGTTTTACCAGAAGTAGTGCAAGGTTTACATCCCAAAGATAGATATCCTTTGTCGTAAAGAGGGTGATAGCTTAACTTATTTTCTTTTATATATTGCCACACATCGTCTTTGGTCCAAAAAGCAATGGGATTAATTTTGACAATTTTTCCAGTTTCGACCAGAGGAGTATTTTTGCGGTATTCCGTTTCATCACGACGGAGTCCCGTAATCCAAGCGTCATATTTATTTAAAATGCTATTAATAGCGGGAATTTTCATTTCACAACACTTATATTGATCATTTTTTATAAAAGATTCGCCGTACTCCTTATCGATTCTTGTTTTATCGTCCGAAGACGGCTTAACCCATTGGAAATTCATTCCTAATGTATTAACAAGAGAATCTGCAAATTTCAGTGTTTCATCAAATTCATATCCCGTATCAATACCAATAAACTGGGCTACGGGATTCACTTGCATGGCAAGATCAACTAAAACACGAGAATCTTTACCAAAAGAACAGGCCACAAAAAGTTTCGGATAGGCTTGGGCTGATAATTTGATTATAGTTTTTGAGAGATCAACTTTTTCTTGAAGAGTCATTTTTATTTTTTAATTAATATTAATTCCCGGGATTGTCCGACTGACAATCCTCTACTGTTATAACAATCAATTTAGTTGCAAAGTTTTGTAATTGAGGAGACCTCTTCCTTAATCTTTGTGAACTATAAATGAATTCCCGTGCCAAGAATATTTATGAAATTCCGAAACTTTAAGTTTCGGATTTTTATTTAACCACTCTGAAAAAGCCAGTTGCTCGCCGCGTTTGGGGCTACCTCGAAACAAATACCAGTCATCAAAAACTAAAATCGTACCGTCTACGAGATAGTCAGTAATGAAATCCAAAACTGGTACAGTTGATTCGTATAAATCGCAATCTATCCAAACTACAGCCGCAGATTTTAACGGTAAAGTCTTTTTTGTTTTTGCGTTGAGAGTTTCATTGAACCAGCCAGGAACTATTTCAACTTTATTTTCTTTCAAACCGGCCAAACGAAGAGTTTTTTTAAAAACATCCAAACTGGCGGTATACTCACCCTGATTGAATTGCTTAAATTCGGAATCTTTCCCTTGGATCGCCGGCAAACCCCTAAAGGAATCAAATGCATAAAATTGCATATTATCTAATTTTTTGTTCTTCGCGGCCCATTTCATCGCCGCCGCAAAATTGCCGCCTTTAAAAACGCCAAATTCTAAATAATCCCCCCTTAATCTGGATTCGGCGCAATAATTCATAATTTTCCGCAAAATCTCGTTGCGATCTCGTTCTTTTGGGGCATAGTTCCGAAATAAAGCAAAACCGGAGTGACGTTTTTCAATCCAATCAAAAACCGGATTCAAAAAATATTTTTTAAATATACCCATGCTTTTTTAATATTTTTTTAATGTCACCAACATTTTTCACTTGGGACATTTCTCCTAAATCAATTTTTAAGCCATAATATCTTTCCAATTCTTCAATAAGTTTAAGACCGTTGAAAGAGTCCCAACTTGATAGGTTTTCCGGACTAGTCTGATCGTTAATTTTATCCGGCTTAACCCCAAATGTCTTGGCTAAAATTTCTTCCAATGGCTTTTTCATTCTATAATTTGATTAATTGGGTTCATTTCCGTATCCAAAGTCGATAGATCGCCAAGAGCCGAATGATTTTCCCAAGAACGCAGAACCCTCCTCATGATTTTGCCGCTTTTGGTTTTTGGTAATTTTTCAACAAACTCGATCTCGCGCGGCACTTCATGGGCCGCCAATCGCTCTTTAACAAAATTAGCGATCTCCGTCTTTAAATTTTCTGTGGGAGAAAAATTCGGTTTTAAAATTAAAAATGACTTTACGATATTACCATAAATATGGTGCGGCTTTCCAACCACTCCCGCTTCAGCCACCGCTGGATGGGTAATTAAAGTGCTTTCGATTTCAAATGGACTGATCCGCTCTGCTCCGCTCTTAATCATGTCGTCTTCTCTTCCTTGAAACCAAAAATATCCGTCTTTATCTTGATAAGCCATATCACCGGATATATACCAGTTTTTCTCAAAATAAGAATCAAATTTTTTTTGATTATTCCAAACTGTTTTCATCAATCCCGGCCAAGGAGTTTTTATGGCCAATCGGCCTACCGTACCTGGCGGCAATTCAGCGGCTTTATTGTCTAGAATAGCGGCCACGATACCTGGCAGCGCTTTACCCATCGATCCCTTGCGGATTGGCAAACAAGGGTAATTATTGATGAGCTGATGTCCATTTTCAGTCATGTACCAAGAATCGTGAATTGGGATGCCAAGTTTTTCCGTAGTCCATTCAATCAAACTAGGATTCAGGGGTTCGCCGGCACTAACAATATGTCTCAATGATTTAGCCTGATGAATCGGCATTTGATAATAACGCAACAACCGAAAAGCTGTGGGCGTACTATACCAAACAGTTATTTTCCGCTTAGCAAGAAACTGAATCCAACTGGAAGGGTTAAATGGCCCTTCCAAAATATGCGCGGCTACGCCCAAAAGGAGCGGCGCAAAAAAATTGTAGACCATCCCCGTTACCCAACCCGGATCGCCGGTATTCCAATAATTATCTCTGGGGCGAAGGTCCAGCACGTACTTGGCGGTAACAAGATGTCCAATCATTGCGCGCTGTGAGAGTAATATGCCTTTAGGTTTAGCTGTAGAACCAGAGGTATAATGGATAATAAACGGGGTTTCCAAATCGCCAAAATGAATGTCTAAACGATTGCCTTGATTTTTTAAATTCTCTAGTAAATCAAAAATATTGACCCCTAATACGCTATTATTTTTTACGTCAGCCGCCAAAATATTCTTTAGGGTAGGAATTTTAGAAAATGGCACATTGGGCAACAATTTATCTGTAGTATAGATCCAAGTTGCTCCACAATCTTTAAGCCGATCCTCAATCGCGTCGGGACCAAACGCCTCAAAAAGCGGCACAACAATCGCTCCGCATTTGACAGCGGCATGCAAAACATAAACATAGGCAATGGACTTAGGCGCGTATAAAGCGAATCGATCACCAGCTTTAAGGCCGGCTGCTTGAAGATTGGATGTCAAAATATCTGTATAATTAGAAAGCTGTTTAAATGTAATGCCATTAACCTTTTGGTCAGTAGACTGAAAAATAATCGCTTGTTTTTCGCCATTTCCCTTTTGAACCTGATAATTAGTAACTTCGTAAGCGTAGTTTACTTTCCCGGTCTTGTGCCAAGAAAACTCACCGTGCCACTTCTCCCATGAAAATTCGGCGTATTCCTTTTGATAATCTCTTAAATTAGGTTGTGAGATCATGTTTTTGTATGAGGTTATTTTACATATAAAACCTTGAATTTTAAAGATTGTATTCAGTTCACTAAATCTAAAATAAAAAAGCCTACTCAACAGTAGGCTCGTCAGAATAATTTATAATGTCATATTCAATCGCCTTCATTAGGGCATAAAGTGTCTCATTCACGGGTACAGAGATTTTGTGCTTACTTGCTAAACGGACTACGGTGCCAACAAAGCTCTCAAATTCGAGCTTTCGTTTACGAATTCTCACATCTCTTTGAGTTGAACTCACATAGGCGCCAAAAGATTTCCCGGATTCTAAAACATCTGCGCAATCTTTCGGAGTCAAAATCACCCCTTCTTTATTACCGACATTAACAACTTCCAAAATCAAAGCTGATAGTATTTGAGCAGATTCTGGACACTCATGAAAACGATTGAAAGGCAAATTACAAACTGCCGTAGGAATATTGATAGTACAATTCCATAAGAACTTTTTCCACATCGCCTTGCGAATATCAGGTGCATTAAATGAAGGAATGCCGGACGTTTTAAAAATTTTATTAATTGCCGTTACCCGACCGGTAATCTCACCGCTCCATTCTCCAAAATTAATTTCGCCTTTATCTTTGTGACGTACAAATCCCTGTTTATCGACTGAAACGCCAACTAATGTAAGACCGGGCAAAACCCGTTCAGGACCGATTACAGAACTAATCTTTCCCGCGTTATCAATGCCATTTTGAATTGTTAGTACCGTAGTATTTTTACCAACCGCTGATTTAATCGCCTGAGCCGCTTCTTCGGTGTCGTAAGATTTCACTGTAAACAATATAAAGTCAGCTTCTGGCAAACCAACTAAAGATTCGTAAATCTTAATTGGGTAAATATCAAAATCGCCCTTCATACTACGAACCCTAACGCCATTCTTACGGAAATGAACTAAATTCTGTCCTCTAGTAATGAAAGTAACATCAAACTTAGCTCGCGCTAATAGCGCGCCGAAATACGCGCCAACTGCTCCGGCACCCATAACGTAGATTCTATCCACGAAACACCCCCAAATGTTGTTTTCAAAGAACTATCGAAGATTAATGAAAAAATAGCATAAAATCAAGTCCACCTTGATCGTTCAAGTAAGAACTCGGCAATTCTTTTACCTGATTGACCGTCAATTTTATAGCATTGCTCTTTAACAAATTTAGATCTTTGCTCCCAATCGGCTTCGCTATTGCGAATGTAAAATTCAATTTTCCTTAATAAATCCTCTGGACTTTTAGCCAACTTGAAAGAGCCGCTTTCATAAACCCTGCGAACATGATTAAAATCCAACCACCGCGCGACACTTTTCATGTATGGGCGCTTTTCCAATCCGTCAAAACCAATCAAAATAACCGGTTTTTTAAAAATTGCCGCGTCAATGCCAATCGTTGCTCCGCCAACAACAGCAACATCGCAGTTGGCCAAACAATCCGCAAGCCAATTTAAGTCCGCTATATCCAATTCCTGATCGCGGGAAATTCCTGGCTTAAACTGGTAACCAGGTTTATCAATAAAACATTTATTATTTGGAATGAAACCGTCTAATGAAACTTCATCATTAGGCGTCAATCTTATTAAGATCTGATAACCAGAGTTCTTAAGTATTTCCATAAAGTGCCAATCTATATCCCAAAAACGTTTACCATTGGGAGAAAATAAAATTAATTTTTGACTAGGATTTAAATTAATCTTTTTGAAAAAAGCTTCCCGAGAAGTGCGCACACCGGTAAAATAATGATCGAATTGCGGAATGCCACTAATAAAAATATCTCTTGGTCTCATCCCTCCAAAACGCATAGCCTCATCATGAATTATCTCATTGTGAACGATAAGTTTATCGGGTTTAACGCGAAAGAACCCCTTAGTGGTAAAGTTGTCCCAAGATCGGATCATGCCAACCGTACCTTTTTTAAATTTTTTGGCCGCTGCTAAAAACTTAATATCATAATCATTAAAAATATCTGTAGCAAAAATCAAATCTGGTTGGTATTTTTCAAAATATTTCACAATTGGCCGATAATTTATCGTCCACAAATCTGCTAATCTTACAGCTCTTTTTATAAAACCGAGGTGGCTAAAAAATTTCAAAAATACAATGGATATCAAAAATTTCAATACTTTTCCTTTCTCCCAATAACGCTCCCGATTATGAATTAACAAAGTACGGCTGTCTGCCAATACGCTTCCCAAAAAACGGAACAGAGTGTCCTGGCGAGAAAACGAAATAGAATCAATACCTTCAATAGAAATTCGATTGTCGCTATATCTCTTTACAAAGTAATCAACTTTGTAGTCAGGAACCAAAATAATAATCTTGATATCCGAATTAGCCTTAAGAAAATTAAAAGCGTCAGTAGATAAAATATTCCTAGAAATAAAAGGATTAAAGGCGGTTATAAAAATTGTTTTCATTTTCTAGGAAAATTAATCCTATAAAAGTTTGTTTCCACTTTCATAAAACCCATGGATTGATACATTTTGTTAGCATCCACTCGCTTAGGATTAGTGCGCAAACTAATATGTTTAGCGCGCTTTTTTTGGGCAATATCAATAGCTTTTTCTATTAAAATTCGCCCTAGTCCCCAAGCCCGATAAGGCGCGTCAACAATCAGATCTTCGACTTCAGCAATAATGCCGGTCGGAATTTTTGTTAGATAGACAATTAAAGATGCCGCTATCACGCCTTTGCTTCTAATCGCCAAAAGATAAAAATCTTTCTGGGATAGCATCTTTTTAAGATAACTCAAAGACGTCGGCTTAGGCGCCGTTGCCGTTAAACTTAATTGCGAAGTCAGATAATTAAGCTGACTCAAGACCGATTTAGCGGCTTTTTTTAAGATTTTAACTTTAAACATATGCTTTTGTTTATTTCTTTGTAGTAATAATATAAAGAGAACTGCCGAACATTATGGGTACGGACCTCAAAAACAAAGATTCTAGTTTCAGCCAAGCAGTAAAGATACTATTAATCGGCCCAGGCAAAATGAAATCGAAGTTGTGCGGCCGTTGATTCGGAAGAAAAATTTTCTCAAAAAAACGCCTGATAATAATTGCCGGTACAGACGGAATAACAAAATAGCTGGACTCTAAGACTTTTAATCCAACCTGTTCTAATTTCTTAATCAGATCTTTTTTGCGATAGCGACGGCGATGACCAAGATACTCGTCTTGGGCATTCCACAAAAATGGCATTGCTGGCACGCTTACCATAACTAAACCCCTGCTAACGCGTTTCATTTCCTCTAGGGCGGTAATATCTTGTTCTAAGTGCTCCAAAACATCAAAAGCAGTTACTAAATCAAAATGATTATCAGGATAAGAAATGCTTTCAGCTCGTCCCAAGACCAATTCTTTAAATCCTCGCTCCCGACAAAAGTCCAGTGCCTCTTTGGCCGGATCAATTCCTACCACAGAACCAAAGTCTTTCAAGAATAGAATATTACCCCCGCTCCCGCAACCGACGTCCAAGATAAGATTATCAACTCCATTCAAATATCTCTTCAGTACGGAATTAAGAATGGCTCTTTTTCCAACAAACCACCAGTGAAAATTTTCCTTTTCCGCCATTCGCTGGTATTCTTCTTTTTTTAAAAGATTATCCTGGCAATTGGAAATCATAATCACACCATACAATAAAATAAACATCGGCACAACGCAACCTACTTTAAAAAACTGCTTGGTTTAAATAAATCCCAAGGATTATAAACGAATTCCACTTCATGGGTTCCAGCCGGGACAAAAATACCCATAAAAACGGTGTTTACTGAATAAATTGGAACTTCCGAATCATCGATCAATGCTTTCCATCCCGGCAAAAAGTTTTGAGAAAATACTAAAAATTGTTTTTCGTTGGAATTAACAGCCAATTTGATAAAAGAATTCTCTTTTTCTTTAATTGTTATTTCTCCGTCACCCACCCTAAAAGTTTCTGACTGGCAGGATGGACAAACCACAAAAGTGTCTTTAAAACCATTGTCACGCCAGGAGTTGAAAGCCAATTCCTCATTTTGAGAAAAAATCACCTTCTCGGAAAAATAAACCGCCGGTTTCGCCTCTGGATTAATATATAAGAGA
Source organism: uncultured Candidatus Saccharibacteria bacterium (assembly GCA_964361795.1). Classification (GTDB taxonomy): domain Bacteria; phylum Patescibacteriota; class Minisyncoccia; order UBA6257; family WO2-44-18; genus CAYIBZ01. The sequence goes on from CAYIBZ010000002.1 coordinate 40,212, forward strand.
GCTCTGGGAATATGTTTTTTACCGTTAATATTCACTGCCATAAAATCAAATTGAACAAATTCTCCGGTTTGAGGAAGGCTTACGTCATAAGCTTCCAGCTTAAAACCGCTAAAAATGTATTTAATCCCCAAAAAATCAAGTAGGGGCTTTCTCTTATTAAACAATAAATGAATCAGTTCGTTTGGCGTAATATCGTGCTTTGTTAATTTCTCTGCAAGATCAATGTTGATCTGCCTTGCGCCTATCCATCCTAAAAGACGGGCGACATTGAAAGGGATTAAAGAATCGTAAAGTTCTGACGAGGGTATGCCATATAAAAGATTCAAATTCGGATGAAACGACTCGAGATCAAAGAGAAGTTCCTCATTAGGTTTATCGGGTAGCGGAGATTTAGGACCGAAAGCATAAACAAAGAAACGATAATTATCCGCAAGTGGGGAAAAGACAATCCCCGGAGGCAATTTTTTAAACATTCGAACGCTCTCGGGTAATTTTTCCACCAAAGCTCTCGGAAATTCTTTGAAAACAGCGCTAAAATTTATTGCAAAATCTATAATCAACAAAATGATTAAAATCAAAAACCATTTTTGATTTTTTATTTTAGCCAAAAAATGTTGCGCTCCAAAAGCGGCCATTGTCGCCGCCGCAAAAGATCCGATGAACATAAAACGAGAAGGGCCGCGGAAAAAACTGAAAATAGGAAGGTGCTGAAAAAACCAAAAAAGCGGCGAATAATGAAAACTGGTCAACAAGGCAATAATAAAAAGCCACTTAAAGAACCTTAGGGTCTTGTCTTTTCTGAAAAAAGACGCCGCCATAAACAAAAACGGAATTAATCCCATGTAAACATAGGCATCGCCTCCGCCTTGTAATGGGTAAAAAAACCGCAATAGGTCAATCGGCTGAAGGCCACCGCCTCCGCCGCTTAACCCTTCTTGATATGATAAACCGCCGCTCCTGCCTGAAGATTGGGTCAGAATAAAGGTAGGAATCAACTGAATTAATCCAACAAGGCCGCCGATAAAATTGATAAGAATAAAGAATAAAATTAATTTTTTCCAACTCTTTTTGCGGATCCCCAAATACAGCGTAAATCCCAAAGCGGCTACGAGAGCGTAAAATGGTTGCCAGTAAGTTGTACCGGAGACAAATCCAAAAGCGATAGTGGCAGACCCTGCCAATAAATAACCGACCCAACCTTCACCGCTTTGAACTTTTTTATTAACCCTCCAGATTATCAGAAATAAAAGAGGAAGAATTAGAGTGCCTGCCGCGCTCATAGTAGTATCCAAATAATGCAGTTCAGCGATGAAGAATGCTATTCCCCCGATCAAAGGCGCTAAAACACCAAGATCTAATGCGATCAAAAATTCAAACATGAAAAACAGCGCCAGAACTAGCGTGATAAAAAAAACCGCGTGATATGCATCAATTGGCGAAAAAATCCTAAGAAAAACTTGCGTCAGAGGAGAAAAAAATTGGATAGCGCTAGCAAACATTGGGAAACCACCGCCGTTCAGCGGATTCCAAAATGGACTTTCTCCGCTTGTCCAGGAATCTTTGATAAAGGTCCAGCTGGATATAACATACTCCAGTGAATCTCCAATAAGGATTTTTTGTCCGATTAGAAGCGGCCAAAATATCAACAACACCAAAAACGTCGCAACTAGGAGTCGTTTCCACCAACGATTGAAAATTTTTTCAAGAACTAATTGCATTTTCGTTTGAGAACACAAAAAACTTGCGCAGTTTTTGAGAATGGAAGCCGCAGAAAATCAAAGGCAGCAGTGAAAGCCGCAACTGGACCGAAAAGCGGGTGTAAATGCATCGGTCTAATAGCGCTTATAGAAATCAGATCTTTGTCGGCCAGAAATCCTAAAATACTAGCAGTCCATTGGGGAGCGCCCTGAGTATATGAAAAAGAAACAACGTCCAGTCCGCATTCTTTTGCTAGTAAACAAAGTGATGACTTACTGAAAAGCACCCAGTGTCGCGGGCAATGAAGGCCGCCCCAATTGTGGTTTCGGAAAAAATAGCGATCAACGGTATCAATGTTCGGCGTTTTAATTACAATTAGACCGCGAGGCGAAACGATTTCTCTGAGTTTCTCCATAATCAATCGAGGATCGGATACGTGTTCCAAAAGATTAATCAGCAAAATCAAGTCAAAATTCCTGCCAGCTTTGTAATCTTCTATTCTCTGCGAATGAAAAACATGGCCTTGCCGCTCGGCCGCTTTTCTTGCAGATTCGGCAAAATCAACAACGTGGGTTTCTTTGATCCGCGAATCGGACGCCTTTACCAAACTAAGTAAATCGCCGATCCCCCCGCCGATATCCAATACCGACAGATTGTCGCCAGAAATATTTTTTAGAATATTCCTAAACATTCTGATTTCTAAAAAACTCTTGATCCTTCGTAAGAACCTCAACCCGCCGTCAGAAAAAGAATAATAAGTCGGTGGATAAATTTCCTCTAGACGATCCACTGGAGGATCTTTCAAAAATATCACCGGGCAATTATTGCAATAATAATATTGGAATTTTCTCTCCAAGGTACGGTATTCGGAATCCCAGCCGTGGGTAAAAAAATGGGTATTGGCATTTTTGCAAATCGGGCAAATAACTTTTTCCATGTTATTTCCTTCTTCGGCTTTGCGCCAACAGAACCTTAAAAAACTGCCAATAACTAGTTCGGGAATTTCTAATCAAATCACCGATAGTAGTTTCTTGAAAATATTTTTCCATATCTTTTAAGCGAGTATAGGAAATGTGGGGATCCCAATGATGGAGCATGTGACGATTAAAGCCAGCAGATCCAAATGATTGAGAAAACCAATCGTCGCCGAATAATCGAAGAGTGGCGCCATGAGGAATTTTAAAATAGTCGGCTTCCGGATCGGCATTCTCGCTGCGGTGTCTCAAGATCTGCCGAATGGTTCCCAAGAATGGCCAGAAAATAACCACGCCAAGAAACCAGGCAGCGGCCGCTGCGTAATTACCAAAGCTGATCAAAAATATAAGAATAGCGGACTGAACTACGACCAAACGAGCGGGATTTTTCCATTTAAGGACTTTTTTGACAGGTGACGATATTTCGGCGGTTTCTAGTTCAGAATAGTGGAAAATGGTTTTTAAGGCATGGATTGCGGTAATAGCTCGGAGCAAAAAAGATGGCTTTAAAGCATTAAAATAAGACTGTTCAGTATCTTGCAGCGAACCGAGATATAAATGATGAGGCCAATGAATTTTTCTATAAGATTCAACACTAGTAAAAAGCAATGGGCAAATCAGCCAATTGCCTAAAATATCGTTCCAACGACGATTGGGATGAATGTTAAAATGCACCGCCTCATGTAAAAACAAACTCAAAGAATGCAGCCAATAACCAATCCACATTCCGGAAAAAATTGAGGCAATCAAAGCGGCGGGAAAGCTTAAAATCGGCTGGATAAAAATAATTGCGCCAACGCCCAATAATAAAAGAAAATAACAAACAAAAACATCTCGCCACACTATCAGGTATCTCGGCTTAAGCTGTTTGCGGAACTCGGGCCAAGAAACCGGCAAGTGGACGCTCATTTTTTCTAAATCTGGGGTCCCAGGAAGGCCTGAACGGTATTCAAGAAAATTAATGTCATCCACACTACACATCTTATAGAAAATAGACCTCAAAAACAATCTTTCTATGGATTTGTTAAAACATAATTTTTAATATAATCTAGAGTGATGAAACTCAAGATTTTTCTTGTAATTTCGGCAATTTTAATAGGATCGCTCTATATTACACCGCCATTAATTATAAAATACCGCCTTCAAAAAGAAGGGAAGGTTTTTGCGCTTAATTATGAAATCTATCGAGATGAACTTTTATATCTTTCGCGGGCGCGGGAAATTTATGATGGACATTTTCCTCCAAGCGATCTCCACTTTGATGAACAGCGCCCTACGGTCCAGAATCCTATTCCATCGCTAATTCTTGCAGGGATGATTGCTCTTGCCAGCGGCAATGTTCAGGTCGGATATTTAATCGCCCAATTTATCTTCACGCCGATGATTTTCTTAATCTTCTACTGGTTGGGTAAAAACCTTTTTGAATCAACAACGTGGGCAATTTTATTTGCTTATGTTGGCATTCTTACCCCAATTGCCCTCCGAATCCTTAATTTCCATGGCGCCTAGAAACCATCCCCAAAATACCTCCGCTCGCGATATGAACCAATTTCCGCAAGGCCAAGGAGCGACGACGAAGGTGTGCTTATTGCACTCCGAGGAGGAGCCGACACCAGCCTTGCGGAAATTGGTCATATCCCTTATTAGTGGGTTGCGGCGATTTGGAGGTATTTTGGGGATGGTTTCTATTTCAGAAATTTTCGCCGATTTCGGCAACGATGGCCTGCGAGAATCTTTTCGGGAATTTTTAGGTTATTTTGTTAAACAATTCTTTCCATTAGTAAACACTCAAATAGAAAAACTCTATTATGCCCGGCTCGATTATCCGTTAATAGTGTTTCCAATGTATCTTCTCGCCATACTGGGCCTTTTCTTATTTTGGAAAAAACCCAGGACATCTACGGCAATTTGGGCGGCAATCCCCGCCGGATTGCTATTTTATTTCTATTTTCATTATTGGGTTTATTGGGTTGTTGTGTTGGGCCTGTTATTTATTTATTCCTTTTTTACTAAAAACAAAAATTCGCAACTTTTTAAATCTTTCTTGATTCTTATTGGCATTATCGCAGTCATAGCGGCTCCATATTTTATAAATTATCTGAACTTTAGCAAATTTCCCGATATTAATGATGTTACATTTCGATTGGGAGTTGCTACAGGACGGGCGCCGGGCCTCTCCACCATTGGTTTAGCGTATCTTGCTTACATTGTTATCGCCGTCGGAATATACTTCTTGTATTTCAAAAAAGGCGAACGAAAAACCGCCGTCTTATTTTGGTCATTCCTAATTGCCATGATAATTATCTGGAATATCCAACTAGTAGTTGGGTATGTCCCTACCCCTAATAATTGGCGTAGAACCATTAGTCCAATTCTTTATATTGTTATTTTCCATTTCGTTTATACGCTAGTTCGAAACACAGAAATTAAATTTCCTCCGATTAAAAAAATCGCCGCCATCACGCTTATCCTTTTAACTGCTGGCGTAGTTGCTAAAAAAGTGGCTAACGTTTATGTAATCTATCAAAATCCGGAACCGAGAATACTCACTGGCCAAACGTTGGATAAAGATTTTATGGACGCCTTCGCCTGGATTGATGCCAATCTGTCACCGGAGTCAAAAATAATCAGCAATTCATTTATGACTTCTATTTATCTTAACGTTTATACATCGGCAAGGCCATTTCTGCCGCTTTGGATGCTTTCGCCTCAATCAACCAAAGAACTAGAAAATCGTTTCTTAATTTCTCATCGTTTATTCGCAACTTCGCCTCAAACACTCGCAAAAATCGTTTCTTCGGATCTTCCCATAGAATGTGTTGGGGTTTGCCCGTCCAATACCGAAGAGAATCTCCGAAAAAATACTTGGCATTTGTATGGCCACTATTTCCGTAGCCGCGGCGACATTAATAGTTACCTTAATCATCCATTAGCGATTACCGATGAATACATCATGACTTTAGTTGAAAAATATAAAAAAACTAAAGTGAATTTTTCTTCTGTTGATGCCGATTACCTATTTTTTGGTCCTTGGGAAAAGCAATTTAGCGAAATTGATTTCGATCAAAACAAAGATCTAGAATTAGTTTATCAAAATCCTAACGTGAAGCTGTTCCGAATAAAACGTTAATGTACAAATTCATGTAATGACTGGCGGCTTTCTCCCAGCTCATTTCTTTGGCAAATTTAATGGATTCTTGCGACATACTTTTGTGCAAATTTTTATCGGATAAAATTTTTTCCGTTGCCAAGGCTGCGGCTTGAAAATCTTGCGGCGAAACTAAAAATCCATTTCGGCCATCTAATACCGCATCCTCGGCGCTGGTTTCTTTGGTCGTCACTATCGGCAACCCCGCCGCGGCGGCCTCTAAAAACACCAATCCGAACCCTTCAATATCCTTATTGCTATCTTGTGGCAACAGGATAAACAGCTCAGCATTTTTGTACAAAGCGATCAATTCTTCCTCGCGCAAATCGCTTAAAAAAATTACCCGATCGTCCAATTCTAGATTCTGGATTCTAGATTCTAGATTCTGTCTTTCTGATCCATCACCGACTATAACGTATTTTAAATCTCTAAATTTTTCGGCGATTTTGGCAAACGCCTCAATTGAATATTCAAACCCCTTCCGTTTTTTCAACGCCCCAACACTTAAAATATAGGGTCTGAATTGTTGGGTGTTTTCGTCTCGAACATTTCCAACATTTCGAACATCAAACTTGCGAAAATCTACTCCATGATTAATCACCTCAATCTTTAAATCCGGTAAAAACTTTTGAATTTCTTTCTTAGTGTTATTGCTGACGGCAATCACTTTGCCAGCTTTGCGGTACGCCCATCTTAAAAGTGGTCGCTTCCAAAAGGAATAAAGCGACTTAACCGCTCCCGTGCCGATGGCGGTAATAATCAATTTCTTTTTCAAACCAAGAGAGGCGACCGCAGCAATAACTCCATACGGCCAACCATCCAGCGCGTGAATAACATCGCAACTCTTGAAAACCTTTCTTATCATCGGAAAAGCTAAAAGTAATTTCAATTTGTTCGGACATAAGATATTTTCGGATGTTAAAATCTCAATGCCAACTCCGGGAATCGCTTTTTTTACGGCCGCCGACAATGAATTATAAAATCGGCCTGCGCCGGTATTATTGCGCGTGTCATGATTTAGATAGCAGATTTTCATCCCGTTAGAGACAGGTCCCGCTAGCGGGACCGTAACTCGGCCGAATATTTGATACCGACGTTTTATGAATAAATATCATTGTATTTCCTTTAATCATTGATTAGTTGTCTCTAACGGGACTTATTTCTTCATTAAAATATCGATCTCTTTGGCGCCCCACCGGTTTTCCAAATAAGTCTTTAATTTTGCGCTATGTGACGACAGATTGTAGGAAAATTTTCGCAGCCTTCCTTGAATGCCGTTGAAAATACGAGGGGTTATAAAATATTCTCTACCTACAAAATCGAAATATTTTAAGGCCGTCTTCTCAAAAACCGCCGGCGTGAGAATGGCGATGTGATTGTTCTTTTTGTGGTAAGCTGGGAAATTCCCGTGCTTCTTGAAATATTTACGATTAGGAGGCGAAGCCACATTAATCAGCGAAACAATCAGTAATCCGTCTTTGTCCAAAACCCTGAATGCTTCTCGGAAAAAATTATAAGGATTTTCTAAATGCGGAACAAGGCACCAGGCGGTTAAAACTTTAAAAAAGTTGTCCGGCCAGGGAATTTTATCAAAGCTTAAATCCACGGTCTTAAATTCTTTTAATAATTTCTCTTTCCCGGCAGCCAGATAATTATCTATATCCAAACCGTACAGGTTTTTAAAACCGGATCGGTGCAAATCTTCTATAAACCCCCCTGCCGCAGTTCCGCAATCCAAAATTGCGCTATTTTTATCCGACCCGGCATATTTTTCAAAAACCCGCAAACCAAAACCGTGACGAATCGTTGGCCCATTAAATTTCGTCATTCTTTCTTTGACTTTGTCCCGATTTTCTTTTAATTCTTTGGCAGAAAAGTACTGCATTAAGGTTTTTGCAAAATATAATAAATGTATCTGGAAAACCATTGATTTGCCGGAAAAATTTTTTTTAGGAATTTCAAATTGTTTAAAAACTTATATTTAAGTTCGACTTTGGCATGATCAGTTTGCAATAAATTAAAATGCTTCAGAAAAGTTTTCTTGAAAATTGCGCGGGTGAAAAATGTCAAATGATTATCGTCTTCTAAAAAGTGGAAGAGGTTTCCACGGAACAAAAACAACAAACGATTGAGAATGTGGAACGGATTCGGCGTGGAAACAATAAAGATTCCTCCGGGTTTTAACACGCGAGCGGCTTCGCGAACAAAAAAATGCGGGTTTTCCAAATGTTCTATGGTCTGAGAAGAAACGATCGCGTCTATGCTGAAATCTGGCCAAGGTAATTTTTCAAAACAAATATCCACCGCCTTAAATGCAAAATTCCTTGATTCATTAGACCTATAATCATCAATATCAACACCCTTAAGATTTGAGTATCCGCTAGCGGTTAATTGCTTCATTAAAGAACCATCGGCGCAAGCACAATCAATAATTGACGATTTCTTCTCCGGAACGTACTTTTGCAACAAACTTAAAATTTTTCCGCTACGAACATCCCAGCTGACCCGTTGCTGTAGTGGTTTTAGAATATCCCGTTTATCTTTTATTTCTTTCGGAGTAAGGTATTCCATAATAGATTAGCGAGCCGTTGGCCTGATTTGCCGTCTAATTTGAAACAAGCGCCCTCGGCAACTCGTTTCCTGGCTTCTCGATCAATGCCAGGATTCTCTAAATAAAGTTTCAGCAATTCTCGCATTTCTTCTGGGCTTTTGGCAATTTTTAGATTCCCCGCCTTTATAACTTCCTGCTGATGCTCATATTCATAATAACGCAATAAGCTATCCCAAAACGGCTTTGATTTTTTACCGTCGAAACCGATTAATACTGTCGGCTTATCAAAAATGGCTGCATCTAAGACTATGCTGGAGGGACTCGTGAGTACTGCGGCACTATGATAAATCAAATCCGCTAAATGCCGATCATCGCTTCTCCTTAGCATTGACTCTTCCAATTTAGAAGCATTTTTTGGAATATCGAAAACCATGCCTTTCGGCAATTGAAATCCGCCAGTCTCTAAATCGCCAAAAAGCGGGAAGCGAATCACAACCTGCTCATTCAGTTTAGCCAGCTCTTGAAATAAAAAATTATTAAAAGACTTATCGCCTGTCCAGATATCGCTTGGCGGAGTAACAAAAATATACTTCCGTTCTGGGTCTAAACCGATCCGTCTCATAAATTCATTCCGATCGCTTCGTTTTCCAGCTAAATAATCGTCATAATGTGGAATGCCCACTACTTCAATATCACTTTCAGAAACATTGTGATATTGAATAGTCCAAAGTTTAATATTTGAATTTTGGACTATAACTTTATCTGGCAAAGTACGCAACAGTCCTTTAGTGGTCGTACTGTCCCATGATCGGCCCATCCCTATTGTAGGAATATTATGACGTTTGGCTTCGCGAACCAAATAAGAGTCGCTAAATTCTTGAGCGCGCAAATCCTGTAAGTCCGTAGCAAAAACTAAATCTGGCCTATATTTCTCAAATAACTGCTTGAAGCCGCCGCCTGGAATTAGATAATAATCCAAAAACCGAAAAATCTTTCTTACTAAAGAAAAGCTGCCTGTCCATGCAATAAAAGAATTAAAAAAGTAATTTAAGTAATTTCGTCTTTTCCCTAACTCAACCAATCTATGAATCTTTTTACTCTTAGTATTTAATAAATTCCAAGACCAAACATGGAATAAAAGATTAATTTTAGATAGCGGACGAAATGGAATCCTTTCGATTATCATACTCAGCCCGCCAAATTCTTTCTGGAAAAAATCGGCATTCTTCTCGGGAACCAATAAAATAATTTTAAGACCTGGTCGATCTTTAATCCGCTTGAAAAAATTAGTTTCCAGTAAATTCCGCACAACTAAATTAAAAAAGCAGCTTATAAAGATAGTATTCATTAATTTTTTTTAAACCATCCGCTGACCTTCAAAGATGCGTAACGAAAGCCATTGGCGATAATTTCCCGATCGTGCTTATCAATAGTGAATAAATTCTTCGACCTTAACCTAAATTCCGGGTATTTTTTAGTCAATTGGCTATAAAAGAAAAAGGTGCGTTCTATGAAAATGGCGACATATACAAACGCCGAACCCACAATTTTAAGAGTTGGCAAGAAAATAAAAGAGCCAATGGGAATAACTAAAGTTTCATTCAATAACCTCATAGTTAAAATCTTATATTCTCTTAAAACCGACAAAACAGCTTTCAAAATCTTGTAGATTCCATAAAATGGCAAGCCGAATAGCATGATCTTAAATAATGGCAAAGCATCTAAGTATTTAGGGAAAATGTATTCGATCGCAATTGGAACAAAAAAGAAACTGACGGCAATAAATAAGAAACTAATAATAAGTATATACTTAATCGAACGCTGGAAAATAAAAGCCATTTGTTCCCGGCTCCCCAATCTTGCCAAAAAAAGCGGCGCAATGCCATCTAATGGCATAAAACCTTCGATCATAGAAACTAGATTAACTGCCAAGCTATAGAAACCCACCGCCTCAACATTGATGAAAAATTGGATAAGCCAAGGCATTAAATTTTTTGAAAATCGGGAAATGCCGTATCGCAAAAATAACCATCCGCCATGAACTTTGAGAAAATTTCCAATCAAGGATTGCGAATCGCCAACAATGCCAACAAATTTTTGTCTAAAAGGATTCCAAAATAGAAAAACGCTCATCGCCAAAACCGCCACCAGGATACCGCCTGTATGAGCAACCGCAACTCCAATAAGATCCAGACCCCCGCCTAATAGATACAACAAAATAATCCCGAGCTTGGCAATTTCGCGCATGGCTGGAAAAAACCAATAAGAGAAAATCATAGTTGATTTTAGAAATATGCTTTCTATGGACTCAATCGCATTTAACAAAATTACTGCGCTAATAATTTTAACAAGAGTGCCAATATCCTGATCGTAAAAATCGGCTACTAGTGATGAACTAAAAAAAATAATAATCGCCAAAATTGCCATTAAACCGATTCGCCAAAATACTATGTCTAGAAAAAGTCTTTTAGCTTTACCAAATTCGCCTTTAGAAAAATATGTCCTTAGTTCTACGGAGAACGGGCCGTCTAAATTGCGAAAATCGAAACTGTCCACAATATTAAGAAAAGAAAAGACTAATTGGAAAAGGCCAAAATGAAAAACACTCAAAGATTTAATAATGAAAAAAGAATTAACAAAGCCGAGAAGAGTGGCAAAAACATTTGAAAGGCGCTTCAATCCTTCGCTTCGGAAAAAATAATAAGATAATTTTTCTTTTTCTAACGGTTTAGGAGTCATTGAGATAATAATTTAACAATTCTTGTGATAAGAGAAGGTAAATCATGTTTTTGCTTAATGGTCTCTCGCATTTTTCTGCAAAGTTCAATGTGTTGTCTTGGTGTAATAGCAAAAATGGGTTTCAATTTTTCTGCAAGATCAGCCGCATTCTGTTCCTGAAAGATCAATTCGGTGCTCAATTTATCGTCAAATATATCAAAAAATGCTTTATTGCTCACCAACACGGGCAAGCCGCAAGCCATTGCCTCTAAAGTGCTCTTATCGAAGGATCCGGTCGTAGTTAAGTTAATAAATAAATCAAATTGATTATAAATTTGCGGTGTTTTCTGATTGGCAACACGGCCTCTAAAATTGACTCGATTTTGTAGGCCTAGATGAGAAACCAACTTTTTTATTTTCTCATAATACGCAACTTCAGCTGGCTTGCTGTCTGTAGGATCTCCGAATATGTCCAAAGTTATATCGGGAACGGAATGATGGACGATATTAACTGCCACTAATAAAGTTTCCAAGTCTTTCACCGGCGCGATTCGTCCCAAAAATAAAATTTTATGGCCCATATTTTTCTTGGGGCTTAGGACCTTGAACTTATCTATGTCTATACCTTGTTGCAGTACAGTTAACTTTTTACTGTTCAATGGATAAGCCAATCGAGTGGAAGTAACAATGCGGTTTGCAAAAATTGCGGCAATCTGTAATTTAAGGTTCGCTAAATAATGAGCGTACCAAAAAATAATTTTCTTATTAGTTAAGCGCCACCACCAGCCAGCTAAAATCACATATTCCGGATTCATGTGGACGAAAACTTTATCGTAATCTTTCCGTAATTGCCAAATATACTTATAAAAACGCCAAAGATATTTTAATCGAGATTGTCCGTCTTCCTTGCCAAGTGAGTAAACAGAAACATTAGCTGGCAATGCTACCCGACCGCGATATAAACAAATTACCGATAATTTTTCCACTCGCTTAGCCAACTCCTCAATCCAGCGATGATAAACGCCTAAAATATCATCGTCCAGATCTACTTTTTGGGTAATAAACAGCGGGTGATTAGACATAGCAATAAAACCTATAACAAATTGAATCAGTTACTAAACCGATGTAATAAAAAAGGAGCTCATAATAGCTCCTTGAAATGTTTGCTATACCATTCTACTGTTTTCTTCATGCCAACTTCAATGTTAGTGAACTCAAAATCCCCAATCCAACGCTTTAAGGTTTCAGTGTTGCCTCGAATAACTGCCTTATTTGTTTCTCCGAGACGCATTGGTAAATGCTCGATTTTTGCGCTTAACATTTCTGCAACAATGGTCGCAACCTTTATAACCGGCACACCTTCACCACTGCCGGCATCAATAACCTCGTCTGCTATCTTAGAAGTTTCTAAGGCCCTAATCAATATTTCTGCGGTGTCTTCTACGTAAACCAAGTCCATTAATTGTGACCCGTCGCCATAAACCTGCAACGGTTGCCCCAAAAGAGCCCGGATAATGAAGCTTGGAGCAAATTTTCTCACTGGCTTGAATTTCTGGCCCTCGCCATAAACATTGAAACCTCTCACAACGTTTATTTTAGTTCCAAACTCGCGATTATAGAGCAAAGCAAAATCTTTAGCGGTCCGTTTTGTAATTGCATAAGGATTTTGCCAAACATCCGGTAATGTTATGTAAACACAAGGTTTTTTGTATTTTCTAATTGCTTCAAAAACATTTAATGTTCCCATCACATTAACATCGGCAGTTTCCAAAACGTGCTGCAATGTTTCTGCCGTGCCTAGAATACCAGCTAAGTGGATGATGCCATCGGCATCAAATACTGCTTGATCAACAGCATTCTTATCTCGGACATCAGCAACAAAATTGTGAACGCCCTCTATGGACTTAGATAATCGCCTATCAAAACTTACTACCTGATATCTGCGTTCTAGCAGTTTCTTCACCACATGGCTACCAATGAATCCCTGAGCACCGGTGACCAGAACTTTCATTTGCAAATCTCCAAAGAGCTACCTAAAGTATACTAATAAGCGTTCTAATGTCAAATTTTTTTGTAAAACGAGACGAACTTAAAAAATCAGATGCGATAGTAGTTTTAACGGGAAATGGTTGGGAACGAACAGAATGGGCCATAAAACTCTATAAGCAAGAATGGGCAACTCTACTAGTTATGATCGGATCTACGGGTAGCAGACCATCACCGGAAATGGCTGAATTTGCGGAACAGTTCGGCATTCCTAAAAATAAGATACTTATTGATACTAATTCAACCAACACCCGCCTCAATGCAAATAATGTCGTTGGACTTGCTCAAAAATACGGATGGGAACAAATTATTCTTGTTACTTCGCCCCACCACCAACTACGCTCCTATCTAACATTTAAAAAAGCAATTAAAGATTTTCAGGGCCATCTCAAAATCATTAACTATCCTCCCTTGCAATACAGCTGGTTTGAGTTAGTGGAAAGTTCAAGAAACAAAAAACACAAAGTATTAAGATTTTTTTATTTATTCAGCGAACTTTATCGAATCTTAAAGTATAGAATCAAAGGAGATTTATAAGAGAATTTTTATATCTTTGTAAATATTCGGATTTCGAAGGAAACTGCTTTGATATTGCCAAAGTATTTCGAGAAAATTCGCCTCTTTGTTTGGGATGATTAATCAACCAAATAACTTTTTCTGCCAAAGTTAGTGCGTCACCAACAGGAACTACGAACCCATTGATACCATCCTTAATAATTTCACGCGCAGGCGCGACATCTGTCATAATGACAGGTAACCCAGCTGCCGCAGCTTCAACTGGCGATCTTGCTCCGCCTTCATAGTTTGATGTAAGGACAAAAACGTTGGATGTTCTGTAATAGGAAACCAAATCATCGGTCCACGGTTCAAGAATAATGTTATCCTTCAATTTTAAATTTTCAATTTTAAATTTTAAATTTCGGTGTTCCGGTCCTTCACCAACAATCAATAGTAACGACTTGGGATTGTGTTTAATAATCTCTGTCATAGCTTGTATAGCCAATCCTACATTTTTCTCTCGAGTCAAACGAGACGCAACTAAAATTATCGATTCGAAATTCGGGTATTTTTTATGGAGATCAATAGAAACCGGTTGCTTCTGAAAATCATCGGTATCAAAAATTATCGGCAAAACAGTAATTTTAGAGGATGGCAGCTGGAAATTTTTAACTAAACTTTGCCTAATTCGTTCGCTTACCACTCGAACTCCATCGGCTTTTTTAATCAACCATGAACCTAGAAAAACTCGTATTTTATTTTTCCATGATTCTCTTTTAAAATAAGGACTTAAAAAATCACTGTGACTTTGAATTTGCAGTGGAATTTTAAATTCTTTTTTCAGCCAATAACCGACTAGTGCGGTTTCGAAAGGATCTTGGGTGGTAATAATCCAAGGATTTAGAATTTCGGATTTAGAATTTAGAATAATTTTTTTTGCTATTCGATAAACATCAAAAAAATAAAACAGCTTAAATCTGGTATTGGTTGGATAAATGAACACATGATTACTAGATCCTAAATTCTGCATTCTAAATCCTCGCTTGGTGTAAATAATAATATGCAGTTCCTCAAATAATCCGCCATAATCAATCATCCGCTGTCGAACAGAGGATTTTTCTTCAAAAATCTTTTGATCTGTAGAGAGTATTAACAACTTCATAATTTTTCGAGAACGAAAAATTTGTGATAATGATCCAAAACCGGCCTGACTTCCTTGATAATACGAAAATACTTATTTAATTCTTTACGAATCTTACGAATTCGCCATCTATAAAGATCTATTTCCCAATAATGTTGGCCGGATGTTTTAATGCCGTTAAATTTAAGGGGTAACCGTAGGAAAAAGCTTAAAAAAGATTTTTTTAATAGAGTTCTAATGCCGGGAAATTTAAAAACAAATTCCCATCCTGTTGAACGATAAGGCAAAGAAATAATGACATGTTTTTTGGAAACTCTTTGTAATTCTCTTAATGCCTTGGGGAAATCTTCATAGGAAATATGCTCCAAAACCTCAAAAGCGGTTACTATGTCAAAAGATTTATCCGATATTGGCAATGATCGGATGTCGGCAACAATATCCGGATTTAAACTCCCATCAAAATCCGCAGTGGTAACGCTATGGCCATTTTTTTTCATATAATTCGAAAAAAATCCGTTACCTTTTCCAACTTCCAAAATTCTTGGTTCATTCGTATCATTAGCATGCATTCGCATATTGGCATCGCGTTGCGCAACTTGCTGCGTTAAATCAACCTGATAAAAATAGGAAATAAACCTGTCAAGATCGTCGTATTTTTTCCGACAATAGTGCTCTTTATTTACTTGCGTCATGTATTAAGTTTACTAGATTATCAACGGTTCGGCTTATGGAAAATTGCTGGGCCTTTTCTTTGGCGTTTTTGACTATCATTTCACGAAAATCTTCGTCCCTGCTGATTCTTTCTATGGCAGTTAAAATCTGTTCTTTATTGTTCGGTTCAACCAAGATTCCCTCTTTCCCGTCCTCTATTATCTCGGTCAGGTTGCCGATATTGGTAGTCACAACGGGCACGCTAGCGTTCATTGCTTCAACCACCTGAAAAGAAAAGCTCTCAAATGAAGTATTAAGTACAAAAACGGATGCTTTTCGCAAATGGTCCAAAAGTTTTTCCCTAGGTATCGAACCGGCTAAACTGACTTGATTATTTAATTTTAAATTTTCCTTGCCTACCGGCAGGCAGGCAATTTTAAATTTTAAATTATCGTATTCCGGCCCGTCGCCAACAATAATCAACCGCCAATCCGGCAAATCTTTCATTATATCAATCAAAACGTCAAATCCTTTCCACGGAACTAGCCTGCCGGCCGATAGTATCGTTTTGGAATTTGGTCCGCCAGCTGGCGGATTATTTTGCATTTGGATTTTGGCATTTGGATTTTGCAATTGAATACCGTTGTAAATAACTTTGACTTTTTTCGGATTTTTTATCCAACCGCCGACCAGTTTTTGGAAATACTTGCTCGGCGTGATGACCAAATCGGCGCGGCCAACAACCCATTTCTGAATGTTACGCAATAGTTCCGTCCGCCAACCGTATCTTCGTTTTTGAAAATCATCGATTCCGTCTTTCACTCCGAAACGCTGGACGGCCTGCTCCCAGGCATAGTCTCCCGCCACACGAATGAAGAATTTTTTACCCAATATTCTCGCCGCTAACAGCGAAGGTAGGCCAACACTGACGGGATCCTGAGCGTATACGATCTCGAAATTCTTGGACTTCCACAGGCAACTCCAAAAATAGGCTAGGTGCCTGATAATTTTCGGTTTTTTGCGAAATTCGGTAAATGCCAGATGATCCACCTTAAAACTTCGTTTGGGTAATTCTTCTTCCAAAAGCTCGGTATAGGTGGCTGGACCCCCGATATCTGGAGGATAGATACCGGTTGCTATGAGCAACCGCTTAATTTTCAATTTTTGAAATATGGATTCCATTTTTGAGGATATTAAATCCCAAGAATAGTTTTCTAAAACCAGCTTGCGGCCGTTTTCGGAAAGTCTCGCATACAGTTTACTGTCAGTGAGTAAAATTTTCATTTTCTCCGCCAAATCTTTTGGATCGTCTACTTTAGCAAGAAGTCCCGTAGCCACTTGCCCTGAGCTTACCGAAGGATTTTTTAGGAAATCGGGAATGCCGCCCACGGCTGTTCCGATGACAGGTAAACCAGCCGCCATTGCCTCTAAAAATGAACTCCCCAATCCTTCTGATCTGGATGGCCTGACAAAAATATCTGCTTTTGCGAGATATTCCGGAATTTTCTCGGGGTCAATATGTCCCAAGAATTCAATGTAATTTTCTACTCTTAAATCCCTGACTAATTGTTTAAGTTTCAATTCGTCAGGACCGCTACCTAAAATTTTCAATTTACAATTTTTAATTTTCAATTTATGAAGTTCGGGTATAGCGCAAATTAGGGTGTCAAGTCCGTTTTTATGCACCAGTCGCGAAGTCGTAATAATTATTTTAGCATTTGGATTTTGGGATTTTTTTTGAAAATTGAAAATTGTAAATTGAAAATTTTCTAGCGATACTCCATTCGGCACCACTTCAATTGGACATATCGCTCCATACCTTTTTGCAAAGTCGGCCAAATAATTACTGATTGCTTGAATACGATCCGCTCTTTTAAAGATTAGTCTCCAAAATGGATACAAAATTCCCACACGATTCAATATATGCCCTTCCGAATCACCTTCCTGTAGAGTCAATAAAAAAGGGATTTTCGGATGCCGTAATTTAAATAAAAGCGCCGCGAAACCCGCATATGCGGCCATCACTCCCCAAATCGCCTTGAAGGGCTCTTTCTTATGGGCGCGCTCCGCCGCCAACCATGAACGGAAGATATAAAAAAACTTTGCCGGCCTGCCATGGCCGTATTTTTGAAAATCATGAGCGAAAATTTGAAAATCAAAATCCGGAAGGCGTTCCATTATTTCTTTCACGGCTATTTCCGCTCCACCGACAAATGGCGAATATGCAAGACTAAAAACGGCTACTTTCATGATTTATAAATTTCTTCGGTTTTTTTAATCATTGTCAGCAAATTCAATTTTTCTTTCAAAAAATTGTTGGCTTTGGCGGCAAAATCTCTTGCGTCTTGTGGATGTTCTAATAAGTAGCTTACTGCCCTTGCTAATTCTTGGGGTTCCTTGGGGGGCATCACTAATCCCCGTCCTTCAATAATTTCAGTCATTCCGCCAACGCGCGTCACCACAAGCGGAATTTCTGCCGCCATCGCCTCGAGCATAGTATATGGCAGTCCTTCTTTAATAGAAGTTAAAAGAAAAATATCAAATGCTTTCAAATACGGGGCGGCTGGCGCGATATTTTCTAAAATGAAAAACCGATCGCCTAATCCTAAGTTCTGAATTCTAGACTCTAAATTCTTCTTTAACGGTCCCGAACCGATAATAAAAAAATTAACATTAGGTAATAACGCGGCGCTTTCCAGGAAAGTTATATAATCTTTTTCCGTTACTAAACGGCCAACAGAACCTATCCATATGCCATCAATTTTCAATTTTAAATTTTCCTTGCCTACCGGCAGGCAGGCAATTTTAAATTTCTTTAGCAATTCCCGACGAGCTTCTATTTTTCCTAAAAAATTTATTGGCGCAATACCATTATATATAGTTACTAATTTTTCAAATGGCGCGATTTTGTGATTAATAGCTAATTGTTTGTCATATTCAGAGACATTAATAATAACGTCTTGGAATCTGGCGGCTATTTTATGCAGCCAGATATAGAAATGCCTCTTTAAAGAATTTAATTTATTATTTGGATTAAAAACCCATCCATGCGCGGTAAAAATAATCTTTTTAACTCCTGCCAACCTTGCCGCAATGGCTCCTATAACACCCGCCTTGGAACTGTTAAGATGTACAATATCTGGCTTTTCTTTCCAAAAAAAGAAAAGTAATTCTCCTAAAGCTAACAGATCGTTAATAAACAAAAAATGAGGCAAAAGAGAATTAGACAGGAAACGAGCGCCAGTCCTGCCGCCAGTTAAAATCTTCAATTCAAATCTGCTAAGGTCAAGATTTTCTTTAAGATCTTTGACGTACTTCTGCGCGCCGCCAACATCATCTTTCGTCACTAAAAGGATGATCTTAATCATTCCTTTTTATAACCCAAATTTTATTGACGCAGTTTCTCTATTTCTTGTTTAACTGCTTCAGCTTGAGTATCGCTGAAACCTTCGGCTGTTAAAAATTTCTCAAAATATTTTATTGCTTCCGCTTTTTCTCCGGTATCTCTATAATATAATGCCAGATTTAATAACAAATTAGCGTCTTTTGGGACATATACCAACCCTTCAAGCAAAACATCATCCACTAAATCATACTTCTCTTTATAAAAATCTCGGTAAAATTCCGCTAATCCTAAATGAAAATTGACTGAATTGCGGTCTAATCGAAGGGCTTTATAATAGTTTGATTCGGCCTTCTTAAAATCCCGCAAATATAATGCATAGAGATTGCCAAGATTAAAATAGTTTAAGCCATAATTGGGATTAATTTTATTTGTGTGATCCCAAACATCTTTTGCTCCGACATAATTATCAACATTTTTTTTAACTAAGCCAATATCAATCCAATTATCAATCTGATCTGGATTTTTTGTAACTGCCTCTACAAGACTTAGTAATCTATTGCGATTACTTTCCACAAATTCCTTTGGATACTTTTCCAAAATCTTATAATCTCCAAGATAATCCAACTTCTGACCAGTATATTTTTGCCGAGGCGCAACATCTTTATTTGTGGTACTAATAATGTTTTCTGTTGTAGTACTAGCTACTACGTCTGGTTGCGTTATTGGCTCCGATTTGTCAAATAAATAAGCAGAAGTTATCCAACCGCCCGCCGCTAAAAACAAACCAAGAGCTGTTATCCAAAATAAAAATTGCTTAGACATATTGACATTTATTAAAGCAAAAAAATGACTAAAACGCAAACCCCTCCGATGTCCATCGGAGGGGTAGCGCTTTAACTAAAGCTCAAGCCTTTAGCTAAGAATTAACTACTCTTACTTAACGTTTCAGCAACGCCCGTATCGGTATTACTCAAACCAGGCACCAGGAATCCGTTAAACCAATCATAATCAACAACATTCTGACTGCTATTGGTAGAATTACCGGACCAGATAAAGTCGTTGTCGCTGTACAAGTCAGTGAGACCGGCAGTGGTAGCAAATATGTAACGACCAGTGCTCCAGTCATCGCTATCCGCGGTATTTTCCTTACCACCGTTTTCGTCCGCAACACGACCAGTTACATGACCGCCAACCGCAAAGCTTGCATCGCCCTGCATCTTGACCGTAATGCTATGCGTAGTAGTGGCATTAGTGATATCACCAAGCAATTCAAACCATCTAGTTGTGCCAGCTGTAATTCGGATAGCTTCAGGCGTACCGCTAGCTGTCGCAGTCGGATTGAAGTAAACAGATAGATCAACATCTTGATCTCCTTGTAAGACCGTACCATCGCCATCAGCAATACCGCCAGCTAAAGCTTCTGTAGAAGCCTCAACCATGAATGCTGGCATATGAACGGATGTGGAACCAAAGTCCACGTTATCCTCTACGCCATTAGCAATAGCCAAAGCATATTGATTCATAAGACCGTTTGTATTTCCACAAGACGGCGTCACGAATTCATCGGAATAACATTTGACTTGCAAGTTAGCCACTGTAAAGTCATTGCTGAAATCGGTATCTATATTACTTCCGGCGTCACCATCGTCAGTTGGCAATTCAACTACATCTTTTGAGGAAGTTGACAAGTTAAACGTGAACTTGTATAAACTGACGCCATTGGTACCCGAAGGAGCAGAGACTTTGAACCTATACAAAGCTTTGCTTGTGGCGTTTTGACCAAATGTATTGTTCGGCAAGGACAGCTTAGTTACGGTCGGATACGCCCTTGCTAATCTAGCGCCATTAGTACCGGTGTCAGAACCCGCAGAACCGATAGTAGTTCCAGATGATCCCCCTACGCCAACAACACCTCTCTGACAAGTTGCGTTATCGCAGTTTGTTGAGTTAGAAGCGTCATAATTGATAAATAGCATATGACCAGGACGTCCTGCTAAGGAAGTGCCAATTAGGCCTGCGTCAGCTTTAACGGTAAGAATAACCTGGCCATCTTTTGGAACGGTAACGCCAGTCAAAGTTGCAGTCGCGTAATCCGTAGAAGTGAATACTGCTTCGCCAACCTTAGTTGGTGGATTTGTTGCGTTATTCCAAATCGTTACTTTAGCAACGTCAGATGGGGAGTTAGAAGCATTGGAAGGAGCATTAGAGTCAGTTGAGGTAGCTATCTGCAAACCAAGAGTGTTAACTATAACATCCTCATCGGTAGCATTTAGTCTCAATGACAGCAAAGTATTATCTGTAGAACCGGCCTGTACCCATTTAAGCGGAGTAACTGGATCTTCATTAGCCGACAAACTTCCGCCACTCACGGCGGTAATAATACGGCCATCATTAGCAGTAATAGAATCTGAACCGTCAACCGTTTGGCCGGATGTCATTCCGGTAGCGGTTAGAGATGCGTCAGCATCGGTAATACCCCATTCCCATTGATGACCAAGAGCAGCGCCAGCAACTAAGTTGCATTTAACACTTAGGGTTTTTACTGTTCCTTTCGGAACAATCAAACCGGTATCAAAGGCAAATGTTCTATTGGCCGCGCTTGTAAGGCTGTTGGTCGGATTTTCCAGATTGCCGCCAGTATTTAATGGCGTAGATCCATCGTAAAGTTGGCAATTGGTCAGATCGTCAGCGGCATTTGCGGAAGTGAAAGTAAGCCGCAACTGCATTCCTGTAACACGAACATCTTCACCGGAACCGCTTGCGTCTAGTACATAATCAGTGAACTTGTAATTACCGGTTCCAGCAACCACATTTTGAGCAGTAGTACTGCCATTAGCTTGTGTATTTGGAGTCAGAGTCAACGTCAAAACCGCGGCCTTAACAGTCATAGTACTCATCGTTACCGCGCTAGAAGGACTCGGAGTAACCGTAGTAGTAGATGTTACACCTTTCACTGTCGTCCAGTCACTGCTCGGAGTGGTAGAAGCGGCAACTGTATCGTTATTACCGATATCAGTACCAATTTTACCTTTCAAGGTATAGACCGTACGGCCAGGTTTGAATGTAACAGTATTGGTAAACCTAATACCGTTATTACCTCCGGCTGATCCATCCACCGGACCAGCAACCACGGTGCCGCTTGCGTCAGCCAAAGTAATACCAGTTATGTCGTTAGTATCAATGGATGCGCCAGTAGCGCTATCGGTGCCATCATCAACAACACTCAAGTCAAAGTTCATGCCAGCAACAGTAATATCTTCACCTTTAACATCTACAATTAAACCACCTAGTGGCTGATCCCCCAGAGAAATTGCGATGTTCTGGGAACCAACAGAAGTGGCATTTTGGGCTGTAATTGTTCCAGAGCCAATATACGCTTCATAGGCGTCAAAGTTTGGCTCTTCCGTACCGATACTGCCGTTGTCGTCAGTAGCAGTGTGAGCGGCAGCGCCGCCATCCCTACTTGGCAAAACGGAATAATTGTAAGTCTTGCCAACAGCTTGAATATCGGCAAATCGGAACACATCTAAGTCAACAGTTCTTCCGGAACCGCCAACCACATCACCTCTAACGTAAACCTGTTTATTCAAACCTTTCAAAACCGTAACGCCATCGCCAAATTTACCGGTGTAGTACTTTCCATCGGAACTAACGGTAGCTACATAATCTGTTCCATCAAGATTAACTTTGACGTTAGCAAGATCGGCAGCGCCCGCTGAACCGTTCTGGTACCACCTAACAGATTTAAGTAAGATGTCTTCGTCAGAACCTGCGATAAGTCTCAAGCCAGAGAAGATTGAACCAGCGGTGCCAACCTCTTTCGTTAGGCCAGCGCCCGGATCAAAAGCGCCAATTGCAACAGTTAAGGTTCCAATTGCCAAAGTGCTGTTAACAGTGTGAGTTGCCCCAACCAAAGGATAGGAAGCATTCACATTTGCACTCCCAGCATCAACTTTTGTTAAACTCAATGAAACCAGTTGACCATTGTAGTCATTCTGATCGCTATCAGAATCACCAGCTAAGCTCATAGTTCTGGTTTTACCAGCTTTGACGGTAAACTTTTCAGTTAACGTCAATGTATGATCAGAACCAAATGTCTTAGTTGCGCCTAGTCTTGTGCCGTCTTCATCTAAAAGAATAACGCCTGAGAAAGCGGAATCATTAGCTTGACCAGTTCTTTCAACCTTCAAAGAATTGACGGTTACATCGCCATCAGCCGAAGCAGTGAAGTTCAATTTCGTAAAATCTCGGCTGGCAAATGATTCACCGAACAAGCCGTTTGCCGGTTGATTAGGAGCTAAAGTAACAGTTAAACCTGTACCAGCAGGAGCGCCGGGCGCAGCTGGAGCAGGAGCGCCAGGTGCGGCAGCAAGCGACGTGTACTTTGCTCTAGATTTTGGACCGAAATAACCAACAGCCGGTGAAAGGTTGTTGGCGGCTTGCCATTTGGCTACGGCTGCTCTAGACAACGAACCAAAATAAGTAGTTTCATTGCCAGGAGAACCTGCGCCACTAGCGGCAACTTTCTGGCCAGCGCCATTTAGGTATTGCTGTAAGCATTTCACGTCATCCCCCTTTGAACCCACGGTGAGGTCGCGAGTAAAGTTGCATGACGGAGCCGCTGCAGCGCCACCTGTTTGGGCAGCCAATTGCGCCTGAAGGGCCGCAATCTGTTGTAGCAAAGCATTGATTTGCGCTTGCAAATCAGTTGCTTGTGCGTGTGCGACTGGTACAAGCATCGTAAAACCAGAAAGCCAAAGAGCAGTTGTAGCTGAAAGCACAACTGAAGTGACTTTCCTTGTTATGTTTGTACTCATATATTTTTTATTTTCTTTAAATTATTTAACTAATTAATTGTATATTTTTTAATTGTCAGAAAAATTACCAGAAGTCCTTCTCTTACGCTCATGCGATAGAGAATCGACCCAGACAACGAGATAATTTTAGGTATCAAAGAATAAAAAAACTCTCCCTTTTTTGGGAGGCCATCAGACATTAGAACAAACTTTGCGCTTGGTAAAAACCAAACACAAAAGCTTTTCTAAAAAGTCTTGATTCAGCCTCACCCGGAATCAAAACAGAATATTAACCTATACGTTAATTATAACGAAAAAGCGATTATTTCATTACATAGTAACTTCCCGGACCGCCGTTTCCAACTCTTTCAATAATGCCCTGATTACATAACTTCTGGAGGTCATACCTCATAGTTCTTTCACTAATATCCGGAAATTCGGCAATTATATCCTTAAGCTGGAGTTGCCGATTTGCCGATTGCCGCATTCTTTCAACAATTGCCGATTGCCGCATTGCCGGATTATTGTATTGCCGGTTTTGGTTGTTTTCATCAGAAGGATAACTATGTTCCTCTGTTTGTTGAGAAGAATAAACAGGCAATCTTGAGAACAGAGACTCTAAATTTGGTACTCCTTGCGGTAATTCGGCAATTTGCTTCATTGCCGAATTAAGACTATTAAGCTCTCTAATAAGGATAGAGGCGTTGGTCGGTTCTATCTCAAAAATGGACCTGCCTACATTGATCAGGCTATCCAAAGACAATACGGTCTTGTTAATAGCAGAAAGATCCATAGATGCCGTATCTTCTATCAATTGGAAGGATAATTTTTCTATTCTTTGTTTTAATTCTGATCTCCTGATATATGCGGCAACTCTGATTAGGGCATGGCTGATTTCTTGAGCTTTCTGATTAACAAACATCAAAAATTAGTTTAAACTATGCGTATATGGAAGTCAAAAAAGCAGTTTTGCCGCTTGCCGGACTGGGAACCCGGATAATGCCGCTAACTATACATCATCCGTAATTAAAATTTAATTTTGATGTTTACGAAAAAAAATGCGTTGCTCGCGCTTGCCGGCATAATGCTGATTGGAGCCGTATTAAGATTTTGGAATATTAATCTTCCCGACATTGCCATTGATGACGCGTTATACTCCTTAAGATCAATTGGTTACATAGATTATGTCGCCGCGATAAACCGGCAATCAACTCCAATTTCCTGGTTTTCTGAATCGCAATGGTGGCAATATCTTTCTTTTCATGATGCGCCGCCGCTAGTGTTTTGGGTGCAATGGTTATTTTTCCAAATTGGCGATGATAATATTTTTTTTGCCAGATTGCCGTTTGTAATTGCCGGATTAAGTTCAATACTGGCAATGTACTTTTTGGGTAAAAAACTTGGAGGTGAAATTGCCGGTTTGCTTTCTGCTGGATTTTTAACAATATCAAACTATGCTATTTGGGTTTCCAGAATCGGCTATTTAGACGGATTTTTGATTCTTTGGATCGCTTTATCTATATATTTTTTCATAAAAGCTGAAGAAAAATCTAAAAACTATATTTGGTGGGGAACAACTTTAGCCGCCGGCTTACTCACTAAATACACCTTTTTATTTATGGGTCCGGTATTTCTATTGCTGATTTTAATCTGGAGAAAAAGCGCGTTTCGCCAAAAATATTTTTATTTGGGAATTTTAGCAATAATAATTCTTATTTCTCCAATAATTGTTTATAACTTTATGATGTTCACGGCTAGAGGACATTTAGACGCCGCCCTTTCAACTCTAGTCGGCCAAAAACCAGTTGATTTTCAAGGATTAACACGGGAAAAAAATATAGATTTGGACATTATTCCGGCAGTTAAAAGAATCGTCAGCAGAAATTTCAGCGCGGGAATATGGATTATTTTGACAATGGGCATCATCGGTTCCATTCTCAATAAAAATAGAAATTCTAATAAGATTATAATGTTCATCGGATTGCTGTTTGGAATAATAATGTTAACTGTTACCGGGCCCAAAGACCGCTTCGGCGTCATACTTCTGCCATTCATTGCCTACCTTTTCAGCGCGGGAATTATTTGGGTTTATGCGAAATCGCCCAGTTGGAGCAAACCGTTAATTTCCATATTCACAGTGTCGTTCGTTTTATGGGAATTATTTTTTGCCGTTCAAACTCAAGTGATGGCCAACCCCTTAATTGAATCGCCGGTATTTTTATCTGTTAATCGCCCGATATTTGCCGGATACAATAATCTGGAAAATTACGTAAAAGCTTTTTATGAAAAATTTAACGGCTTGTCAAAAATCATAATTTTCGCTGAAGAACCTCAACTTGCCAAATATCAGGAGAAGCGTGTTCTTGAACAACTGAAACTTAATCCTAATCTTAAAAATCAAGAACATCTTCTGGTATTTGATGACCGCATGAGATGGTTTTCTTGGGTTTGGATTTTTGAGCGGCGGCGGCTTTACGAATCGGCGCCGATACATTCCATTGGCCAATTTCTGGAAAAACTGGATAAGCAAGATATTGAATTTTACACAAAGTCAGGCCTCAAAGACGCAACTTTTATTGTCGCAACCGAAAAAATATTGCCAACGGAAGAAAATTATATTGATGACCCGCGAACAAATTTTATCAGCGATTTAGAATCGTACGCCAAGCCAAACCAAGAAATCTTTGACCACCAAGGAGAAATAATTTTTAGGATGTACCGATTGCCTCTTAGCGCGTTTTAAGGTTTAAATTCCCCACTTCGTAGTTCCAAAAATAATAACCAGTAAAATCACGAAAACTGTTAAGTATCTTAAAATCAGCCGCTTGTTTAGGGATTGGTCAGCTTGGCGGGCAATCAAACTGGTTAATGTAAAATAGGTTAAAAAAACTAAACTTGCCGCGTTAATTGGCCCGAGCGGCAGTAAAGCCGCGAGCCAAGTAATTTCAGAAATAATAAACGCGGCCAGTAAAGCGACTAAAATTTTTCTTGCGTAAAGGTTTCGTATCAGAACAAGAGCGGCTAAAAATAATCCAAAAAAATCCAATAAGAAAAATTTGGAAAGATCCGAGTAAAAAAACAGGACGGCTGACGCGTAAAATAAAGAAAAATTTAAGAAGCTCTGCCAAAAGCTCCGATTAATTAAAATCAAATCTTTAATGCCTAAAATTAAATAAAAAAGAAATACGGCGCCTAACCAGATCAATAAAAAATAACCGCTGTCTAAAGTTTTGCCAGCCGCCAATAAAGAAATGGCTATCAAGATCAGCAAATTGTACGATTGATTAAAGCTATTAAACAGCGGACTGGTATAGAGAAATAAGGCAATTCCCAGAAAAAACAAAATCGGGAGCAATCCTAAACTCCCAATTTTTACCAACGCTAATCCTCCCCCAAAAATAAGGGCCTTAAGCGCTAACCGTAATTGTTGATCCCGCAAAACCAATCTTAACCTTGTCTCCATTTTTAATTTCGCCGCCAATAATCTTATCTGCTAGTCTATCTAAGACCGCTTTTTGAATCAACCTCTTGATGGGGCGGGCGCCGTAATCGGGGTCAAAGCCATGGTCAACAATATATTTCTTGGCAGAACCGTCAATGGCAATCTTAATATCTCTTTCCTGTAATTTATTTCTGACTAACTCCAATTGAATGTCAACAATCTTTTCAATGTCTTTCTTTTTCAAAACATTAAAGATAATAACTTCGTCAATTCGGTTCAGAAACTCCGGCTTAAAACTATTTCGCAAAGATCCGCGCACTTTTTCCTTAAAATCGTTTTCCTGTCTGCTGATGTCTCCATCGGTCAGAGCGGTAAAACCGATCTGAGACATTTCCCGGAAATAATGGCTTCCCACGTTGGAGGTCATGATAATAATGGAATTCTTGAAATTAACTATTTTGCCCTTGCTGTCGGTCAAGCGGCCATTATCCAAAATTTGCAGCAGTATGTTAAACACCTCCGGATGCGCTTTTTCAATTTCGTCAAACAAAATCAAACTGTAGGGCCGGTGTCTTACGATTTCCGTCAACTGCCCCCCATCTTCGTGGCCGACATATCCGGGCGGGGAGCCAATCAGTCTGGCCACTGAATGCTTTTCCATATATTCGGACATATCAATTCGCACTATGGCCTTTTCGTCGTTGAACATAAACTCCGCCAAAGCTCTAGCCAATTCGGTTTTTCCAACTCCGGTGGGGCCAAGAAACATGAAAGATCCTAGCGGACGATGTTCGTCCGATAAACCAGCTCTTGCCCGCCGCAAAGCGTTAGAAACCGCGCTTAAAGCCTCTTCCTGGCCAATAACCCGATTGCTCAAATCATCTTCCAGTCTAGTTAGTTTCCGCATCTCTGATTCCAGCATTCTATTCACCGGAATGCCGGTCCAGCGCGAAACAACCGCGGCAATATCTTCGGCGTCAATGGACTCTTTGATGGAAGAAAATTTATTTTTCTTTTCAAAATTTTTATATTCTTTTTCCGATTGAGGCAAAGCGCCGTATAAAAGCTGGGCAACTTTTTCCAAATCGCCGTCTCTTTCCGCTATTTCCGCTTGATGCTTCAAGTCGTCAATCTTTTTGCGCAAATTATTTAATTTTTCAAACGCCACTTTTTCGGCGCTCCAATTGGCTGAAAGCGATTCATTACTATCCTTGAGAACGGCAATTTCTTTCTCTATGGCTTTTAAGCGATTTTTATTTTTGACCGCTGATTCTTTCATCAAAGCGGAACGTTCTATTTCAAGGCGAGTCAGCTCCCTCCGGGTTTTATCAATATCTGAAGGCAAACTTTCCGTTGCCAAACGGCGCGCGGCCGACGCTTCGTCAATCAAATCCACCGCTTTATCCGGCAAAAATCGGTCGGTAATATAGCGGGCCGAGAGATTAACCGCTGACACAATTGCCTCATCGCTAATTCTCAAGCCATGATGAGTTTCGTATTTTTCTTTCAAACCGCGGAGAATTGCCATCGCGTCTTCGGTAGTCGGTTCTTCCACCATGATTGGCTGAAAACGCCGCTCAAGCGCCGGATCTTTTTCTATATGGCGCTGATATTCCCGAATGGTAGTCGCGCCGATAGCGTGCAGTTCTCCCCTTGCCAATGGCGGCTTCAAAAGATTAGAAGCGTCAATCGCGCCTTCCGCCGCTCCCGCGCCGACAATCGTGTGAATTTCGTCAATAAACAAAATAAGGCGTCCGGCGGAATTTTGAATTTCTTTCACGAATGCTTTTAGACGATCTTCAAATTCGCCTCGGAATTTTGTGCCGGCAATTAAAGATCCAAGATCAAGCATGATGATTTCTTTATCTTTTAGGGTTTCGGGGACGTCGCCGGCGATAATTCTTTGGGCCAATCCCTCAACAATCGCCGTTTTTCCGACGCCGGGTTCGCCAATCAAAACCGGATTATTTTTTGTGCGCCGGGAAAGAACCTGAATCAATCTCCGCAATTCTTCGCCTCTTCCAATCACCGGATCTAATTTTCCCGCCTTTGCTTTCTCGGTCAAATTAATCGCGTACTTTTCCAAAACTTGAAACTTGCTTTCCGGAGTTTCGTCAGTGATTCTTGACGAACCTCGCAGTTGGGCCAAAGCTCTCAACGCCACTTCGCGCCGCGCGCCCACCCTTTCTAAAATCTTCTGGGCTGAAGATGAACAGTCAAAAATGCTTAACAGCAAATGTTCGCAGGAAATATATTCATCCTTTTGAGAAAGCGCGATTTTGCCCGCTCTATCCAAAACCTGCATTAATTCCGGCGAAAGATAAAGCTGTCCCACGCTGGAAGCGGTAAAAATTTTAGGCATCTTTTTCATCTCTTCTTCAATCTCTTTATACAAACTGTCTAAATTGACTCCGGACTTAACTAACATCGGTCTGATCAGAGATTGTTCGTCGCCCATTAGCGAATGAAGCAGATGAAGAACCCTAAATTCTCCGTGATTTTTTTGCGCCGCTAATTCCTGGGCGTTTTGCAATGCTTCTTGAGCTTTTATTGTGAACCTATTAAATGATGGCATAGCAGTAATGTCTAAACGCTCATTTTTCTTAATTGAAGGCCTCGATTTTGCGACCAAGTTCGAGGCGCGCTGACGAATCGTACCTGTGTACGATGAGGAAGCGTAACGAAGAAATTGTCCAAAATCGGGCCTCCTTCGGTAAGACAATTTTGATCAACTCCTTTGTTGCTCAAGCTCGATGTATACATATACATCTCGCTCTCGCGCCTCGGATTTGAAACAAAATTGTTCTTATCAATTGTGGAAAATGAGTGTTTAGGCATTACTTTAGTATAACATTAAATCTTTCTTTCGGCAAGAGAAACATTTATTAGAATCTCTTTGCCGTTTCGCAAAATTTTGAGCTGAATAGTATCTCCAACCTGATATTGCTGGATTAAAGACCCAAGCGAATTATCCCTATTAACCTTTTGTCCATTGACCTCTAAAATAATATCTTCCGCTAAAATACCCGCTTTGCTTGCCGGAGAATCGGGCATAATCGCCGGACCGTCCTCTCCGCCTCTTACTATAACTCCATAATCAACCAATAATTTTTCTTTTTCTTTAACTTCCGGCGTTATCAAATGATAACGTACTCCAAGATACGACACCAGAATCTTGCCAGTGGATCTTACCGATTGGATATCGCGTTTTGCCTTATTAATAGGTATGGCAAACCCTATATTTTGCGCGCCGGAAGCCACCGCCGTGTTAATGCCTACAACTTCTCCGCGCAAGTTTAACAACGGCCCGCCGGAATTCCCGGGATTAATAGCGGCGTCAGTCTGAATAATGCCCTCCAACGTTTCCCGCAGGCCGCGTCCGCCGGAAGCGGTAATTTTTCTTGAAAGCCCGGAGACTATGCCCGCTGACACCGTATTGCTGAATTCTCCGAGAGCGTTGCCAATAGCGACAACTGTTTGGCCCAATTTGATTGAATCTGAATCTCCCAGCTTTAAGACCGGCAAATTTTCCGCCTTAATTTTAACTACCGCCAAATCTTGAAAAGGATCGGTTGCCGCTACTTTCCCCGAATACTTTTTCCCGTCGCTGGTGAAAATCGTATAAGAAGCGTCGGGATCGCTAACTACGTGCTTATTCGTCAAAATCAAACCGTCGGCGGAAACCACGAATCCGCTCCCGCCGCCAATTTCTTTCTCTTGCGTTCCCTTCGGGCAAGGGCGGGAAAATTCAAATTGCTCAAAAAATTCCTCAAATCCGGGCGGCAAATTTCCAAACGGACTGTACGGGCACTGTTCAATAATAGGGACATTTTTAGTCACCACGATAGAAACTACGGACGGCGCCGCGATTTCAACGGCTTTAATAATCCGTTCTTCGTAATCAAAAGCGGATCGATATTCCTCCGCTGGCTTAGGCGGCTGTACTGGCGTTGACGTGGCTACCTCCGCAGTCTCAGGAAAAATTCGGCGCCATAAATCTTTCAAGAAATTCGCCTCGGCAATCTGGCTATAAATTAGAAAACCGGCGATTATTCCTAAAAATAAACTTTTTTTCATAAAGCTTCTCTCTTTTTATTTTAACAATTTTATCAAAACAGAGGTAACGTAATCAAGGTCTTTTTTCGCGGTTTGCCTCCCTAAACTAAACCTTAAACTTCCCGACGCCCGCTCTTTGGAAAACCCCATCTCTTCTAATACGAAAGATGATCTGGAGATTCGAGTAGTGCAAGCGGCGCCGGGAGACGCGGCAACGCCCGCTAAATCAAGTTTAATTTGCAGTTCATGGGCGTTCTGTCCCGGAAAATAGACGTTCAAATTATTCGGCGATCTATTTCTCATTGACCCGTTAAGTTCTAATTTTGGCAGTGTTTTATGAAGTTTCGCCCAAAAATAATTCCGCAACCCCGCCGTTCGCTTGCTTTCTTTTTCGCACATTCGGTCCGCGATTTCCGCCGCTTTGGCAAACCCAACTATATAAGGGACATTATCAGTGCCGGTAATGATCGGCTTCAAGGCCTTTGGATCGCGAACATACAATGCGCCGATCCCTTTCGGCCCATAAATTTTATGCGCTGATAGAGTCATTAAATCCACGCCCAAATCGTTTACGTTGCAATTTAAATACTGAAACGCTTGAACAGCGTCAGTATGGAAAAGGGGCTTCATCATTGAATAAAAATTATTTATGATTCTAGAAATTTCCCTAATCGGCTGAATCGTCCCAATCTCGTTATTGGCATACATCACCGAAACCAAAACTGTCCGTTCATTAAGAGCGGATTCCAGTTTCTTCAAATCCACAATTCCTTCTCGGTTAACCGGAATATAAACTATCTCAACTCCGTCTTTTGCCAGATCTTTGCAGGTTTCCAAAATAGAATCGTGTTCAATCGCCGAAACTATAATACGAGGATTCAGAATATAGGATTTAGAATACGGGAATTTGGAAATAGCCTTTTTCCTAAATTCTGAATTCTGAATTCTATATCCTCTCGCAACTCCTTGGAGCGCTAAATTATTCGCCTCTGTCGCCGAACCGGTAAAAATAATCTGCTTATAATCCGCTCCGATGGATTCGGCAATTTTTCGGCGCGCGGCAAAAACCGCCCGCGAAGCTTCCTGCCCAAAACCATGCAGGGCATTTGGGTTGCCGAAAATTTTTCCAAAATACGGCTTCATCGCCTTTTCCACTGCCGGATCCACCGGCGTTGAGGCCGCGTAATCTAGGTAGACTTTTTCCATATGTTGATAAAACCCGCAAGACTTAGGTCCTATATGTCTTATAATATTTCTTTGACAAACACAATCAAAGTCTGTATCCTTAAATGCAAAATGAAAGACGTACTGCTTTTCAATACATCGCTTGGTTTGCGGCTCTCACCGGAACAGATCGTGCGAGAAGTTATCAATTTCATGGAGGCGGAGCCAAGATACGAATATAAAATCACGATTGGGACTGATTCTTTGAAAGCTTCCGATAACACCGCTGACTTTGTCACCGCGATAGTGATTCATCGAGTTGGAAAAGGCGGACGCTATTTTTGGCGCCGAATAGAAGATGAAACTAAATTCCACACATTAAGAGACCGGATTTGGAAAGAAGTTTTGATGTCGCTGGATATTGCCAAAAGCTTCCTCGCGCTTCTCAACGCTTCGGCCAGCCAATCCATAAAGTTTGATTTCGCGATTCACGTTGATGTCGGCCAGAATGGCGCCACTCGCGTCATGATTCAAGAGTTGGTCGGCATGATCCGCGCCAACAATTTTGAGGCCAAGACCAAGCCGGAAAGCTATGCCGCTTCCAATGTTGCCGATAGGCACGTGTAAAATCAACGAATAGCGAATCCATTATGAATAAACGAATTCGTATATTCGAAAAAGATTCGTAATTAGTTGATACCCACTATGGACAAAATCGTCATTGATATAGAAACTAAAAACACTTTCGCGGATGTTGGCGGTCAAGAAAATATAAAAGACCTGCAAGTTTCCTTTGTGGGTCTTTATTCATATAACAAAGACCAATATCTGTCTTTTTACGAAAATGAACTTGACAAGTTGGGGCCAATTTTGAAAAATGCCGGACTCGTTATCGGCTTCAGCATCAATCGTTTTGATATTCCGGTTTTGGAAAAACATTGCGATTTTAATATCTATGCTCTGTCTCGCCTGGATCTTTTGGAAGAAATTGAAATGGCGCTCGGCCATCGGATTAGTTTGGATATTTTGGCAAAAACCAATCTAGGAATCGGCAAAACTCACCACAGCTTGGAGGCTATTAAATTATACAAAGACGGCAATTTGGAAGAATTAAAAAACTATTGCCTTAACGACGTCAAAATCACCAAAGACCTTTACGAATTGGCCAAAAAAAACGGGCACCTTTTGGTGCCCTCAAAAACTTCTCCCGCCTTCGCTAAAGCTTCGTCGGGCAAACCCGAAATCCTTAAAGCTCGCTTTAATTGGCGAGAGCAGATATTGCCTTCAACGCTTTTTTAAAAACTTTTTCGTCTTTCGCTTCTAAATTCAATCTTAATAAATCTTCCGTATTGGAGGGCCGCAAACTAAACCACCATTGGCCAACTGGCGGACCAAATTCCATTTTCAGTCCGTCCAAATGCGATATTTTCTTGGCTTCTTTTTTGAAAAGATTCTCGGCTTTTTTCATTACGGCTTTTTTATCGCTAATCCTAAAGTTTATCTCTCCCGATCTGTAATATTTCGGCAAACTGTCAATCCAGCCGCTTAATTTCTTCCCTTTCTTCAAAATTTCTGATGCCGCGTTCATAAATTGTATGGCCGCGAAAATTCCCGAATCCGCGTAGAAAAAATCTTTGAAATAATAATGCCCGGAGGTCTCGGCGGCAAAAGGCGCCTTTCTTTGCCGCATCAATTTTTTGATGAAATAATGGCCGACTCGGGAATCAATAACTTTGGAAATAAGTTCGCGCGCGAGGTATCCCGCCCGCACGTCCAGAATCACCGGCCCTTTGTAATTTTTTCCGATCAGCGCGGCAGTAATGTCCGAATGAATTCCCTCGCCCAAATCGTCAATAAAAAAGGCCCGATCGCCATCGGCGTCAAAAATCACTCCCAAATCTGCTTTATTTTTTGAAACTGCTTTTCGCAAATCATCTGTCGCGCCTTTAGCCATCGGATTCGGCCCATGCGCCGGAAAACGTCCGTCAGGCTTTTCGTTTATTAAAATAATCTCCAATTTCCCAATAACTAAATTGCTTATTTTCTTAATAACCGGCCCTGCCGATCCGTTAGAACAATCAAAAACAACCTTGAGTGGCCGCCGGATCTTCAAAAACTTCTTAAGAAAACCAGCATAAATCCTTGTATAGTCCATTTACATATTATATAAGCTCCAAGCCGCGCAGTCATTGTGGCCCCCAAATTTTCCGCATTAACTCTTCAAGCGGTACTTTCCCATGGGAAAGTACCGCGAAATAACCTAGTTAGACTGTGTCGTCTTAATATAATGATAAAATTTTTAATAA
This sequence comes from uncultured Candidatus Saccharibacteria bacterium, assembly GCA_964361795.1. Taxonomy (GTDB): domain Bacteria; phylum Patescibacteriota; class Minisyncoccia; order UBA6257; family WO2-44-18; genus CAYIBZ01. The sequence continues at coordinate 74,747 of CAYIBZ010000002.1, forward strand.
AAAATTCCTCCGACATTGCGTCGGAGGGCTGATTAAGAAACAAGAGGGACAAGCATCCAAAGATCAATCCCGTACAAAATCGCGGACGCTTTGCGTCAGCGTCCTATTTCGTACGGGATCAAGGCCCGACTCTAGTCCGTTAGAAACCTTGGGCAAAAAAGAATTTCAATCTTGCCTTTAAATATCTTCGACCCATGCCTGATTTAAGATATTTTTCTCTCGCTCGAGCGTCTTCACGGCTTAATCCTATTTCACAATAAATCAGCTTCCATGGCATATCGTGTTTTGTAGCGATGTTCTTTCCAGAATTGTGTATTGAAATTATTTTTTGCAAATTCTTCGTTGAGCCGATATACCATTTTCCAGATTTTTTGCTTTGAAGAAGATAAGCGTACCACATACGGTTTCTAACGGACTCTACTACCGCAGGAGGCCGAGCTCCACCCCGAAACCGAGCTGCCCGAGCTGAACCAGTAGAGCTCCGGATTGCCCTCGAAGAGCCACAAAATCGCGACCCCGACGGCGCCGCGGCGAGAGCCGGGCAAGTCTAGGTAGTGGTCTTTAAGAATTTCCGGGTATTGGAG
>CAYIBZ010000003.1:0-20276 GCA_964361795.1 uncultured Candidatus Saccharibacteria bacterium
AAAACAGCGCGAGAATCCGCTTTAGGCATAATTAAAAAAGATCCCGAACTGAAACCTTACCCAGTTCTTAGAGTCGCTTTAGCTCAATTTCAAGAGAAGATTCATTTGGAGTAGTTTTTATAATTTTCAATTTTCAAATTGTTTGATACATTGATTCATTGGAAATTTATTGAAAATTGTTACTTGAAAATTGAAAATTATAAATTGATAATTGTAAATAATTTTACCTAAAAGCAAACTTTTCCTGTAAGCTTTTGAAGAAATAATTTTTTTCAAATTCGGCGAATTTTACGAGACGGGGGGAGCGGCGGATTTTAATAACATCTCCCGCCTGAAGGGGAAACGGATCACTGCCGTCAGCGGAAATTACTACATTGGGTTTTCTAAAATTCAAAATTTTTATCGTAATCTCCTGATCTCTTTTGACGACAACGCTGGGCGTAGGGATATTATGATCTAAAAGTTCCGTAATAATAAAACATTCTATATCCGGCATTATAATCGGGCCATGAGCGGAAAGATTGTATCCAGTTGAACCGGTGGCGGTCGCCACTAATAAGCCGCTGCCGCGAACATATTGAATCGGATAGCCCTGGATGTCCGCTTCTAGTTCAACGATACTTAGAGTGCTTTGCACGACTACATCATTCATGGCATTGGTGGAAAAAACCGCCTTTCCTTTTCTTTCTACCATTGCCGACATCATTAATCTCTTAGTGATGTGATATTTTCCTTTCAAAAGATTATTTAAGCCCGCTAAAAAATCTTTTGATTTTCTTACGGACGCTAAAAATCCAACGTGTCCCAAATTAAAACCAACAATAGTGACATCCTGTCCTTGATATTTTCTTGCGGCTTCCAAAATAGCGCCATCGCCGCCCAAAACAATTAAAAATTTCGGTTTTTCGTTCGTAAATTCAATGCTCGGTTGTTTGGAATTCATCCAGATTTGCATCTTTTTCGCCCACGCCGCCGCCTTTTTATTTTCTGGGTAATAGAAAAATCCGATTGTCATAGTTTTTAGTTATACTTGATGTCAAGTCCATCTTAGCATACTATAGTGTATAGAAAACACTATGCCTGCCCCGTCGCATCTTACGATACATATTTATTTAAGGACATTAATTTTTTATGAGCAAAACATTGTTTAAAAAGAAGACTGATTTTCGAACTGAAGATGCATCGGGGGTCTTAAGAGTCGCCGCCATAACTCCAACACTTAAAGTCGCAGATATTGATTATAATGTCAAACAGATTTTAAGTTCCGCTCAAAAAGCCGCCACAGCCGGAGCGCGGTTAGTAGTTTTTCCGGAGTTAAGCATTACGGGTTATACCTTAGGCGATCTTTTTCAGCAAAGGATTTTGCTTGACGGAGCTAAATTCGCTCTCTTGGAAATTCAGAAGGCGTCAAGAAATATTAAAAGCGTTTTATTAGTCGGCCTGCCGCTGGCTCACGAAGGAAAACTCTTTAATGTCGCGGCGATAATTTATCAAGGAAAAATTTTCGGCCTTGTCCCAAAGAGTTACATTCCCGGCTATAAAGAATTTTATGAAGAACGATGGTTTTCAGCCGGCCGCGATGCCATTTCGCGAGAAGTCCGCGTTGGAAACAATGACGCGCCTTTTGGCGCCGATCTTTTATTTAGATTTCCAAAATTACCCGGCGTTATTTTGGGTGTAGAAATTTGCGAGGATCTTTGGGTTCCTATTCCCCCCAGTTCATTTCAGGCAATTAACGGGGCAACTATTATTGCCAATCTTTCCGCTTCCAATGATTTGGTTGGCAAGGCGGATTATCGTAAAAGTTTAGTAACTCAACAGTCCGCAAGAAACATTTGCGGCTATATTTACGCCGCTTGCGGAGTCCAAGAGTCAACCACTGACTTGGTTTTTGGCGGCCACTCCATGATCGCGGAAAACGGCGGGCTGATTGCTGAAGCGAAACGTTTTTCGCGCAACGGTGAAACGATTATTGCCGATTTGGATATTGACCATCTGCTGCTTGATCGGGAACGGACTACTAGTTTCGGAGAGTCAAAACATGAGTCTTCAAAAAATAACTTCCGTTTTATTGATATTCCTCTAGCCGCTAGCACTCTAGCCGCTAATGAGCTTAAACGGTTTATTGACCCTCATCCTTTTGTGCCGTCCAACCCCGCGGAGCGGGATAAGCGCGCCGAAGAAATCTTTTCCATTCAAGCAAATGGATTGGCGAAGCGGCTTGAACATTCCGGCATGAAAAAATTGATTATCGGACTTTCGGGCGGTTTAGATTCTACTTTGGCGATTTTAGTCGCGATGCGAACTGGACAGCTATTGGGATTACCGGCTAAAAATGTTCACGCCTTTACAATGCCCGGTTTCGCGACCACTAAACGCACTAAATCCAACGCGGTGAAATTAGCGAAAAAATTAGGCGCGAATCTGGAGGAGATTGATATCACGGAGGGCTGTTTACGGCAAATGAAAGACATAAGCCACGATGGCAAAACTCAAGATTTAACTTTCCAAAATGTTCAGGCCCGTTATCGGACGATGATTTTGATGAACAAGGCCAATCAATTGCGAGGATTGGTTGTCGGGACGGGCGATTTGTCTGAAATAGCGCTGGGATGGTGCACGTACACCGGAGATCACATTTCTCATTACAATGTTAACGGAGGAATACCCAAGACTCTTGTTAAATATCTAGTCCAATGGGTTAGCGAAAGGCCGGATTTTGTTCACGCGAAATCCATCTTGAAAGATATTTTAGAAACCCCGATTTCTCCAGAATTAATCAGATCGGGAAAGAAAGAGATAACTCAAAAGACCGAAGACTTGATTGGCCCATACGAACTTCACGACTTCTTTTTGTATCACTTTGTCCGTTGGGGAAGTTCGCCAAGCAAAATTATGTTTTTGGCCAAGCTGGCTTTTAGTAAAAAATACAGCGAGAAAACCATTCAGCAATGGCTAAAAGTTTTTATAACTCGTTTTTTCCAAAATCAATGGAAGAGATCGGTTATGCCAGATGGCCCAAAGGTTGGATCAGTGGTTTTGTCGCCCAGAGGGGATTGGCGAATGCCTTCCGACGCGGAAGCGAAATTATGGCTGAAAAATTTATAACTATATGAACTCATCCAAACTCTGTTGGCCTCCGGCAGTAACGGTTGATACGGTGGTTTTTACCATTGAAGACGGAAAATTGAAAGTTTTACTGATAAAACGAGACAAAAATCCTTTTGTCGGATCGTGGTCATTGCCCGGCGGGTTTCTAATGAAAAACGAAACAAGCGAAAAAGCGGCTCTAAGGATTCTAAAGGAAAAAACAGGAGTCAAAAATGTTTATTTTGAACAGCTTTATACTTTTGACAGTTTAAGCCGCGATCCCAGAGGCCACGTTCTCACCGTGTCCTACTTTGCCTTGATAGATAGAAATAAAATCCAGTTAAGAACTGGCGCGTTTCATAACGCCAACGCTCTGCCGTCATTGGCTTTTGATCATAAAAAAATTATTGCTTACGCGTTAAAGCGCTTGGGTTATAAATTAGAATACACTAATTTGGTGTTTTCTTTGCTGCCGGAGAAATTCACTTTTGGCCAGCTTCAAAATGCTTATCAAATAATTTTGGGAAAAAAATTGGATAAGCGGAATTTTAGGAAAAAATTCATGGCCCTTAATCTGATTAAATCAGTAAAGGCGAAAGCAATAGACACCGGCCATCGCCCGGCGCAATTCTACGCTTTTATTTCGCGCAAACCCTTAGAATTAAAAAGGTTCTTTTAATAAAGAACCCCGTTGTATTTAAAAGTAATTCTTCAGAAAAATCAATTTGACATTTATTATAAATTACTTTATTATTTAAGCGCACTTTGAAAGGAATGGTCATGCGAATCCAGACCTTCAGCATTCTGGCTGGCAGCGAGGCGTGCAACGCCCGTTGTCCCTTTTGCGTGTCCAAAATGACTCCTCCGTTGGGAGTTGAACTGAAAGAGCCGGAAGTAAACTGGAGGAATTTCAGGAAAGCTTGCTTATTGGCAAAGCAAAGCGGAGTGACAACCGCGATGTTTACCGGCAAAGGCGAACCGACGCTTTTTCCAAACCAGATTACTAAGTATCTGGAAGCAATGATGGACTTTGAATTTCCGATTATTGAACTTCAGAGCAATGGCATTATGATTTCTAAAAAAGAAAATCGTTATCTTGGCTGTTTGAGAGAGTGGTACCATCTCGGCATGACAACGATCGCGATTTCTATCGTGCATTTCGACCCAGAGAAAAATCGAGAGATTTATTTGCCTTATGAGAAAAACTACATTGATTTGCCGGCATTAATTGGAACTCTTCACGCCGTAGGCTTTTCAGTTCGCCTTACTTGCATCGCTGCCAATGGCTTTATTGATAGCGCTGAAAAATTACGGAAACTCATTGATTTTGTTAAAGAAAATAAAGTAGAACAGCTTACGCTAACCCCGGTTAACAAGCCTGACGAAGAACATAATAGAAACATGGAAGCTTGGAATTGGACTAAAGCTCATCATCTCAGCGAAGAGCAGAAAAAGGAAATCCGATCTTTTGTTGAAAAAGAAGGATCTCATCTTTGGACTCTATCTCATGGCGCGAAAGTTTATGATTTGAAAGGGCAAAACATTTGTCTCAATGAATGTTTAACGGTTCAGCCCGATGCCGGAGAAATGCGCAATCTGATTTTCTTTCCTGACGGACATCTGCGGTCCTATTGGCAGTATGAAGGATCTGTCCTCCTATAAGGAGGATTTTTTTTCCAATTTTTCCCAAGAGTGAAGGCGGGGTATCCTCCCCATTGCGTTTTTTCCGGAATTTTGCTATGGTGTACGCAGTACACTAACATCTCTCTATCGCGCGATGGAGAGCCATATGAAAGGAGGCCAGATGAGAAATTGGGCTCTTATTATGGTGGACGTTCAAAATGATTTTTGCCCAGGCGGGTCTTTGGCGATTACGGATGGCGATCAGGTTGTACATCCTCTTAATCTAATTTCCGCCGCCGCCGCGATGCGCAATTGTCCGATCTTGGCTTCCCGCGATTGGCATCCCCGAGTTACCAAGCACTTCCAGACGTATGGAGGAATCTGGCCGGTTCACTGTGTTCAAGGCACTTTTGGGGCGGAATTTCATAAGGAACTGAATGTTAAACGCGGCATCGTAAACGCTACGGTCGTCTCCAAGGGCATGGATCCTAATAAAGATGATTATTCCGCTTTTGACGGAATCGCGGAAGATGGCCGAAATGTTTTTCGATGCCTTTGGTATGCCGGAGTTGAAACGGTTCTGATTGGCGGTTTAGCTACCGATTATTGCGTGAAAGCCACCGCTTTGGACGCGCGGAAAAACGGTTTCCGAGTTGTTCTGCTGACCGACGCTTGCCGCGCGGTTAATCTTCAGCCCGATGACGGCCAAAAGGCAATTGAAGAAATGGCCGCCGCCGGAGTCAAGTTTAAGACGGTAAAGGAGGTTCAAGATGAATTGGATCATCAACTCGCTTCTTGATACGGATTTTTATAAGTTTACGATGGGACAGCTGGTTTTTAGGAAATTTCGGGATGTCCGGGTAAAATACGCCTTCAAAAACCGAACCAAAGATGTGAATTTGACGAAGTTTATCAGAGAAGAGGATCTCCGGCAGGAATTAGATCACGTTCGTACTCTGAAGTTTAATCGCACGGAGATTAAATATATTCGCGGGACCAATGAATATGGCGATCAAATGTTTGGCGAAGATTACATCCATTTTTTGGAAAGGATGGAATTGCCCCCATATCAGTTGGCTTATAAAGATGGCCAATTAGTTTTGGAATTTGAGGGAGATTGGCATAGCGCCATCTATTGGGAAATCTTTGCCTTGGCGATTGTCAACGAGCTGTATTACAAATCATTGATGTCGGGATTATCCAAATTTGATCGCGAAATTGTCGGAGCGAAGGGCCAGCTGCGCTTGGCGGAAAAAATAAAAGTTCTAAAGGAAAATCCGGATATTGTTTTTACTGATTTCGGAACGCGGCGGCGCTTTGATCATGAATGGCAGGATTACGTGGTGGAAACATTGGCTGGCGAATTTCCAGAAACGCAATTTCGCGGAACTTCTAATGTTGCATTAGCGATGAAACACGGCCTTTTCCCGATGGGTACGTCCGCGCACGAACTTTTCATGGTGCTGGCTGGCATTGCCGGCGATGCCGATGAGAATGTTCGCCGTTCTCACAACGATGTTTTAAAACATTGGTGGGAAATGTATGGCTGGGGATTGTCCATTGCTTTGACGGATACTTTTGGCAGTGATTTCTTTTTTCGGGACATGACTAAAAATCAAGCCAAAGAATGGAAGGGATTGCGCCAAGATTCCGGCGATCCCGTCGCGTTCGGAGAGAAAGCGATAGGGTTTTATGAGGTGTGCGGTGTAGATCCCAGAGATAAGATGATTATCTTTAGCGACGGATTGGATATTGAGGCAATTGTTAAATTGCACAAACATTTCAAAGGAAGGATTAAAACAACCTTTGGCTGGGGCACTAATCTTACGAACGATCTGGGCTTCCGGGCGCTATCGCTTGTCGTGAAAACCGTGGAAGCCAATAGCCGGAGCTTAGTGAAACTAAGCGACAACTTGGCGAAAGCAATCGGAAAACCGGAAGATGTTGAACGATATAAAAGAATTTTCGGCTATTCCGGAAACAATTACTTGGAGTGCCGGTATTAACCGGCACTCATTTTCTTTTTGGAGGAAACAGCAGTGCGCCTGATCTACACTGGAGAGCCAGCGCCGGAAAAATTTTCCAAATCTATCTTTCTCGCCGGTCCGACGCCGCGTTCCCGCGATGTTCAGTCTTGGCGGACGGAAGCACTTCGCCTTTTATTAAAGAAAGGATATGACGGAGCGGTCTTTGTTCCAGAAAATCGTTTTCCGGACGATAAAGTAGATTACGACGATCAAATTGATTGGGAACACCGATATTTAAATATGTCTGATTGCGTCTTGTTTTGGATTCCGCGAGATCTCCAAACGCTTCCCGCTTTCACGACTAATGTGGAATTCGGATGGTGGGTTAATTCCGGGAAAACCGTGTTGGGATCGCCCAAAGACGCGCCGAAAATGGAATATCTAAACCGTTTTGCTGAACAAGAATTTGTGCCTCAAGCCGATACTCTTGAAGCAACTATTGACCTTGCGTTGAAATTTGTCGGTAACGGAGCCGATCGGGAAAGCGGCGAACGTTACATTCCAGTATACGTTTGGCGGACGCCATGGTTTCAGAAATGGTATCAGACGCAGAAAATGGCCGGCAACCGTTTGGAATCTGCCAAGGTTGATTGGGTTAAGCGAATTGGCAAGCAAAAAGAAAGAATTTATCTTTGGGCGTTGCATCCAAATGTTTTTATCGGCAGTGAGAATCGGCATAAAACCAACGAGTCGGTGTTGGGTCGTCCCGATGTTTCAACTATTGTGGTTTATAAACGCGGGCCAACGATTTTGACCAGCAAGGTAGCGCTAGTTCGGGAATTTCGCTCCTCTGCGGTTACGGAAGACGGATTTATTTGGGAAAATCCCAGCGGTTCTTCTCCGAATCTTTTTTTAGATCCGAAAGAAGCGGCAGTTGAAGAATTGGGCGAAGAAACAGGCCTGAAAATTTCTATTGATCGGTTAGTAGAACATGGAGGCCGCCAGCTTGCCGGCACTTTATCAGTCCATCGATCCCATCTCTTTTCTCTTGAAGTAACCGACGAGGAATTGCTTTGGCTGGAATCCCAAAAAGGCATTCCCCATGGCGCCGATCTTGATATTCCAACCGGCGAAAGGACGTATATTGAAATTATGACTGTCCGCGAAATGCTGTCACGGAACTTAACCGACTGGAGCCATATCGGCATGATCCTCTCTGTTCTTCAAAAAACGGGCAACTAGCCCGTTTTTTTATTCTCCGTTTGTGTTATAATGCGGTCAGTAATTTGAAAGGACGCGCCATGATCGCGCGTGAGCTGGCCGAAAAATGGCACGATCTTTTTTCTCGCTATGCCGAAGATTTGTACCCGGGCCGATATACTTGGACAAAATGTTTGGAATTGGCGGAGATGGCAACTGAAATTAAACGGCTTGCCAAGGAAAAACAGTCTATGATCGTCGCGCACAATTATCTATATCCGGAATTTCATGAGATTGCCGATTTGATCGGCGATTCTCTTGGTTTAAGTCTGCGTGTTCAAGAGGTTGGGGCAAAGCGCGTGGATTTTCAAAGCGTTTTCTTCATGGGCGCCACTGCCAAGATTATTACCGGCGGCGCCACGCGGGTTTTCGTTTCTGATTACCCGGAGGTTCTCGGCTGTTCGCTGGTTTTTGGCACCGATTACGAATGGATTGAAAATTGGAAGCGTCAAAACCCGGATGGAGTGCTCGTTACTTACATAAATAGCGACGCCTATACGAAATCTATCAGCGATTTTATTTCCACTTCCCGCAATACGGACAAAATTATCGTTTATGCCGCCAAAATGTTTCCGGGCAGAAAAATTCTTGTTCTTCCGGACAAGTTTTTGGGTTATGTCATGAAAGCAAAAGCAGTTGAGCAGGGCGTGGATCCGAATTTAATTGATATTTATAGCTATGAAAAAAGTTTCGGTCCGAGTCCTCTTCAAAGTTGGCATGCCGCTTGCTACGTTCATGAAGAAATTGGAATGGACGCGGCCGATGTCGCGCTTATTGAAAATCCGGAAGACGAATTGATGATTCATCCGGAATGCGGTTGCGCATCATCTTGTTTGTTGAAGCTCCAACAAGGCGTCATTCCTCGGGCCAGAGCTTATTTTCTTTCTACCGAACAAATGGTGGAACGCGCCAGATTATCTCCGGCGAAGAAAATGATTGTTGCGACAGAGAAGGGAATGATTTATCGCTTACGAAAAGAAATCCCGGAAAAAGAATTTATTCCCGTTTCCATGAAAGCCGAATGCCGTTATATGAAAGCCAATACGTTTGAAAAGCTTTTGACTTCTTTGCGGAGCGACCGTTTGGAAATTGTTCTTTGCGACGATTGCTGTGATCCTAAAAACCCGCGCCAAGATTTTTATTCCATTCATATTCAAAAATCAATCGCCCAAAAAGCCAAAGTTGGCATTGACCGGATGCTGGCCATCAAATGATCATACAATACCCCGATTCAAAAATCGGGGTTATATTTTATAGATGAAGAAAATAGTTATTTATGGCGGCGCTTTTAGTCCGCCTCACATTGGGCACGCGTCATCTGTTGAGATCGTGACGCGCCTTTTCCCTTGTGATGAAATTTGGATTATGCCGTCCGCTGACCGGCATGACAAAAAAATTACCGCGTCAGCCAGCCATCGCCTCAAGATGCTGAAAATTTTGATAAAAGAGTTTTTTCCAAATCCAAAAATACCCGTTAAACTTTCAACTTTGGAAATCGATCGCCCAAAACTGACCACCACTTACGAAACTAAATTAGAATTAGAAAAAAAATATCCCGGCGCCGAATTTTGGTTTCTAATCGGATCAGATCTGTTATTGGACATTGAAAATAAATGGGTTAACGGCAAAGACCTCTATCAATCCGCCAATTTTTTAGCTATTAAAAAAAGCGACGCGCCTCTGCCCGATATTTTGCCGCCGAAATTCAGGCTTTTAGAGAAAGAAGTTTTTTGGATAGATATTTCCAGCACGTTTATCAGAAATCTTCTAGGAAAGGGTTATTCCGGGCTTCCATATATTTCTCCCGGCGTCGCGGAATACGTAAGAAAGAACGGTTTATATCAGTAGCGGCCCTTCGGCGTTACCCAAAATCCTAGCCGGAATTTCCCTCCCAGCATTAAGCGAGTTTGGGCTTCCAAAGCGGGTATGGACCCAAAAATAATTAATGTGGCTGGCATTAAAATCCATTGTAAGAAATACCCGAGATAATGATACGGCTTAAACCAATTGGGCTTTTTGGGCAAAAGGATTACCGATAGAATCGCCGAAGTGACAATGCCAGCGCTTGCCGCTAACATTATTCGATGAGTGATCATCGGGAGATTATGGGACAATAATGTGTAATTAAAACTTTCTCCTCCCAATAATATCGGAAGCCAGCCAAGGGCAAAAATAATTAAAGAATTAGTCGCCCAGGAGTGCATTCCTTCTATTTGATTAAACGCCCAGAAAAGCTTGGCCTTTAAGGGAATATTTTTTTTGGAAAATCCGGAAAGCAAGTAAGGGATATTTTCCGCGCCATAAGCCCATCGCCTTTGCTGTTTGTAAGTATTAAGAAGAGTTTTAGAAAATGTTGGAGCGACATTGGCATCCATGGAAATCGGATAGAGCAACGGCACAACGCGCCAATCGCCATTGTAATGAAGATAGCATTGCCAAAAGATTCTTGAATCTTCTGAAACGATGTTTCGGTGCCAATAGCCAATTTCCACCAGCGCTTTAAATGGCATTGAATGAGACGAGAAAGTTGTCAATCGTTCCGGGCGGGACTGTTGCATCAAATGCCAAAAAGTAGCGGAAAAAGACACCACTCTCGCTAGCGCCGGAGCTTGGTAAATATTATTCATGAAAAATGGTATCGGCTGGAAACTGGAACGTTGCGGATGCTCGCAAGTCAGAAAATTATAGGTAAGGCACCCGAAATAATCCGGAAAGATTTGAGTATCAATGTCAAAAACCGAAACCAAGATGTTTTCATGCGGTATCTTTAGAGGATCAATGGCTGATTGTTTCACTTCTTGCGCGGCCCAAGATTCATTTGACCCCTTGCCCGGTATTTCATCAGGCAAATCTTTAGGATGGTTTGTGACAATGAGCTTAAAGAAATAGTTTTCATATTCACTTTTAATTTTCTGGGCGATTTGTTTTGATTCCTCGCCCGCCCTTTCTTCGGTGGCCAGCGCCAAGATAAATCTATTTTTAGGATAATTGTTGTTTTTCAAACTTTCAAAAGTTTCTCGGATAACCCCATAAGGTTCGCTATGCATTGGCAAAATTACCAAATGATAAATATTTTCCCATTTAAGATTTTTTAGTTTTTCCTGCCAATTAGTTTTTAAATTGGATTTCATTTTGGAAAAGCTGGAGCGAAGATGAACTGAAAGATAAATAGTTTTAAAAAGCCAATAAATATCAAAAAGAATAATAAAAATCGCCGCCGCGATAGGCGTTAACCAAGAAAGCAGAAACATTAAAATTAAGGTCAGCCAAGACAAAAGTCCTGGTATCATTTCCAAGAGTCTATAGTTCATACCAGCTAACAACTAGCGGCTATTATAATATGATTCTCCAGTAGTTGTCTAAAGAATAAGCTCCCGCGCCAAGCGTGGAAAGTAAAAGCGCGATAGACATAATGGAAAGATCAAGCTCATAACCGCCAACTAGTTTCTGGCCCCTTTTCATTTTCCAAATAACCGCGACCAGCATATCAATCGCTAAAAATGGCGCCGCCAATTGAGTGTATAAGCCAACTAAGACGGCAAGACCGCCAACAAATTCCACAACAGCAACGATTGTTCCCCAAAAAATTCCGGGCTTGAAACCCATCATCTCAAAATTCTGCGCCGTTGTTTTGAGAGACTTTAGTTTTGGCAATCCATGCGCCAAAAAAATCGCCGCCAAAACTAATCGAGCCGCTAACAACGCCCAATCGCTAAAAAGTGATAATAAAATAACCATTGAAATTATTATAACACATCGCTATATTAAGTGATATTAAGGCCTCGTCGTCTAATGGCCAGGACATGTCCCTTTCACGGATAAAATACGGGTTCGATTCCCGTCGAGGCTACCAATGAAAATTCTCGCTATTGAGACCAGTTGCGATGAAACTGCCGCGGCTCTTGTGGAAGCGGGCGGCGGTTTGAGGGCGCCGCGTTTCAAGGTTTTGAAAAATATCGTTTCTTCACAGATAAAAATTCACCGCCCCTTTGGCGGCGTTGTTCCCAATCTCGCAAAACGCGAACACATTAAAAATTTACCGAAAATTTTAAAACACTTCAAACACCGAACATCTGACATCAAACTTATAGCGGTAACCGTCGGTCCCGGACTTGAACCGGCGCTTTGGACCGGCATAGAGTTTGCGAATGGTCTCGCCAAAAAATTAAATAAACCGCTGATTGGCGCCAACCATATGGAAGGCCACCTTTACTCTAATTGGTTGCCGGGCGGTCGAGGAGCTAGAAATATAAAATTTCCGGCGATAGCGTTGGTAGTAAGCGGCGGACACACGATTTTGTTAAGAATGAGTTCGCTGACCAAATGGAAAAAGTTGGGCGAAACTCGCGACGATGCCGCTGGGGAAGCGTTTGACAAGGTAGCGCGGCTTTTGGGACTGCCATATCCTGGCGGCCCGGAAATTCAAAAAATTGCCGCCAAAGGAAATCCAAAAGCGATAAATTTTCCTCGGCCCATGCTTCGCGATAAAAACCTCGCAAAATCGCTTCGCGATCACGGGACAAGTTATGATTTTAGTTTTTCCGGATTAAAGACCGCGGTGCTTTATTATTTACGCGATAAGTTTCCAGCAACGAATAACGAATCTGTTACGAATAAACGAATTACGAATTCGTATATTCGTAAATTCGAAAAAGATTCGCTATTCGTTGATAAAATAGCTGATATCGCCGCCAGCTTCCAACAAGCGGTAATTGATACGTTAGTTGGCAAAACGATTCGAGCCGCCAGAGAATACGGAGCTAAATCGGTACTTTTATGCGGCGGAGTGTCAGCCAACAAAGCATTGCGTGAACAACTCGAACACTTAACATCTAACTTCCAACTCGCTTTTCACGTTCCCGATTTTAAGTTCAACACCGACAATGCCGCCATGATTGCCGCCGCGGCTTATATTCAACATCTGCGAAAGAAAAAGCTAAAGATAGAAGCTCAATCCAACTTGAATTTATAACTGCTTTTGATATTCTTTTGGAAGCTCTAAAAAGGAGATATAGTGAAAAGTGTGATTAGTATCGCGGCAATCATCATAACTTTTCTGATTATTGTATTTGGCATTGGAGAACAGATTTTGAAGAATTACCGGAGAAAAAGCACCGAAGGGCTTTCTTTTCTTTTATTTCTATTAAGCTTTTTCGGCTGGTCTTCTTGGGCCGTTTACGGGCTTGTAATTAGGGATCCGTTGATGTTTGTCGCCCAATCCGCAGGCGCGTTAACAACCGTAATTGTTCTTATTCAATTTTTTGTTTACAGAAAAAAATAAACCGGTTCAACAAATGTTGGACCGGTTTTTCATTTTGGTTTATTACCTAATTATAGCATACTTAAAGCCATTTTGTCAACTCTGATGCCAATATTTTTCGTATCATTAGTATATCGGTATCGCGTGTTGGCATCAGGAGAAGTTGGGTTTATACTTTGAATCAATGAACCAAGAACCGGAAAAATCCTACGACTCCAAGTCAACCGAAGATAGAATTTACAAGTCTTGGGAACCCTTCTTTACCCCGAAAAGTAAAGCTGCGAAAGGCAAGGGAAAAACTTATGCCATACTTTTGCCGCCGCCCAATGTTACCGGTTCTTTACATATGGGTCACGCTCTTAACGCGACTATTGCCGATATTTTGATTCGCTATCACCGAATGAATGGCTATAAAACAGTTTGGTTTCCGGGAACTGACCACGCCGGCATTGCCACTCAAAATGTAGTGGAAAAACAATTAAGAAAAGAAGGCGTCAGCCGTTGGGATCTTGGACGGGAAAAATTTATCGCCAAAGTTTGGGAATGGAAAAATAAGTACGGCAATATCATTATTGAACAATTAAAAAAACTTGGCGTTTCAGCCGACTGGTCTCGTTTGCGTTTTACGATGGACCCGGAATACGCCAAGTGGGTCCAAAAAGCCTTCATTCATTATTACGAAAAAGGATTAATTTATCGCGGCAAGAGAGTAGTCAGCTGGTGCCCTCGGTGTCAGACTTCTCTTTCGGATTTGGAAATTGAATATAAAGAAGAAAATGCCAAGCTTTATGACATAAAGTATTCGGATGACATTACTGTTGCCACAACACGGCCAGAGACAATGTTAGGCGATGCCGCGGTAGCGGTAAATCCGAAAGATCAGCGCTATAAAAAATTGATTGGGAAGAAAATTCAACTGCCGATTGTTAATCGTGAAATTCCAATAATTGCCGACGACGCGATTGATATGAATTTCGGAACGGGCGCGGTAAAAGTGACTCCGGCTCATGATCTTTTAGATTCCGAAATCGGCGAGCGTCACAAATTGCCGTTTTATCAGATTATAGACGAACGAGGAAGAATGACTGCTGAAGCCGGAAAAGAATTCGCAGGATTAAAAGTTTTGGAAGCGAGAGAAAAGGTTATTCAAAAACTTCAGAAAATGAAACTGATCGAAAAAATTGAGGATTACAAGCATAATCTCGCTGTTTGTTATCGTTGTAATTCGACAATTGAGCCGCTTTTGAGCGACCAATGGTTTCTGCGGATGGCCGGCCATCCTCAAAGTCAAAAGTCAAAAGTCAAAAGTCAAAAGTTAGGAATGTCTCTACGAGACATGGTTTTAAATACGTTAAAGTCTGGCAAAACGAAAATTCTTCCGGAAAATTTTGAGAAAATGCTTACTGATTGGATGGAAAACGTCAAAGATTGGTGCATTTCCCGCCAAATTTGGTGGGGGCATCAATTGCCGGTTTGGTTTCATGAGCCGAAATGCGTTCCTAAAAAAGGCCACGAAAAAGAAATTGTGAAATGTAAAGAAATGATGGTGTCGCCAACGGAGCCAAAGTGTAAATATTGCGGCGCCAAATTCGTTCAATCTCAAGATGTTTTGGATACTTGGTTCTCTTCCGCGCTCTGGCCGTTTGCCGGATTGTCAAAAGAAGATTTAAAAGACTTTTACCCGTCCAATGTTTTAATCACCGCCAGGGATATTATCAATCTTTGGGTCGCGAGAATGATTTTTTCCGGTTTGGAATTTATGGGAAAAACGCCGTTTCCAGAAGTCTTGATTCATGCGACCATTCTTACTAAAGAAGGAAAAAGAATGTCTAAAAGTCTTGGCACGGGCATTGATCCGTTAGAGTTGATTGAGAAATACGGCGCCGACGCGACCCGTTTTGGGATTATTTGGCAGGCGATGGGAACGCAAGACATTCACTGGGACGAAGCGGCGGTGCAAGCCGGAAAAAAATTCGCCAATAAACTGTGGAATATCGCGCGGTATGTTGATAGGAAAGTTGGGGGTTCGAAGTTGGATGTTGGAAATGAACAAGCGAAGCGATCGAACAAGCGAAGCGATCGAACACCTAACGCCAAATTCGTCGAAGATAAAACAATCTTGAAAAATTTAGAAAGATTGAAGAAAGAAACAGAAAAAAATATCGCGAATTATGAGTTTGGCCCCGCCCTTCATGAAGTCTACGATTTTATTTGGCATGAATTTGCCGATAAATACATAGAGTTATCCAAGAGTCGGGAAGACGAAGAAGTAAAAAATATTTTATACTATATATTAGTGGGCATCTTGAAGCTTTTACACCCATTTATGCCTTTTATTACCGAAGAGCTTTATCAGAAATTACCGAAAGAAAAAGAAGAGATGCTCATTGTTAAGGGATGGTCCCGTTAGAGACAACTCATGCATTATGTTTACGTCCTACGAAGCACTAAGAATAATCATTGGTACGCAGGATATACGGCCGATTTACGGAAGCGCTTTAAAGAGCACAGCTCCGATAAACATGGCTTTACGAGGAATCGAGGTCCATGGGATTTAATTTATTATGAAGCTTGTCATAACCAAGAAGACGCAAAGTCGAGAGAAAAATATCTAAAATCAGGAATGGGTAAACATTATCTAAAGAATAGATTAAAGCGCTTCCTGTCTCTAACGGGATGGAAATAATTAATACTTTGCTTTTAGTTCTTTTAGGGCTGATGCCGGGCCTTACTTGGCTGGTTTTTTATCTTCGTGAAGATGTGCGCCATCCGGAACCTAAAATATTGTTGCTGTACGCATTTATGGCCGGCGCTTTGATAACCTTAATGGTTTTGCAAATACAGGTTATCTCTAATAGATGGCTTGCTTCACATGGGGTGGACTCTTATGGCCCAACTTCTTTTTTAATTCTCGGCGGCATTGAAGAATTTTTTAAGTTTCTAGCCGTCTACTTGGTTATTCGGCATAGAAAAGAGTTTGACGAGCCGATTGACGCGATGATTTACATGATTGTAGCCGCTTTGGGATTCGCCAGCGTGGAAAATATAGCTTCGGTGTTTCAAGCGACCAATGGGTTTTATCCCAATCCCGGCCCCGTGGAGACAACGATGCTTAGATTTGTGGGAGCGACTTTACTGCATACTCTAGCCTCGGGATTCGTTGGATATGAATGGGGAAGAGCCATAGTCAAAAAGGAAAAACCCGCCCCCTACCTCGCCCTAGGGGTGATTGGCGCTACTTTATTGCACACCATTTTTAACTACCTTATAATTAAATCAGGCCCGGTGACATTGCCATTAATCTTTTTAATATTTTTAGCGCCATTTATTTTGCAAGATTTTGAAAAACTAAAACATGAATGAAGAATTAAAAGAGGAAAATCTGGATTCTTCGGCTGAAGAAGGAGTCAGCGAAGTAGAAGTGGAACTGGCGAAATCCAGTTCTTCCGCGACCAAAGAACGAAAATCTCAACTTGAGGAAGAATTTGATGACGAGGGCCAGCTTACCATTGACGTTTATCAAACTCCGGATGAGATCTTCGTGGAATCTCCGATTGCCGGCGTTAAACCCGACGAGCTTGATGTTTCTATTACTAACGAATCCGTTACCATCAAAGGGAAAAGAGAAAAAGAGCGCCGGATTCGCGACGAAGACTATTTTTATCAGGAATGTTATTGGGGAAAATTTTCCCGGTCAATTATTTTGCCGCAAGAAGTAGACGCGGAGAAATCAGAAGCCGTTATTAAAAACGGCGTGCTGATTATTCGGATGCCTAAACTTAACAGACAACGATCCAAAAAACTGCATATTAAGGTTGACTAGAGCCAAATAATTTAATATAATAGAAGCGTTCTTTGAAACCCATTATTCGGAGATAAATTGTGGCTGACAATCTCGTCCTCATGGGAGGCGGCTGTGCTGGCGTAGGCCAGCTCGGCTTGGCCAAAGAACTTTGGAAACGTAATAGAGTGCCAAAGAAAATTCAAGGCGTTTCGGTTGGTGCTCTTAACGGCGCCGCTCTTGTTGCCGGCGGACCGGATTATCTGGAAAAAACTTGGTTGGACCTTGAACAAAGAAGCTCGTCTTTTGTTTTTAACTGGTCAAAAGTGCCATTGCGGATTTTTAAGAGTTCCTTGTTTAGCGATTGGGGCTTGGATTTTTTGGTCAGCAATATTGATATTAAGGCGGCCATTGATTCTCCGATTGAATTTGAAGTAGTAGTTTGCAACGAGTCATTGGGACGCAAGAAAGAAGTTGTTAGCAACCGCGACCCAAGATTTGCCGGCGACCCGGAACTTTTTAGACAATTTATTAAAGCGTCCTCGGCTTTACCAGGATTCTTTCCTCCGGTGTTAATCGGCGGCCATTGGTATTCCGATGGATACCGTTTCAATCTTAATACTATGGCCGATTGCGATAATCTTTTTGTGGTTCTCAATGATAAACCGATACCGGACGACGTTTCCCGATGGCATTGGGCAAAGCGCCTTTTCACCGGCTTCAACTATGTTCTCAACAACCTCATTGAAGAAGAAATTGAGAACTTTCTTGAACATCACAAAGCGTTTAACCGTTTCAAAATTGATTCCCCTTTGCCGTTTCTTCAGCGCTTGTTTGAATCCGCGAAAGATTTTGTCGGGATTGGCCCAAAACAATTAATTGTTATCAGTCCTTCATATAATATCCCGACGCTTGGATTAGATACTTTCGGGAGGGGCGACATAACGCTGGCGATCCAGAAAAGCTCCCAACAGGCCGAAGATTTTTTGAATAAGTTAGATCAATAACTCCTCCGACGTTCGTCGGAGGTTTCTGTTATAATTTAAATTATGTCCGAAATTTTCACGGAAGCTTTAGTGCTTGATAACGAAGACTTGGGCGATTTTGACGCCAGAATTTATTTATATACCAGAGATTTTGGCAAAATTTCTTCCAAGGCAAGAAGCATCCGTAAAATCACATCCAAATTGGCCGGCCATCTTCAACCTCTCAATATCGTCCAAGCGCGCCTAGTCAATAAAGACGGCATTTTAGCTAACGTGCGATTGGTAGACGCCTTAAAAGTCGGCCAATTGCCGCGAACTGCCAGAACGATATCTATTCTCAACCTTATTAAAGAACTTTCCGCGGAAGGCCAATCAGATCCGGAATTGTGGGATGCCATCCATTCTGGCGGCAAAGACGGTCTGACCGGAGTCCTGGTTTTAAGCCTTTTGGGATTTAATCCTGATTTGGCCGTCTGCCAGCTATGCGGCGGCCGCCAGCCGGCAAATTTTGTTTATAGAAATTTAGATTATTTTTGTTCCGCCTGCTTTGCCAATAGCCCTGTCAAATACGGCTTTTTCACGCTAAAATAACAAACGATCTATCTATATGAAAAAAATCACCATAACGGTAGCGGCAGGTTTATTAGCGCTCATAGGATTTATTTATTTTCTATATCAAGATCGTTCAGGCCGGGGAGTTGATATTGAATTTTCCGCCCCGGAGGAGATTATTCTTGGCATTCCGTTTGATTTAGACGTAAATTTAATCAATAGTTCCGGCAGTGCGCTTAAAGAGGCGCGCTTATTTTTAACTCTTCCGGACGGCCTGGCTTTTGTCGGTTCGCCGGCTTCAAAGAATGCCGATTTTAAAGAATTAAAAAATTTAGCTGACGGGAGCCTCAATCAGCAAACTTTTCGTTTAATAGCGACTAAAGATGAAAACAGTTCTAAATCCATTGGCGTTCAATTAACCTATTTGTCCGAGGCGCTAAGCTCCCGGTTTGAGAAAATTGAAAATTTTGAAATTCAAATTGGCGATCCCGGCCTTGATCTTAAGATCGCGGTTCCCGAAAAAATAAACAGCAGTGAGGAGTTCCCAATTGAGATTTTCTATAAAAACATTTCCGAAATTGACTTTGCCGATCTCAAACTCAAATTGGATTATCCGCTGACTTTCAACTTCATAAAATCCTCGTTAAAGCCTGATATTGGCAATAATGTCTGGATATTAGGCGGACTTCGCAAAGGATCTGAAATGAAATTTACTATTAATGGAAGTTTAATTGGCCCAACCGACGCCGTTTTTGATCTTAAAGCCGTTATTGAATCCAATCTTTTGGGTCAGAATTATCCGATTGTTGCCGAAACCGCGGCGTTAACCCTTACTTCTTCGCCCCTGTCTCTTTCTATATCTTTAAACGGAGATCCGGATTACTCGGCAAAATCTGGAGAAGATTTAAACTACTCCATCAATTATTCTAATAATACGGATAAAACTTTTAACAATGTTGTCATAAAGGCCCAATTGATAGGCGCCATGTATGATCTCAACTCTTTATCCGCGCAAGGTTCATTTCGGTCATCGGACAATACAATAATTTGGGACGCTTCCAATCGCCCAGATTTATCCAGCTTTGAAGCGGGAGCTTCCGGTTCAGTTAATTTTAAATTGAAAGTGAAAAACGATTACCCGATTAAAAGATTAAGCGACAAAAACTTTATTCTCAAATTGGCGGGAAGAATAGAATCAGGGAAAAGCGTCGGCCTTAGTTCTTTGGAAACCAAGGTATCCGGCAAAGTAGAGATTGACGTCAAAGGTTATTTTCGGGACGCGGCGTCGGGAATTCTTAATGACGGCCCATTGCCGCCGAAAGTCGGACAAGCCACTAATTTCACGATTCATTTAGTTTTGAAAAACTTTGGTTCTGACATTAAAAATTTGGAAGTAAGGACTCGGCTCGCGGACAATGTAAAGTTCGTATCCTTGGCCAAGAACAATTCCGATAGTTCGCCCATTTATGACGAAAGCCGGAACGAAATCGTTTGGAATATAGCCAAAATGCCGGCAAATCTTGGAGTGCTTAGCGGGCCATTGGAGGCTATTGCGCAAGTGGAAGCGAAACCGGTTGTTGACGATGTCGGGAAGTACATGAAATTAACCAATGACGCCGCTTTAAGAGCTATTGATGAATTCACCGGACTGGAAATTACCGCTATTGATTCCGGTTTGACGACCGCTTTGCCGGACGATCCAACTGTTGGACAATCGGGAATCGTTGTACAATAATGCAATTAGCATGAAGGATCTA
>CAYIBZ010000003.1:20376-42515 GCA_964361795.1 uncultured Candidatus Saccharibacteria bacterium
TGGATCCACTTCTAACGGGATGGAAAAAATTATCAGTCTCTGCAAACGGCGCGGTTTTATTTTTCCGGGATCGGAAATTTACGGCGGCCTCGCGAACTCTTGGGACTACGGGCCTTTAGGCGCTGAATTGAAAAACAATATTAAACAAGAATGGTGGAAAAGATTTGTCCATCAGCGCGCCGACATGGTTGGCATTGACGCGGCTTTAATTATGAATCCCAAAGTTTGGGAAGCTTCCGGCCATGTGGCCGGTTTTTCCGACCCGCTGGCGGAATGCAAAAAATGCCACAACCGTTTCCGGGCGGACCAATTGGCCGCGGATCACTGTCCCAATTGCGAAGGCCAGCTCGCCGAAGCGAAGCAATTTAATTTGATGTTCAAGACCTTCATGGGTCCGGCGGAAGAAAAAGCGAACGTGGTTTATTTGCGGCCGGAAACCGCCCAGGC
Organism: uncultured Candidatus Saccharibacteria bacterium; assembly: GCA_964361795.1. Lineage (GTDB taxonomy): Bacteria > Patescibacteriota > Minisyncoccia > UBA6257 > WO2-44-18 > CAYIBZ01. Next base: position 20,824 of record CAYIBZ010000003.1, read on the forward strand.
GATGTTTGTAAATTTTAAAAACATTTTAGATACCACAAGACGGAAACTGCCGTTTGGCATCGCGCAAATGGGCAAAGCGTTCCGCAATGAAATCACTCCGGGAAATTTTATTTTTCGTACCCGCGAGTTTGAACAAATGGAAATTGAGTATTTTGTTCGTGAGTCGGAATGGGAAAAACATTTTGAACATTGGCTGGAAGAAATGAAAAAATGGCTGGCGCATCTTGGAGTTTCCGCGAAAAAAGTTCATTACCGGGAAATCCCGAAAGAAGAGCGCGCCCATTATTCAAAACGAACCGTTGATATTGAATATGAATATCCTTTTGGCCAGAAAGAGCTTTATGGTCTTGCTTATCGCGGCGATTTTGATTTACAACAGCACATAAAGCATAGCGGACAAGATTTAAGTTACGAAGGCATTGTGCCGCATGTCATTGAGCCGACTTGGGGAGTGGATCGTTCTGTGCTGGTTGCTTTGCTTGAAGCGTATCATGAGGAATCTGCTCCGACCGCGGACAAAGAAGAAAGCGACACCCGTGTTGTTCTAAAATTTCCCAAATGGCTGTCGCCCGTTAAAGTCGCGATTCTGCCGCTTTCTAAAAAACCGGAATTAACAAAAATCGCCCAGCCGATTTTTGAGGAATTATCCAAAAAATTTGTTTGCGAATACGACGAAACTCAAAGCATCGGCAAACGTTATCGCCGCCAAGACGAAATCGGCACGCCGTTTTGCGTGACAGCGGATTTCGACAGTATCAAAGACAAAGCAGTTACTGTAAGAGATCGGGACACGATGAAACAGGAACGAATTAAAACCGCTAAGCTTGCCGAATACTTGCAAGAATTATTATTAAAGTGATAATGTAACTTCTAGCTTTAAGGAGGGGTTCTTTGAGACTTATCTTGGTGCGGCATTGCCAGACGGATTGGAACAAAGCCGGGCGCATTCAAGGCCACACTGACAATCAGTTAAACGGAGAAGGTAAGAATCAAGCCCAAAGATTATCTTTAAAATTGAAACGGTATAAATTTTACCTTATCGTTTCGTCCGATTTACTGCGCGCGCTGGAAACGGCGGCAATCATTGGGATGCGCACCGGGGCGCCAGTGCGGCCTGACAAGCGCCTGCGGGAAAGAAGCTACGGCAGTCTTGAGGGGATGACTTGGGCGGAAATAGAAAATGAGCGCAAAGTAAAAAAATCCGACTTCAGCGCCGCGAAAGGATATGATTTAAGGCCTTATGGAGGAGAATCCCGGAAGCAGGTAATTGACAGGCATCTGGATTTGCTGGAAGAGCTTAAGAAAGAATACGGTGGTAAAACAGTAGTTTTAGTCGGACACGGATCTTCTCTCGGTTCTCTTTTAGTGCGTTTAGGGAATCGCCATCATTATTTAGAAATGGAAAAGATAGTTGTCGCGCAATATCGCCTATAACTTTCTACAACTTCTGGTTCGCCAGAAGTTTTTATGTTATAATCTTTGTTATCAATGGCTTCCAAACTTTTCAATAAGACAACGCTTAAAAACGGCCTGCGAATTATTACCGTTCCTAAGGAGGACAGTTTGGCCGCGACTGTTTTGGTTCTAGTTGAGGCCGGTTCTAAATACGAAACTAAAAATATCAACGGCCTTTCCCATTTTCTGGAACATATGTGCTTTAAGGGAACAGCCAACCGGCCGACGGCGCTGAAAATATCCGCCGAACTTGACGGCATCGGAGCCGAATATAATGCTTTCACTTCTCAAGAATGGACCGGGTATTACGCTAAAGCCCAAGCGGAACATCATGATAAAATTTTGGATGTCATTTCCGATCTTTATTTAAATCCAATTTTTGACCCAAAAGAAATTGAGAAGGAAAAGGGAGTGGTGATTGAAGAGCTGAATATGTATGAGGATATGCCCCAGCGGAAAGTTCAGGATTTATTTTTGGAGCTCTTATACGGCGACCAGCCGGCCGGTTGGGACGTTGGAGGGAAAAAAGAAATTATTAGGACTCTGAATCGTGAAGATTTTCTAAAATACCGCCAACAGCATTATGTAGCTAAGGCCACCATTTTAGTTATTGCCGGAGCGGTTAATGGAAAAGGATTGCTTGCCAAAATAGATAAACATTTTAAGAACATCAGTTCAGAAGAAAAACACGGCAAGGTTAAGACTAAAGAATCTCAAAAGAAATCGGAAATCTTGGTGAGACACAAAGAATCTGATCAGACTCATTTAGTTTTAGGATGCCGCGCTTTTGACGCTTTTGACGAGCGCCGGCACGCTCTTGAAGTTCTAGCCGATATTTTGGGCGGCGGCATGAGCTCCAGATTATTTCAAAGAGTCCGGGAGCAGATGGGCGCCGCTTATTACGTGAATGCCGGAACGGATCTGTTTAGCGATCACGGCTATCTCGCGGTCTCCGCCGGCGTGGATCATACAAAAATTAACGCTGTCATCAAAGCGATTTTAGAAGAACTGGCGAAAATAAAAGAGAACTCCATTTCTGAACAAGAATTGCGGCGTGCCAAGGATCATTTGACCGGCAAATTGATCCTCGGATTGGAAACTTCTGACGCTTTGGCCTTGTTTTATGGGGGACAGGAAGTTTTGAGGCGTTCGATTATGTCACCCGAAGAGCTGTTAAAAGCAATCCAATCAGTTTCAAGGAAAGACATTGTTAATGTTGCCAACAGTGTGTTTCAAAACTCCAAGCTCAATTTAGCCATTATTGGCCCGTATAAAAATAAAACCGAATTTGAAAAGATCTTGAAATTTTAATAATATAAAGTTGTGGATCAAAAAGGATTAACTATTAGTTGGGGCGGGCTCTGGAAGGTCGCTTTAGTAGGCCTCCTGGTCTGGATTTTATTCGCGGCGCACAAAATTTTAATAGCGTTGTTTTTGGCGTTGGTGGTTTCTTCGGCCTTGAATCCTGTTGTCAGCTGGCTGGAAAAAAGGAAGATTCCCAGAATTCTGGGCACTTTAACTATTTATATCGTAGTAATTTTTTTAATCGGGCTCTTGATCTACGCGATTGTTCCGATTGCTTTATCAGAATTAAGCACTTTTCTAAGCAGTTTAGGAAAAATTTCTGGCGGACTTTCAGAGTTAGTTGACGCTACCAGCCTTATTCAGGCGATTAATAAATCTCTCACTAAATTTACCAACGTTCTTTTGAGCGGCAGTACTTCGCTTTTAGATATCGGCTCCAAATTTTTAGGCGGCTTGACCATGACGATTTCAGTTTTCGTTTTATCATTTTACCTGACGGTGGGAAAGGATGGCGTTGGAAGGTTTTTAATTACCATTGTTCCCTCGATTTACGAAGATAAAGCCGTTGATCTTTACAATAAAATTCGCCGCAAAATTGGCCGTTGGCTTAGCGGCCAGATAGTTTTAAGCTTGGTGGTGGGTTTGCTGGTATTTTTGGGATTATCGATTTTGGGCGTCAAATACAGCCTGCTGCTTGGAATTTTGGCCGGAATTTTTGAGTTAATTCCCTATGTTGGCCCGATTTTTAGCGGCAGTTTGGCGGTTTTAGTGGGATTAACGAATTCATTATCGGTTGGGCTTTATACCGTCATATTATTTGTCGTGATTCAACAGCTGGAAAATCATGTTTTGGTTCCAGCCGTAACCAAATTTACGACCGAATTAGAGCCAGCGGTCATTTTAGTCGGTTTGCTGATTGGCGCGCAGGTTTTCGGATTTGTTGGCTTGATCCTAGCTGTTCCGATTACGGTGCTTTTACAAGAATTATTGGAAGATTGGTCACAATCTAAAGCGCGAAGGAGAGGATTGGGAATTTAGCGTAAAATTTTCAATTTTTAATTTTCATTGAATCTTCAATGAATCAATGCAGAAATTTTATATAACTACCTCCATACCTTATGTTAATTCCGCTCCTCATTTGGGGAATGTCCTGGATTCTCTTTACGCCGATGTTCTGGCGAGATTTTGGCGCCAGCGGCATTACGACGTCCGGTTTTTAACCGGCACTGATGAACACGGAGCAAAAATTGTTAGAACTGCCGAAGCCGCCGGTTTAACTCCTCAACAGCTCGTTGATCAAAATTCAGCAAAATTCCGCGCCCTTAAAGAAGCTCTAAATTTATCTTGGGATGATTTTATCCGTACGTCTGATCAGGTGCGGCATTGGCCCGGAGCGCAAAAGATGTGGCTGGCTTTATCGGCCAAGGGCGATCTTTATAAAAAAACCTATAAAGGATTGTACTGCGTCGGCCACGAAGCGTTTGTAACCGAGAAAGACCTTATTGGCGGCGTTTGCCGAGATCACCAAAAAAATCCGGAAGTCATTGAAGAAGAAAATTGGTTCTTTCGGCTTTCAAAATATTCCAAAGAAATAGAATTAAAAATTAAGAATGACGAGCTGAAGATAGTTCCGGAAAGCCGGAAAAATGAAATTCTCGCGTTATTAGAAAACGGCTTGGAAGATGTTAGTTTTTCCCGGCCGCGGCAAGATTTATCCTGGGGGATTCCAGTCCCCAATGATGACACTCAAACAATTTATGTTTGGGCCGACGCTCTCGTTAATTATATTTCCGCTCTTGGCTACGGCGGAGACAGGGCAATTGATAACGCTACCTTCAAAAAATATTGGCCGGCCGACGTCCAGATAATCGGGAAAGATAATTTGCGCTTTCACGCGGCGATTTGGCCAGGCATGCTTTTATCAGCCGGCCTGGAATTGCCAAAAACCATCTTTGTTCACGGATTTTTAAACATCAGCGGCCAAAAAATTTCCAAAACCGTCGGTAATGTTATTGATCCGGTTGAATTAGCAGAAAAATACGGGACAGATCCGGTTCGTTATTATTTGTTGCGCGAAATTACTCCCTTTGAAGACGGCGATTTCAGCTATGAAAAGTTTCATGACCGTTACAATGCCGACTTGGCAAATGGATTAGGCAATTTTGCTTCCAGGGTTTTAACTTTGGCCTCTAAGTTGGGAGAATTTTCCGCCGATCTCAAAAATGCCAATCCGGAGATTACTAAAAAAATTGAATCAGTTACCGCCGAATTAGATAGAAAAGTTAAAGATTTCAAGTTTCATGAAGCGTTAGCGGTTGTTGGAGAACTAATCTCTTTTGGAGATGGCTATGTTAATGAAAAAAAACCATGGAAAAATCCGGATCCAAAAGTAATTTTTGACTTAGTTTTGATTTTGGATAACACAGCGGCGCTTTTAAGGCCCTTTCTGCCGGCAACTTCTGAAAAAATTACCGCCAGCATCAATTGGGTCTCTAAAGACGCCCTAAAGATAAAAAAAAGCGAGGTTTTATTTCCTCGCTTCCTTGTCTAAAATATCCTTCAGTTTTTTATTAAAAAGTTTTTCAGCTTTCTCTTTCGGATTTTCAGAATTTTTCAATCGGACGATAAAGCCATTGGAAAAAGATTTGATTATTCCAATGCCCGCTTCGCCCTTAATTCCTCCAACAACAATAATTTCTGAAAAAAAGTTATTTTCTATTTTATTTCTTATTCCTTTTGACACTGTTCCAATTCCAAAGACGGTATCCAGTAGAGTTGTTAATTTGCTTATATTATCCGCGCTATTCAAGATTTGATAATCCTTCAGCGTTTTTTCCACCGGCTCAAGGAATTCCATAAAAAATGGATTGTATCGGTGGCCATTTTCCCAAAGCATCTCCCGCAAGCGATAAGAAAAGTCTTTCTGTTGATTCCGATCTTCACTTACCAGCCCTATGACGATTTTCATTTGTTAAAAATCCCGATACATTGTAACCTGATATCTATGAAAAATCAACTTCCTAAAATGGATATTATAGACTCGCATACCCATGCGCATTTTCCGGCTTACGACGCTGATCGGGAAGCCGTGATTAAACGCGCTCAAGAAGCGGGCGTGAAAATGATTTGCGTTGGCACGCAATTTTCAACTTCAGAATCCGCCATCCAATTAGCCGAAAAATACCCGGCCGACATTTGGGCGACCGCTGGTTTTCATCCTAATCATTTATCCAATGAATGGCATCACGATCGAAAAGAACAAAGTGAAGCGGCGCCGGAAAAATTTGATATAGAAAAATTTCGTCAGCTGGCGCGGCATCCGAAAGTAGCGGCTATCGGAGAATGCGGGCTGGATTACTACCGGAAAATGCCCAATGATGTTGCGCAAATGGCAAAGCAAAAGGAGGTTTTTTTAGAACACGTAAAATTAGCTAATGAAGCAAAAAAGCCGCTGATGATTCATTGCCGGCCTTCAAAGGGAACCGATGACGCGTACCAAGATCTGATAAATTCATTGAAAGAACAGAAACCGCTGCTGCATGCAGTAGCGCATTTTTACGTCGGGTCGCTTGCGATGGCTAAACAGCTTTTAGAATCCGGCTTCTATTTTACTTTTGGCGGCGTTATAACTTTCGCTCGCGATTATGACGAGGTCGTTCAATATATTCCGCTGGATCGGATCTTGCTGGAAACCGACGCGCCCTATGTCGCGCCGGCTCCTTATCGCGGAAAGCGCAATGAACCGGCGTATATCGTAGAAACAGCAAAAAAACTGGCCGAAATCAAAAACATCAGTGCCGGGAAAGCGGCAGAAGCCGCGACGGCCAATGCCTTGAAAGTTTTTCAAATATCTGTATAATATATTTAGCTTTTTTGGAGGCGCTATATGGATAGGCCGCAGCGTGAGTTAGTTCAGACATTGGTTCAGCTCACCAATGCCGGCAAGCTTCAGTGGATTAGGAACTACGGAGAGTATGAATGGGGCTATCGAGCTGAAACTCCAAGATGCCAATTTTATCTGCGCGAACCAATTAGGATGAAAGTTTTCAGCAGATATTACTTTGGCAACCTCGAAACTGCTAGTAATAATCAAGCCGTTGTTATTATAGACGCCTCTCTTATTGCTCTGTGGAGTTCGGTTCAAATGCAAGATTCCAGAAATAGGCACACTCTCTTAAGCCGCCCGCCGGATTACGACGTTATTAAGATGGCAACAGAAGACACAAGCGCGATCTAGCCCAGAATCTTTTCTGGGCTTTTTTATTGTTTGGCCCAAAAATCAAAGCCGAATGGCGCATGATTTTTGCCTGCCAAACAATAACCCCGCGCTAATTTTTCCGTAACTCAAGCAGTAAATTCAAAATTCAAAAGTACAAAGCAAAAGTTAAAAGATTATCCGGAGTTAATTTTGGATTTTAACTTGTAATTTTGACTTTTAATTTTTGACTTTTGCCATTTTACACGCGCCTAAATGTTTATTCGCAAAATTTAGCGCGGGGTTTAGCTTTCGCAGAATTTTACCCATTTTTTCAACTGCTATCACGCGTGATAGCAGTGAGAGTTTTTCTCTTCCCGCTACTTCATAGAGTAAGTACCCCTAAGTGTTAACTGTACGATAGGTTGACAATAATCAAAATTTTTGCTAAAAATCTACTAGCTTTTTGACAGCCTCTTGGAGGGCTTATGAGTAGAACTGTTATTGACTTGGTTAATCAATCGGTCAAGAAAAATCCCAACAAGCCGGCCTTAATCTTTTTTGGCCGTAAAGTCAGCTACCGAGAACTGGATGAGCGCTCCACGGAATTCGCCAAGTGTCTTTTGGAAATGGGCCTTAAGTTCGGCAACCGAGTCGCCGTCTTACTTCCTAACTGCCCCCAAGAAGTCATCGCTTATTTGGGCATTTTGAAAGCCGGATGCGTCTTTGTATCTTTGAATCCGCTGGTTAAAATAGAAGACACTATCGCTGTTTTGAACAAAGCAAAACCCGCTTTGCTCATTACCCTAGAAGACTTTGTTGAACACAACAAAAAGATCTGCGAAAGTAATTCGGTGTCGGAGATGATGACGGTGGATTTAGGCGATTATTTCCCATTCCTTTTGCGAATGGCGTATCGTTTCAAGACTCGTAACAAACCGCGTTTTAAGAATGACGATTTGCTGTCGTGGGATAATAATTGGATAAGGTTTACGGCGGCTGATTGCGACGAGCCGCTACCGTTGATTGGGCCGACAGATTTAGCGGTATTTCAGCCCACTGGTGGAACCACCGGTGTTCCTAAAATGGTGATGCTTACTCATGCCAACTTGGTTAGCAATACTTTGCAAGCGATTCAAGCCGTTAATCAGGACGGTTCAGTAGTTGGCCCGGATTCAGTTTTTCTTGGCGTTATCCCGTTTTTCCATGTCTATGGATTGGCAATTTGTTTGAATATGGCCTTTGCTCTTGGCAGTACCGTAGTGATTGCTGTTCCGCGTCCGCCGAAACCTCCGTCTAAGGAAGAATTAGAAAAGCTTTCCGACGATAAGCGTAAGCAGGTTCTGGCGGCTTATGGTAGAGCCAGAGAACTGTCGGTTTCTCGAGCGGTTCTATCCGCTTTACGAAAGTACAAAGTCAGTGTCTTCCCTTGCATTCCCAGAATCTATCATTGTTTGGCCAACGATCCGGATCTGGAAAACGAGCATTATTCTGACTTAGGCCGGTATCTGAAAATTTGTTTTTCCGGCGCCGACCGTTTGGATCCTAATACGAAGCGGAAGTTTGAGAAATTAACCGGCGCCGTCATCAGTGAAGGTTATGGCCAATCAGAAGCCTCGCCGGTCATATCAGTTAATCCCGTTAAGGGAGGAAAATCAGGAAGCTTGGGCAAGTTGATTCCCGACACAAAAATGAAGATTGTTGACGGCGAGCTTTGGGTTCAGGGTCCGCAAGTAATGATGGGCTATTACGACAACCGTGAAGCAACTCTTAAGGCTCTTACTCCAGATAATTGGCTTCGCACCGGCGATTTGGTTCGTTTGGACGAGGACGGATTCTTGTGGATGGAAGACAGAGTAGATGACATGGTTAAGAAAAATGGCGAGAAGGTTTTTACTTTCAAGATTGAACAGGCCCTAAAATATCACAGCAGCGTGGCTGATGTCGCGGTAGTCGGCGTTCCTGATCCGAAATCCGGTTCTAGAATTGTCGCCTTCTTGGTTTTAAGGCCCGGAAATGAAGCTTCCGAAAAAACAGCGGAAGAGATCAAGAGATTCTGCCGCAATACTATTAAGATGAACTCAATTGAAATTCCAGACGATGTCAGATTTGTCGCCGAAATTCCCAGAACCGCGGTTGGAAAGGCCCTGAAAGGCGAACTGCGAAAGATGTTGAAGTAGACTTTAGGTCCCCTGATGATCATCGGGGGACTTTTTCTATTACCAGGAAACCCCGGGCTCTGGCCGTCACAGAAAGGTATAATGTGAATATGTCTACGCCAGAGCCCGGGGATGAATGAAATCCCGGAGCGAAGCGGAACCCGAGGAGGAAGTCATTTATTTACCACTACTACATGTAGTAGTGGTAAAGACGCATGGATTGGAAAGACAAAATCAATTACAATAATAGGAACGAAATGAACTATAATTTCAAAAAAATAGAGAAAAAATGGCAAAAAGTTTGGGCAAAAGAAAAGTATAAGCTTTGGCACGCCTCCGATCGTAAAACTGCAAACTCCGAACATCAAACATCAAACAAGGCTTATGTTTTGGATATGTTTCCCTATCCGTCCGGAGAAGGGCTGCATGTCGGTCACGTTGAGGGTTATACCGCTTCTGACATTTACGCTCGCTTTTTAAGAATGAACGGATACAATGTTTTGCATCCGATGGGTTGGGATGCTTTTGGCTTGCCGGCGGAAAACTACGCGATTAAAAAGAAAATTCATCCTCGTTTGGTAGTCAAAAATAATGTTAAAAATTTCACTCGCCAGCTTAATAGCCTCGGTTTCAGTTACGATTGGCAAAGAGAAATTAACACGACCGACCCCGAATATTACAAATGGACTCAATGGATTTTCCTCCAGCTTTTTAAAAGGGGGTTGGCTTACGAAGCGGAAGCCCCTGTTAATTGGTGTCCTTCTTGTAAAACAGTTTTAGCTAATGAAGAAGTGTCCGAGGGCGCCTGTGAAAGATGCGGCAGTCAAGTTGAAAGAAAAAAATTAAAACAGTGGATTCTAAAAATTACCGCTTACGCTGATCGATTGTTGGCCGATTTAGAGGGTTTGGATTGGCCAGAAAGGGTCAAGGAAATGCAAAGAAATTGGATTGGCCGATCGGAGGGGAGATTAATAGAATTTCCAATTTTCAATTCAGAATTTTCTATTAAGGTATTTACCACTCGTCCCGATACTATAGACGGCGCTACTTACATGGTATTGGCGCCAGAGCATCCGCTGGTTCAGAGTTTAAAAAATAAAATAAAGAATTGGAAAGACGCGGCTGATTATATTTCTTTCGCGGGCAGCCGATCCGAGCGCGAACGAATGGCCGATACCTACGAGAAAACCGGAGTAGAACTGAAGGGAGTAGAAGCCATTAATCCTCACAACCGCCAGAAAATTCCGGTCTGGATATCGGATTATGTTCTAGCTCACTATGGAACAGGCGCGATTATGGCCGTGCCCCGGCACGACGAACGCGACCGGCAGTTCGCGGAAAAATTCCATCTGCCGATAAAAGACAGGCCGTTGGTGCCGAAAGAAAAATGGGTTGGCAAGCCGGAAATAAATTACAAATTGCGGGACTGGATTTTTTCTCGCCAGCGTTATTGGGGAGAACCCATCCCAATAATTAAATGTGAAAAATGCGGAAATCAGCCGGTGCCAGAAGAGGATTTGCCAGTAGAGTTGCCGAAAGTAAAAAATTACGAGCCAACCGGCGGCGCGGAATCTCCGCTCGCCGGCATTAAAAAATGGGTTAATGTTAAATGTCCAAAATGCGGCGGTCCAGCCAAGAGAGAAACCAACACCATGCCGCAATGGGCCGGATCTAATTGGTATTACATCGGCTATGTAATAGCCGAAAATTTAAAGTCCATGCCTGGCCGGCAGGCAGGCAAAATCCAAATTTCAAAACAAATCCAAAATCCAAAATTCAAAGAATCATTAAACCATTGGCTCCCCGTTGATCTTTACGTCGGAGGCGTTGAGCATGCCGTCCTGCATCTCTTGTATGCCCGGTTTTGGCACAAGTTTTTATACGACATTGGCGCGGTTTTGACTAAAGAGCCATTCAAAAAATTAGTTAATCAGGGTTTGATTTTGGGACCCGATGGCCAAAAAATGTCCAAATCTCGCGGCAACGTTGTAAATCCCGATGAAATGGTAGAAAAATTCGGCGCTGATTCTTTGCGGCTTTATGAAATGTTTATGGGGCCGTTGGAAGACGCCAAACCTTGGGATCCTAGGGGGATTGTGGGATTGCAGAGGTTTTTAACACGGGTTTACAATTTGGTTCGAACTGTTGGAAATGTCCGAGATGTTCAAGCCGAACAAGCGAAGCGATCGAACAAGCGAAGCGATCGAACATCGAACATAGAACGCCTACTGCATAAAACCGTAAAGAAAGTTACCGAAGATATCCAAAATTTCCGATTTAATACCGCGATTTCCGCTTTAATGATTTTATTGAATGAAGCAGAAAAAAACCCGTCTCTAAATTCTAAATTCTATATTCTATATTCTAAATTGCTTTTTCCTTTTGCTCCTCATCTTTCTCAAGAGATTTGGCATGAGTTTGGCGGAAAAACATTGCTGGATTATGAGCCGTGGCCGGTATGGGACGACAGCTTGATTAAAAAATCAGAAGTTGATCTAGTCATTCAAGTTAATGGAAAAATGCGCGATGTGTTTACTGTGTCTTCGGGGCTGGATCAGTCATCAGCCGAAAAATTGGCCCTGAGCCGTGAACTAGTTAATAAATGGATAAGCGGCCAAAAAGTGAAAAAAGTAATTTTCGTAAAAGATCGCCTCATTAACTTTATTGTTTAGCGTTATTTTGGAAAATTTTTCCTTGCTTTGCCAGTTGAAAATCTATAAGATAATGGCATGTGCGGGATTGCTGGATACATAGGCAAAAAAGAAGGGCTTCCGATTCTTTTTACCAATCTTAAAAAAATGGAATACAGGGGTTACGACTCTGCCGGCGTGGCCTTTTTTAGTTTTTCTCCGAGGAAAAATCTGATTCCAAGTAAAGCCGAAGGGGTGAAAATCATAAAATCCGTGGGCAAATTGGAAAATCTGGAAAAATTAATTAAAAACGAAAAATCGCTTCCGCTGACCGCCTGCATTGGGCATACTCGATGGGCTACTCACGGAATCCCAAACGAAACTAACGCTCATCCCCATTACGATTGCAAAAAGAACATTTTTTTGGCGCATAATGGGATTATTGAAAATTATCGGGAATTAAAAAACGATTTAATCAGGAAAAACCACCACTTTCGCTCTCAAACTGACACGGAAGCAGTTGCCCACCTTATAGAAGAATACGGATTTGAGACGGCTTTAAAAAAAATCGTCGGTGCCTACGCGTTAGCCGTTATTTTTAAAAACGAACCGCAGAAAATTTACATTGCTCGTCTCGGCAGCCCATTAGTTGTTGGCGTTGGCGAAGAAGAATACTATTTGGCGTCCGACCCGACGGCTTTGGCCAGCTTAGTAAAAAAGGTTATTTATCTTAAAGACGGACAGCGAGGGGTCTTGTCTATTAATAATCTTTCCATCGGACCCCAGCGCCCGAAAATAGAGCCGCTGGAAATAGATTTTGAGCAAGCCAGAAAAGGAAAATTTCCTCATTTTATGCTCAAAGAAATTTTTGAAGGACCGGAGGTATTATTATCCGCTTTGCGGGGCCGTTTGTTAACAAGCAAGAATTCAGTGAAATTGGGGGGATTAGAAAATGTAACCGATAGAATCCATAAAATCAATAAAATAGAGATTTTAGCTTGTGGCACGTCTTATTATTCTGGTTTGGTTGGCGAACTGTTGTTTGAAGAATTGTCTGATATTCCGACAGAGGTAATGCTGGCTTCCGAATATCGGTACAGAAAACAGCCGGTAAAAAAAGGAACTGCTTCCTTGTTCATTTCCCAATCAGGAGAGACTGCCGACACCTTAGCGGCTCTCAAACGGGCAAATAGTTTGAAATCTTTTACCTTAGGCATTGTTAATGTTGTTGGTTCCAGCATTGCCAGAGAGACTGTGGCCGGAGTTTATAATCACGCTGGGCCGGAAATTGGCGTTGCTTCAACAAAAGCATTTTTGTCTCAGCTGGGAGTTTTGACTTTAATGGCGCTTTATTTTAATCCCAAGCAATCCAAATTCAAAAAAGAAATTGTGGGAGAATTAACGCGCGTACCCGATAAAATAAAATTAATTCTCAAGGACAGCGAAAAAATTAAATCTTTGGCTAAAAAATATCTTAAATTTAATAATTTTTTGTATCTTGGCAGAGGATACAATTACCCCGCGGCCCTGGAAGGAGCCCTAAAGCTTAAAGAGATATCTTATGTCCATGCCGAAGGTTACGCGGGAGGAGAAATGAAGCATGGGCCGATCGCATTAATAGATAAAAATTTTCCAACTATCGCGATAGCAACTAAAAATAAAGTGTATGAAAAAATGATTTCCAATTTAGAAGAAATTAAAGCGCGAGGCGGCCCCATATTGGCTATCGCGACTGTCGGCGATAAAACTATTAAAAAATTGGCCGACAATGTTATCTATGTGCCAAAGTCTCACGAAGTTTTGGAGCCAATGATTAATATCGTTCCGCTTCAGCTTTTCGCGTATCATTTTGGAACTCTGCGCGGCCACGACGTGGATAAGCCAAGAAATCTTGCAAAGTCAGTGACGGTAGAATAGGATTAGGATCCTACTCTCTTTATGTCCAAAACAGGTTTATTCTTTTTAATGCTGGCGGTGTTTTTCGTTTTCACGGTTTATAGATACGCGCCGGAGTTTTTACAAGATGATGGAATTTTTGTAGCCGCGTTGCGAGGATTATTTCCTCTCCGTTAAAGTAACTTTTAAGTTCAAATTCTTTTTTCCTCGCAAAACTTTGAGATTCAAAATGTCTCCCACTTCCTTTGTTTCCAGAATATCTTGAATGGCGTAATCCGGAGTAATTTTTTTATCATCGCACTCTAAAATAATATCCTTTTCTTTTAGGCCCGCTTTTGCCGCCGGACTGTTTGGGATTATTGACTCAGTACGAGGAACTTTTCCCGGGATAAGGGCGCCATAGCCAACCGGCAATTTCATTTTTTCTTTCATATTATCGTCAATAGGAAGATAACGCAGCCCAAGCAGAGGCCTTTTGATGCGGCCAAATTTTTTAAGATCATCCAAATCTCGCTTAGCGTAATTAACCGGAATCGCGAACCCCAGATTTTGAGCTCCAAAAACGATCGCGGTGTTAATGCCGATTGCTTCGCCGTCTAAATTAACCAATGGTCCGCCGGAATTTCCGGGATTGATGGCGGCATCGGTTTGGAGCAAGCCTCTCAATTCTTGAGGCGGGGATTTCGCGTCAGTCGCGGCCCGGATAGATCTGAATAATCCGGAGATAATTCCAGCCGACACGGTATTTTTGAAAATCCCCAGAGCATTTCCTACCGCCAGCACTGTTTGCCCTAATTCTATATCGCTAGAATTTCCTAATTTGATGATTGGCAAATTTTTGGCATCAATCTTTAAGATCGCGACGTCGTCTATCGGGTCTCTCGCCAAAACCTGCCCAGTAAATTTCTTATTGTCATTAGTTATCACGGTATATTGAGCATGAGAATCCGCGATAACGTGCTTGTTTGTCAAAATAATGCCATTAGCATCAACAATAAATCCTGAACCGCCCCCGATTTTCACCATGCCATGCGCGTCAATTTCCTCTTCGGGGATTTGAAGATGCGGGCCGGGCGGCAGAAACGGAAGAACTTCCGGAGGGATTTCTTTTTCTATATCGCGCAGACTTTTGGAGATCATAATGGATACCACGGCAGGCATCACTTTTTTTATTGTCGCTACAATTGGGGATTTTTCCATAATTCTTATTATATATTATACACTATTCAAACTGAAATACCCCGGTTAATTTGGGGTATTTCATGCAGGTATACTATAAATGCTATCGCTGGAATGACATACCTAAGCGGATTTCTAGTGCCCAGGGGGGGACTCGAACCCCCATGCCTTGCGGCGACGGCACCTCAAGCCGTTAAGTCTACCAATTCCTCCACCTGGGCAGTTAAATAAGATTGCTCTTGCCTATTATAGCGAGACATTTCTTAATTTTCAAATACTTACTTAATCACAATTTTGGAAGATTCAATAAATGCGCTACCCTCAAGGGTAGTAGAGTTAATGATACCAATACTTTTTAGGGAGAGTACGATTGCAATGCAGAAATCGCCAGCGTTGACCGCTAATCTGCGGGAAAGTCGCAATTAAGAATTCTATACGATCAAAGAAGTCATCAAGCCAAGACGGCTCTGATTGGGCATTTGAACTTATTTTCAAAGTCTTATTATTTCTTTCCCGTTCAAAGTCCTGACGACTTTTGTAGCCGCTTTTTGAAATAAGAGATTTTTTTATAGAACTGATCGTGACCGGAGAAACCCAGAGTTTTTTACTAATTTCCGAATAACTTTTCCCTTGACGCACCAAGGAAATGATTGCTAGCCGTCTAGCAATGTCGTCCTTCTCGAAATCGGTCAACAAATTATTAAACAACTGTTTGACCGCTTCTTTTGTGTCGGCCTTATGGAAACTCTCAATAACGTGGAGCCAAATTTCCTCACCCAAATTTTTGGCAGTTCGGATATTTTTTCTTTTTATCATGAACAATGACTAAGATTAATCTTTCGTTATAAATTGGTAAATACTATCCTTAAGGGTAGTAAAACCCATCATTAAAATAGGTTCTAATCAAATTAGTGCCAAAATCCGTTGCGTTACGCGGGGGCTTTCTCGGTTACTTTTTGTTCTTTTGACGTGTTTAGTTTTTGTCTCGTTTCTTTCTTAGAAAGCGTTCGGATGTAGTAAATCTTAGAACGGTGAACCTTGCGGGGAGAAGTTAAGACATCTACTTTTTCAATTTTTGGCGAATGGACTGGGAAAATTTTCTCTACTCCAACGCCAGCCACGGTCGCGCGCACGGTAAAAGTGCCTCCGGGCTCATTGCCGTGTTTTCTTGCTAAAACCAATCCTTCAAATTTAGCTAACCGTTCCTTACCGCCTTCCTTAATTTTTTCCCAAACACGAACTGTCGCCCCAGATTTGATTTTCGCGTTAACTAGATCGTTAATCATGATAGGTTCTATAATAGCTAATTGAGAAACTTTTTGCAAATAGTGATAAATTTAGAATATGCCTGGTGCTACAACTTTCAGCTTATATCAAAAATCTTTTTACATATTGCATTTACCGGGAGATGATCGTGGGTCGAATTTTAATTATAAATAAAGTTGTAGCACCGGGTATGCGCATCTTAGTTGATCTGCGGCTTTTGTCTAAAGGCGGAACATCAGGAATTGAGGAATACGCTAGAAACTTACTCAATAATCTTTTTGCGCTTGATAAGCGCAATGAATATAATTTGTTCTACAACGGATTTCAAAAAGTTTCTTTAACTTCCAACCTTCAACTGCCGGCCTCAAACTGTAAAATAATAGACTGGCGCATACCCAACAAAATTTTAGACTTTTCCAGCCGATTTCTGCGTTGGCCGGCGATTGATAAATTTATCCCAACCGACGCGATCTTTAGCCCCCATTTCAATATTCTAAAAACAAAAAAAGCGCCGCGAGTGATAACTTTTCATGATTTATCTTTTTTGCATCACCCTTATTTTTTTTCTCCCAAACAAAAATTTTGGCATTGGCTGCAAGATTATCGCGCGCAAGCAATGGCGGCCGAGAGAGTCATCGCCGTTTCCGAATTCACTAAAAGCGATCTGGTGAATCTTTTAAAAATTCCGCCGGAGAAGATCGCGGTTATTTATTCCGGAGTGTCGGATAGCTTCAGAAAAATGCCGGTTCAAGATGACCGGCTGAATTTTCCATACATTCTTTACCTCGGTACTTTAGAGCCGCGCAAGAACGTCTTAGCAATTATTAGGGCATTCAATATTCTGAAATCCGACTTAAAATTTTTTGATTTTAAATTAGTCTTAGCTGGCAAGCCGGGCTGGTTATACAGAACGATTCTGCGAGAGGTCCAAAATTCTCCATATAAAGACGACATTATACTTTGGGGTTCCATAAGCGATCACGACCGGGTTTCGTTGTATAATTTAGCTAGAGTTTTTGTTTATCCGTCATTTTTTGAAGGGTTCGGATTTCCGCCGCTTGAAGCGCAGGCTTGCGGCTGTCCGGTTGTCGTGGCCGATCGGACTTCTTTGCCGGAAGTAGTGGGCGATTCAGCTTTGCGAGTCAACCCCTGGAAGATAGACGAGCTTTCCGAAGCCATCAAACAAGCTGTTTTCAATGACGATTTAAAGCGGGAAATGATTACGAAGGGATTGGAAAACGTTAAAAGATTTAACTGGCGGGATACTGCCGCCAAAGTATTGTCATGCCTAGAAAATTTGTAGACATACGGCATCCAAAAGCGAAGATCCCGAAATGGTCCAGAGAAGAAACTCCGGTTTTTTTGCTCCCCCCTATTGTTAATTTCAAACAAGAATCAAAGCCCAAAAATTATTTTCAGATGTCCGCCGCCGGAACTTTGGTGATTTTTTTAATTTTGGTGGGATTTTATGGGCTGAATCTTTTAGATTTTCAAAATCGCGCTCGCAGTTTAGCTCCATTGATTATGAATAAGTTTAAATCCGCCGCAGAATCCCTTGCTGGCTTGAATATTAAAGAAGCCCGGCAATCTTTTGAATCCGCCTACTCTGATATTGATTCTTTGAACCCCGAATTCGCGGCTTTCTGGCTCAAGTTAATTCCTCGTTTTAAATCCGTTCCGGAGATTTTCCAAAACCTTAACAAGGTTGGAAAAGAAGCTGTCGGATTAAGCGCTGATTTAGAATATCTCCAGAATAGCGGATTAGCTTTGTTGGTTAACCGGAAAGGGGAAGAGCTTATCAGCGCCGTGACAAAAGTGAAAGAGCATCTAGGCGTGATTTTAGGGTCGCTTAAGGAACTGAAAGAGCAAGCGTCCGAATTGGGCTATTCCCTAGACAAGGAATTTTTATCAATGGATCGGAAATTGGAAGACGGGAATAAATTTTTGGACGCTTTCTTATCTTGGCTTACCGTGCCGAGAAATAGGAATTTGCTGATTTTTTTCCAAAATCCTTCTGAAATTCGTCCGGCCGGGGGATTCATCGGCAGTTACGCGCACGCCACTTTGCTTAAAGGCAGTTTAACTGAACTGGATATTCAAGACATTTATAATCCCGACGGCCAGTTAGATTTGAAAATTATTCCGCCCAAACCGCTCCAGTTAATTACCGCTAGTTGGGGCGCCCGCGACGCTAATTGGTTTTTTGATTTTCCTGTTTCCGCTAAAAAAGTCATAGATCTTTTAGAAGCGTCAAAATTTTATCAAGATCGTTTAGTGAAGTTCGCGGGAGCGCTTGCCGTAAATATCAGCGTCATTCAAGATATTTTGAAAATCATAGGGCCGATTGAATTGCCGGATTATCAATTAACCATTGACGGCGAAAACATTCTCGCCGAAGTACAGCGGGAAGTGGAATCCGGAGAAGACAAAGCGCGCGGAGAGCCGAAGCGAATCTTAAAAGTTTTAACGCCAGCGCTCTTTGAAAAGCTGGGATACCTAAATGATAGCCAAAAGAAAGATTTATTATTGGCCTTTAAAAAACATTTTAACGAAAAGAATATCATGGTTTATTTTCAAGACGGAGCTTTGCAGGAATACGCTCAAAATTCCGGAGTATCCGGGAGCGTTTCGGACCTGCCCAATGATTTTACTGGCAGTTATTTAGCCGTGGTTAACGCCAATGTTGGCGGCGGCAAGAGCGACGCCTTCATAAAACAAAGCGTCAAATTATCGGCCCATCTTGGGCTTAATGGCGCTATTGCGAATAAAGTAACCATTGAAAGAGAACACACGGGGAAAGGAGAAAAAGAGTGGTGGTATAAAACGGCCAACAAAAATTATATCCAAATCCTCGCTCCGTTGGGATCGCGCCTAGAAAGCATAAGCGGAGGCGCCTCAAAGATTATTAAGCCGCCGGCTAATTATCAAAAAGCCCGATTTACTGTTGATAAAGATTTGGCTTTTATGGAAAAAAACAATGTTGCTTTCGGTAAAACTGTTTTTGCTTCCTGGCTGGATGTTAAAGCCGGAGAGCGGGGGAAATTGGAATTAGAGTACGCCAACCCCGGCAAAGTTAAAGTCGCCGACGGCTTAAAATATCAAGTTATTTTTGACAAACAATCCGGCGTTGGCGGCAATTTAGAAATTTCAGTGGAAGCTCCGGACGGATATATTTGGGCGGAGAACAAAGAAAAAGTTTTTAATTATTGGAAGGATCAGAATATTCCCGCTCGAATTGCTTTAAATCTAACTCTGCTGGCAGATCCGCGCTAACTTTTAATTGGCCTCCATCCGGCAAAGTAAATTCTATTGATTCCGCGTGCAAAAACTGGCGCGTTAGTCCCGGCGGAATGGGCCGATTTTTCCCATAAATTTTGTCTCCGACAATCGGATGACCGATGGCGGCAAAATGGGCGCGGATTTGGTGGGTTCTGCCGGTTTTCGGCTCCGCTTCCACTAAAGTGTAGGGTCCGATATATTTTTTAACTCGGTAGTGAGTGACTGCTTCTTTGACCATCTTTGCCTTTTCCAAGCGCGTGGTTCTTTTAATCGTTCCTTGGGCGATGCCGATGGGCTTATCAATGATTCCGGATTTATCGGCAACTTTTCCCCAAACGAGGGCAAGATAAATTTTTTTCATTTGATGCTTCTGAAAGAGATTTTTTAGATATTCAAAAGCCGGCTGGCTGCGGGCTATTACTAAAATTCCCGACGTATCTTTATCCAAACGATGGACTATGCCGGGACGATTTTGAGGATCGTCGCCAACATTTTTCACTTCCGGATAATTTTTAACCAGCCAATCGGTTATGGTTGATTCTTGAGAATGCGGCGTTCGGTGAACCAATAAGCCCGCCGGCTTATTCAGTATGAGCAAATTTTTGTCTTCGTAAATTACGGGTATATCCATAGTTTGATAATAAGCGACAAAACCCCCGGTTGATAGGGGGCTTTGTCGAAAATATATGAGTATTAAGCTTAGAAGATTATCTTATCGAATGTGAGGATTTCGATAAGATAATCCCCCGTGCTTACATATATAGAACTAGATATGCTTGACTTTGGTTTCTTCAGCGGTTGCGCTTTTTTATCGTTTTTTTATCGTTCGAATATACGTAACTGCCACTCTCGCCAAGTCTCTCAAAAGCAGTGCTCCAATGCCAAGAGTAAAAAGAACAGTTAATTGAACCACGATATTGGTTTGGAAAAATGCCTGCGCGAGATACTTAAAAAACTTCCAATAACCGTCTCCTAAAGCGGCATTTTCAAATACTTTTGCCACGAAAACTTTGTTGGCAAATAATTTTAAAGCGGCCGTCAAAATCAGCAACTGGACAATCATCAAAGGCAAGATCCTTCTAAAGAACCAGATTGCGTAAACTTTTAATAAAATATATTTTGTCATACTTCCGTGCTTAATTTTTGGAACAGTCTTTTGGCTCTAAACAGGCGCATTTTCAGCGTGGTGATCGTTATCTTCTCTATCGCGCATATATCCTTATAAGACTTGTCTTCCAAGTAATAAAGTTTCAAAACTTTCGCCAAATGCTCGGGCATTTTAACTATTACCGCCTTAACTGTCGCTTTGGCGTCAGAAATAGCGGCCAAATCAACGCTGTTTTCGTCCAGCTTTTCCTCATACAGCACCGGGTCAAGATATTCAACATTATTATGTTTCTTTTTTACATCCTGATAGTGGGTAAATGAAGTATTCATCAGGATTTTGTAGGCCCAGCTTTTAAATTCAATGCCCGCCTCTTTTTTGAAATTCTGTCCGTATTTGTAAATCTTAACAAAGGTATTTTGGACTATGTCTTCCGCTTCTTCCTGATCGCGCACTACCGTCATTGCCTTGCGCAAAAACGGCGTTTGGTATCTATCCACTAAAACTTTAAATTTAGACGGGTCCTTGAAGGATTGCTTTAGTACTTCTTCGTCGGGCAATTCCATAATTCCTATATTATACAACTTTTTTCAAAAATGAAAATACCGACCTAACTGGTCGGTATGGCTATCATGGCGGCTTGGAGAACATCATCTACCGCGTAATCAGCCAACGGCGCGAAGTCTTTATTATATGGCCTGTTCAATAAAATTGTTTTACAGCCAGCGGCTTTCCCGGCCCGCATATCCACGTCCATGTCTCCGATCATCCAAGATTGCCGCGGATCTATTCCAAATTTATCGGCGGCCGCCAAAAGCATTCCGGGATTCGGTTTTCGGAAATAACACTGTTCAGTTCTGGGATGGCGGCACATAAAGACGTCGTCAAATGGCAATTTAGCAATTACAGCTTTTTGGATCGCGCTCCAATCATCGGGCGTTATATATCCATAGGAAACATCGGGTTGGTTGGTGGCCAGAATGCATAGAAAATCGTTGTTTTTCAGGGTTCGTACGGCGATTTCCGAATTAGGCGCGAATTCCAGTTCTTGAAGGCTAAATGGGGCGGTGAACCTGCCTATATTGGTCCGATAGATTGATTTTACAACTGTGCCATCGCGGTCAAAAAATACTGCCCTGCGATTGAAGCTGCTCAATAGACATCCCTTTCAAAGCGCCAGCTTAACTTAACATCATAGAAAATATGTGGTCAACCCCGTTAGA
>CAYIBZ010000004.1:0-32367 GCA_964361795.1 uncultured Candidatus Saccharibacteria bacterium
CTAGTTGTCGAGTGGCCATAAGGTTTAGAAATTCAAATGACAAAATTCAAATGACTAAATGTTTTGGATTTTAGATTTTGAGCTTGATTTGACATTTGAGCTTTGAAATTTGGATTTTAAAGAACTGGACAACGCAGTAAATTGTAAATTAATTATTTCGTCCCGTAAACCCCGCATTGCAAGCAAGTTCTGTGCGGCAATACTGGCCCTTTGCAATTTGAGCAAACGGCAAGATTGACCCGCTGTAGGGCCAAATGAGAACGTCTGCGGCCAACCTTGGACTTAGAATGATGTTTTACTGGTACGCCACCCATAAGAAGTATTAATTAGAAAATACCATGGTTGTAAAAAAATAGCAAATAATTTAGGATTAAATTAGTATTTTCAAAAATAAAAAGGAGACGAGATGAAGCTGGCTGTTTTGTGGATCCTTTGCTTAATCGGGTGCTCAACCGCCCAGCCTAAAACTCTTCAAGAAATTTACAAAGAAGCCGATTATTCAGTTGACATTACGATAACACATGAGACTTTTGATGGACAAATATTAGAAGGAGGAGGAGCGGGATTTGTGATCGTGCATGACAACCAGCACTATATTTTGACTGTCGCTCACCTAAAATTGATTCCCGATAATTCAAAAGAAATTAAAAAAATACTGGGAATTTTTAAGTCTTCACATCATCCGAATCCGGAAGAACTGGAAGTTGTTGGGTATGACGAAGACGCGGACATCATGACGTTAAAAGCTAAGGATGATTCGTTTATTTTCAAAGGCAATGCCGCAAAACTTGGTTCGTCTAAAAGTTTGCGGGTTGGCGACTCCGTTATCGCCTTGGGATCTCCTTTAAATTTTCGGTTTTGTTTGAGCGAAGGCGTTGTCATGCGGCTCAATGCGCCATCCAGCAATTTCAGGAACAATACTGCTTATTTTATTTTACATAGCGCGTTAATTAATCCCGGAAGCTCCGGCGGCCCGCTTCTAAATAACTTCGGTGAAGTTATTGGGATTAATACTATGGTAGTCACCCGGAAAATGACAGGCGTTACGGCTATGTCGCTGGCCATTCCAATTGACGACGTTAAAAAAATTCTCCCGAAAATAATTGGACAATAGCCCCTCGTTAAAAACGGAGGGGTTTTTGATAGGTTCTGATTGAAAATGATTCCCTAATCAATTAAAATTTTTATAACAGATGAAATTTACACACTTGCATACTCACTCTCATTATTCTTTGCTGGACGGCTTGGCAAAAATAGACGAATTGGTCAATCGCGCCAAAGAATTAGGAATGGATTCTATCGCGATTACCGATCACGGCAATCTTTATGGGGCGATTGAATTCTATAAAAAAGCGAAATCGGCGGGCATCAAACCAATACTGGGCGTGGAGGCCTACATCGCCCCTCCCGCCAACAGCGCGGAAAAATATTTTCATCTTGTTATACTCTGTAAAAATAAAATCGGCTGGCAAAATCTTCTAAAACTAATAAGCCACGCTAATCTTGAGGGCTTTTACTACAAACCGCGGATTATTAAAGATTTTTTAAGAAAACACAGCGATGGCCTGATTGCTCTTTCCGCCTGCCTCTCCGGAGAAATATCTAAAGCTATTTTAAATAATAAATTTGGCGAGGCGGAACAGATAGCGCTTGAGTATCAAAAAATTTTTGGGCCGGGAAATTTCTTTTTAGAAATCGGCGCCCATTCTAATATCAAAGAAACTCTTAAAACCCGCGAATGGCTGATTAAAATTTCTCAAAAAACGGGCATTCCGCTGGCGGCAACCCAAGATATTCATTATTTGAAAAAAGAAGACGCGAAATATCACGATATCTTATTAGCCGTTCAAACCGGCAATAAATTAAACGATCCCAACAGACTGACTTTAAAAGACGATGATTTTTCTTTGCGCTCTCCGGAAGAAATGGCGCCGTTTTTCCAAGACATTCCGGAAGCGATGGAAAACACCGTAAAAATCGCCGAACAATGCAATGTTGAACTGGAATTAAACAAGATACAATTGCCAAAATTTGACGTGCCGGATGGGCGTTCGTCTATTGATTATTTAAAGCAATTATTGTCAGAAAGAGTAAAAAACCGATATTCACCCGTATCCGAAGAAATTCAAAAAAGGATTGAATACGAATTAAAAGTCGTGTCGGGAATGGGTTTTGCCGATTATTTTTTAATTGTCCAAGATTTTATCAATTGGGCTAAAGATCGCGGCATTGTTGTCGGCCCGGGCAGAGGTTCGGCGGCCGGCAGTATTATCGCTTACATTCTGGGAATCACGGGCGTGGACCCGCTAAAATACGATCTCCTTTTTGAAAGATTTTTAAATCCGGACAGAATCCAAATGCCCGATATTGACATTGACATTACTGATAAACGGCGCGATGAAGTTTTTGGCTATTTGGTGGAAAAATACGGCTCGGATCGGGTAGCGCATATTATTACTTTCGGAACAATGGCCGCGAGAGCGTCAGTCAGGGACGTTGGCCGGGCTATGGACATCAATCTCGCCTTTTGCGACCGGCTGGCAAAGCTGATCCCGTTTAATCAAGACTTGGAAACTGCTTTGCAAAATTCGGAATTGTCTAATTTATATAAAACAAATTCCGATGCCCAAAAAATTCTGGATGCCGCCAAACATTTGGAAGGAGTGGCGCGCCACGCCTCCATGCATGCCTGCGGCATCGTGATTTCTAAAGAACCGCTCACTAATTATCTGCCATTGCAAAAAGCGCCGCAGGATCCCAATAAAATCATTACTCAATTGGAAATGCACAGCGTGGAAGACCTCGGACTTTTAAAAATGGATTTACTGGGCCTTAAAAATCTTACCATCATTGAAGACACCACCAGACTAATTCATCAAAATAGCGGAGAAAAAATTGACATCAATAATATAGCTCTCAACGACGCTCAAACTTTTAAGGCTCTTCAAGATGGGGACACGACTGGAGTGTTTCAATACGAATCTTCGGGCATGAGACGCTATATGAAAGAAATAAAGCCGACAGAATTTGAGGACCTCGTTGCCCTTGTGGCCCTTTATCGCCCAGGGCCAATTGACCTTATTCCTACCTATATACGGCGCAAACACGGCTTGGAGCAGATTTCTTATCTTCATCCTAAATTGGAAAACATATTAAAAAAGACTTACGGGGTCGGCGTATATCAAGAGCAAATGATGAGCATCGCCCGCGACTTGGCCGGTTATTCTTTGGCTCAAGCGGACACTCTCCGCAAAGCAATCGGCAAAAAAATTAAAAGCTTACTGGACGAACAGCAGGAAAAATTAGTGAAGGGCATGATAGCTAACGGCATATCGCCGGAAACTGCCAATACTATTTGGGAACTATTCCCGCCATTCGCCCGTTACGGATTTAACCGTTGCTTAACTGGAGAAACTGAAATTATTGACGCTGAAACTGGACTTCCGGTAAAAATAGGCGATCTCGTCAACAATCCAAAATTACTCAAGAAAACAGGTACCTTCAATGACGAAAGCGATCTAAAAATTTCTATCCAAACAGTGCTTGCGGTAATTCCTAACGGTAAAAAACCAGTATTTAAGGTGCGCACGCGAAGCGGCCGGCAAATCCGAAGCACTGAGAACCATCCGTTTTACGGCATTCGCGGCTGGCAATTGTTAGAAAAATTAAAGCCAGGCGATAGAATCGCAGTCCCCCGCCGCCTGCCAGAGCCGGAAAAACCGCTTCATTTGCCAAAACATAAATTAGCAACACTAGGCTATCTGCTGGCAGAAGGCAATTTCTGCCATCCAAACGGATTTTATTTTTATTCTAAATCTAATGAGGAAGTTCAAGATTACATAAAATATCTGGAACAATTTAAAAATACCGTTGCTAAAACAAACAATTCCAAGCCGGCAATTTCAGTCTATTCAAAAAGAAAAAATCTTCGCCAACCGTCGGAAGCTGTGGAATGGGTGAACGCCACCGGCCTGCGATACAAAAAAGCTACGGAGAAATTCTTGCCCACTTTTATGTATAGTCTTGCAAATGACGACCTCACCGTCCTTATTGCTAAAATGTTCCAAGGCGACGGCTGTATTAATATACAACGCGGCGATCCCCAAATTTTCTACGCCACTTCTTCACAAAAGATCGCCAACGGCCTTCAGAGGCTCCTGCTTCGTTTTGGAATTTTATCAACAATCCATAAAAAGAAATTTAAGTACCGCGGCGGCATAAAAATTGGCTACACTGTTACCATTAGTCGCTTCGATAACATCAAAAAATTCGTTGAAAATTTTTCAAAACACTTAGTCGGAGAAAAAAGAACAACTGCCGAATCAATAAAAACTAGCCATCCGATTATTAATGGTTCCCTCCCCGCTTGGTCGGCCCGCGGCAGCAAGGATATTATCCCAACAATATTAGCGAGACCGCTCATCCATGCCGGAGTTACGACTGCGGGTCTTACTTTTTCCGGATTTGCTAAAACTATCGGCATTGCGGAACGTTTATTCTCAAATGACGACCAAAAAATCGGCTATCTAAGAGAAACGATTGGATTTATAGGGAGCGCTCTAAAAAATCCTGAGATTATCAAGCACGCGAAATCCGATATTTACTGGGACGAAATCGTTTCAATTGAATTTGACGGAATAGAAGAAACGTTTGACCTTTCAATGGAAACAAACCATAACTTTATCGCCAATGACATTTTTGTTCATAATTCACATGCTGTTTGTTACGCCCTAATCGGCTATCAAACCGCCTATCTTAAAGTTCATTATCCGGTAGAGCTGATGACTGGCGTCCTTAATGCCGATTCTGGCGATATTGACAGAATTGCTTTTTTGATTGGTGAAACCCAAAAAATGAATATAAACATTTTGCCGCCTGATATTAATAAGAGCGATCTGTCTTTTGCTCCGGAAAACGGCAATATCCGGTTCGGATTAGCGGCTATTAAAAATGTCGGTGAAAATATAGTGCGGGCGATTATTGAAGAACGGCAAAGATCCGGGCCATTTGAAAACTTGGCATCGTTTTTAAGCAGAGTCCAGCATAAGGATTTAAATAAAAAATCTTTAGAAAGCCTGATTAAGTGCGGCACTCTTGATTCATTGGGGATAGAAAGAAAAATGGCCTTAGAAAATCTGGATGAAATCGTTAAATTTAATTCTTTAGTAAAAAAATCTCGGCAAACTTCTCAAATGGGACTTTTCGGAAGCAGTGTTTCGCTAAAATCTTTGAAACTGAAACCGGTTGAACCAGCCGAAATGAAAGAGCGTTTAATGTGGGAAAAAGAATTGCTGGGAATCTATCTTTCCGAACACCCTCTGGCCCAATACCAGGAAAAAATGGCAAAAACCGGCATAAGGCCGATTAAAGAAGTGATGGCTGGCGCCGATCCGTCAAAGCCCTACGCCAAGTTCAGCATTGGCGGCATCGTGTCTAAGATTCAAAAAATTACCACTCGTTTTGGCCAGCCGATGCTTTTTGCAAAAGTTGAAGACTTGAGCCATACTGTGGAAGTCGTCGTTTTTTCCGAATCGCTGGCAAAAAATCCGGCGGTTTGGCAGGAAAATAACGTGGTCGCCGTTACCGGCAAAATGTCTTGGCGCAATGGCGAACAAAAATTAATTTGCGACGAAGCCAAACTCCTATGATTGAAAATAAACGGCATTCGCTCGCCCACCTTTTGGCGGCGGCGGTTTTGAAAAAGTTTCCGAGCGCGAAACTAGGCATAGGCCCGGTTATTGAGAACGGATTTTATTATGATTTTCAATTGCCCAGAACGTTAACGCCGGAGGATCTGAGAGAATTTGAGAAAGAGATGAAAAAAATGATCGGCGCAAAGCTCCAATTTACCGGGAAAAAGATTACTGCCGCTGAAGCTAAAAAATTTTTCAAAAGCCAGCCTTTTAAGTTAGACCTTATAAAAGAATTCTCCAAAGAAAAGAAAACTTTGACCCTTTATAAAACCGGGGACGTTTTCTCGGATCTTTGCCGAGGCGGACACGTGGACAATACTTCCGAAATAGATCCGGACTCTTTCAAATTAAATAAAATTGCCGGAGCTTATTGGAAAGGAAACGAAAAGAATCCTCAACTTCAGCGAGTTTATGGCCTGGCTTTTAATACTAAAAAAGAGCTGGACGAATATCTGAAGACAATGGAAGAGGCCCAAAAAAGAGATCATCGCAAACTTGGAAAAGATTTGGAGATTTTTCATATCTCCGAAGAAGTCGGGCCGGGATTGCCGCTGTTTTATCCCAAAGGGGCAATCTTAAGGCGCGTCGTGGAAAATTTTATCATTGAACTTCAGGAAAAACGGGGCTATTTGCCGATTTGGATTCCTCACGTCACTAAAGGCGAACTCTACAAAATTTCCGGCCATTTGGATAAATATGACGCAATGTATCCGCCGATGAAACTGCGCGGCGAAGCGGATTATTACATTAAACCAATGAACTGCCCGCACTTTATGGCTCTTTATAAGAGCGCGCCTCATTCCTATAAAGAACTGCCGATCCGGTGGACTTCAACCACCACAAACTATCGCTATGAAAAAAGCGGCGAATTGTCGGGATTAACTAGGGTGAGATCTTTAACCCAAGACGACTGCCATGTTTTCGCCGCGCCGAACCAGATAGAACAGGAAATTAATCTGATGCTGGATATGATTGGCGATACATATGAAAAGTTTGAATTTAAAAATTTCTGGGTTCGGATTTCTACTCGCGATCCTAAAGACAAAGAAAAATACATAGGAGATAAAAAAATTTGGGACGAGTCGGAAAAAATATTGGCTGAATTGATTCAAAAAAGAAAATGGCCGCATAAAATAGGCGCCGGCGAGGCGGCTTTTTACGGCCCTAAATTGGATTTTATGATAAAAGATGTTTTGGGAAGGGAATGGCAGCTCTCAACGATTCAACTGGATATGAATCTGCCGAAAAGATTTGAATTAGAATACGCCGCCGATGATGGGTCAAAAAAACAGCCGGTGGTTATTCATCGGGCCATTTTGGGCTCCACGGAAAGATTCTTAGGAATCTTGATTGAACACTTCGCCGGCGCTTTTCCTTTCTGGCTGTCCCCTGTTCAGATAAGAATATTGCCGGTTTCGGAAAAACATCTGGATTACGCGAGAAAAGTCGCCGAAGAATTGAAAAATTACCGCGTAGAGGTTGCCATGGAAAATGAAACAGTCGGTAAAAAGATTCGGATCGCTGAATTGCAAAAAGTGCCATATGTAATTGTTGTGGGCGACGCGGAAAAAAATAACCAAACGGTCAGATTGCGCGAACGCGGCAAAGGCGACTTGGGCGAAATGAAAATAAACGCCCTCCGACAGCTGGTCGGAGGGTCTTAACGGCCTTTTATTTCAACTTCAAAAATTATCTTGCCGTCCTGATCAAATACTTCAATAATCACTTCAACAATCACATTATAATGGTTGCGTTCTATGTTCAGACGAAAGCTTTCTTTTTTGCCGCTATCCAATACAAACTCGCGATTCCCGTCATAAATAGCAACCGCCTCCAGATCGTCATTAGAGTCATTAAATCCCCAAAATTTTAATCCTTTTCCAGATTCCAATATCTCAACCACTTCCCCGCTAATATAGGAAAAATCAGGATGACGATATTGATAAGATATTCCCAAAACAGCATTGGAACCATCTTTTGTTTTGGATTCAGTGCAAACCTTGCCGGCTTTGAAATCGTAATAAACCACGCTCTGATCTAGAAATTCCCATAAGGCAAAATCTGGCGAGGACTTTTTATTGAGATCGGCCAACGGCTTTCCTTTCAAAGAGCGGATAAAGAAATAGTAGAATTATATCGTTAAAAGATCAATAAGAATTTTTTGCAGAGCGGCGGGATTGCCTTTCCCTTTAAGAGCGGACATGGACTTCCCAACTAAAAATTGAAGGGCGTTGGATTTCCCATTTTTGTAGTCGGCGGCGGCGGCGGGGTTTTCCGCGATTACTTTTTCGGCTGTTGGCCTTAATTGGCTTTCATCGGAAATCTGGGATAGATTCTCTTGTTCCAAAATTTTTCTCGGATCTAAGCCGGTTTCCGCCATTTTTATTAAAATATCTTTAGCGCCTCGGCTGGAAACTTTCCCGGAAGAAATTATCTGGATAAGATCGGAGAAATCTTCCGGAGAAATTTTTAATTCCAAAAAGCTAATTCCTTTACTAACCATTAGTCCTCTTAAATCGCTAGTAAGATAATTAAAGGCCAAGATAATTTTTTCCGGCAATTTAGATCCATCTTCTTCCGCCAATTCGGAGATTGTTTCCTCAAAATATTCAGCTAAATCTCGGCCTATCACCAATAATTCCGCCTGTTCCGGATTTAATCCGTATTCTTTAGCAAAACGGACGCGTTTTTCGTGGGGCATTTCGGGAATAGAAGACTTGAAAGATTTTAAATCAAACTTTCCAATATCCATCATGGGCAGATCCGGCTCGGGAAAATAACGATAATCGTGGGCTTCTTCTTTTAGCCGCTGTGACACCGTCTCTTTTTTATTGTCGTCCCATCCTCTGGTTTCTTGCACTATTTTTTTGCCATCTCGCAGCGCTTCTTCCTGCCTTTTTGTCTCGTATTCTATAGCGTCATGAACCGCTTTGAAAGAATTGATATTTTTCACCTCTACTTTAGTCCCCATCGCTTCACCCTCTTTTCTAACAGAAATATTCGCCTCCACCCTCATTTGTCCCTTTTCCATATCAGCGTCGGAAATGCCTAAATACCGCAAAATAAGCTGCAGCTCTTTCGCGAATTCAACTGCTTGATCGGCATTTTTTATATCCGGCTCGGTTACTAATTCCATCAGCGGCACGCTGGCGCGATTAAAATCCACTAGCGAATTTTTGCCATCTTCCGAATGAATAAGACGGCCGGTGTCTTCTTCCAAGTGGATTCTTCTCAAACTAACGCCCCGTAAAACGCCGCCAAAAATTAATGGCAAGTCATATTGAGAAATTTGATACCCCTTGGGAAGATCGGGGTAAAAATAATTTTTACGGTCAAACTTAGAAAATTGGGGAATATCGCCATTTAACGCCATGCCTATTTTTAAAACCGATTCCACGGCTTTTTTATTAATAGTCGGCAAAGTGCCCGGATGGCCGGCGCAAATCGGGCAAACATTGGAGTTTGGATGCTTTTCGTTCGGATCATTCAGGCATTCGCAGAACATCTTCGCGGCTGTCTTCAGCTCGGCGTGTATTTCCAAGCCGATGGTTGGCTCATATTTAGACATAATCTATAAAATAATTTTAACAAAAAAATCTTCCGATAGCCATCGGAAGATCATTTTTCAATGCGAAACTGCAAAACAGTTTGGCCGCTTGATCTTTCTATAATTCTAACCTCAACCGCCGACACTTTGTAAGCAGGCCTGGAAATAATCGGTTTAATCTGTCGCCGGTATTGACGGCCGGGGTAAATTTCCCATTTATCTTTCATTAAAACAGCGCATAGATCATTGCCTTTCTGATTCGTGTCGGCTTTGAGACCCCAAATTCTTATAACCGTTTTCTTCCCTAAAATGTCGTAATCCCGTCCATTCGCTAAACCCGAGGGATCTGTGTAAAAATTTACGTAACAAAACCATAAGGGATTATTCATATCATTAGGGTCGGAGACTGCGGTATAAAAAGATCCTTTTTCCAAATCAATATATAAAGATTGCTGACTGTCTAATTTCCAACTTCTGAAGTCCGGCGATGTCATGTTCTTCATTAAAGAAGCCTCTTTAAAAGTTCGCACGGCGTGGCAACAACTTCGTGAATTAATTTTCGCGCCGATGGCTCTAAATAAAGGCCGTCGGGATACTGGCCCATCAGAGTTTTATCTTCAAGCGCGTAAATAATCTTCCCCCAAGCGGCGGCGGCAAATAACTCGCCAATCGTGTTTGCTCCGAGATAGCCATCTTTATTAAAGATAAAAGTAACGTCGGTTACTCTAACTTTTCTGAAGAGATGGTCATAAACCCGTCCGGCAACTTCGGATCGATAGACTTCGTTATTCATCCGGTCTTTCTCCGAAAGAAGATGAAAATTATCGGGGCGATTTCTAAATTCCGGATCAAAGACGACCAATTTAAATCCTTTCCGAGACGCTAATATATCAATGGAATGGATAAAGAAATCTAACTGGGTTTTAAAACGCTGGCTTGAACAAAATGTCACCGATTTAGCCATCAAGCCATCCTTTCAGCCAGTTTTCCCAGACTAAATCAAAGTCCAGCGGATTGCCCTTTGGATGTTGAAAGGTGAATATCCTTTTGCGGTCAGTTTCGGAAACTAGGGCCATGTAACTTTCTTCTTCGTTTGGTTTGAGCATAATGACAGTCACGTCCAAGACTGCCGATCCAAAAATTTCACCGCCGGTATTCTTGCCGATATAACCGTTTTCTTTTCTCTGGCCGTTCAAGGATCGCGGATTAAAAACCAAACAGATTCCACCCATCTTGCCAACTTGAGCGATTCTTTTGAGGTGGGACAAAACTAATCCTTCAGCTTTGGTGCCGGACGCTTTTGGACGCCGATGCGGCAATCTTTTAGCAATCCGCCTGCGAATATATTTGAAGTTAGGCGGCAAAACCAGAACTCGCCTCTTTTCCAAAAAGTGGACGAATTCGTCCAGCTCCGATTTAAATCTCTGACTGCAACAGATGACCAGCGGCCTCATGCTTTCACCTCCTTCATGGTGATTTCCAGTTTTGGCAGATTTCGAAAAATGCCTCCCGGGCCCTGTAAACGCGCCAGAGCTTTTTGGAAAACTTTCAAAACTTCAACAACGTCGGATGCCCACTGATCAAGCCGAACAGCTTTATCGCGGCAAAGTTCTTCCACATAATTTTTCCCTTTAGCGTTCTCATAAGAACCAACGTAAACTATTCTTTTTACGCCATTTTGAAGCAATGCCTTAACACAATCAAGACACGGCGTTGCCACAACATAGGCAGTCGCGCCTTCAAGATCGGCAACTGAATTATGAATGGCATTAGCTTCTCCGTGCAGGGTCCGTAAGCAGTGGCCATCAATGAGGAGATGGCCGACACCGTCGTCATCGCAACTCGGAAGGCCGGAAACTGATCCATTGTAGCCAGTGCCAACAATTCGCCTGTTCTTCACCAAAACACAGGCGGTTCGCAAACGATCGCAAGAACCGCGAGCAGAAATTAAAACTGCCGACGTTATAAATAATTCGTCCCAAGAAAGCTTATTCTCGTTGCTCATCGCGCTCGCTCCTAAGAACTATCAACGAACTGCCTATAGCATACAAAATAAAAAATACCCTTGCAAGGGTATTTTTACGCGGGGCCGCCTACTTCATTGATTCGTTTGTCACAACAGACGCAACGCTTGCGCCGCACGGCGCAGGTAACACAGGATCGCCAACTGCCATTCATCGCTTCTTTCTTGCATCGCGGACAATCCAGAATCACTCGGGTAAACCTCTTCTTTCGGCATTCAATACAAAGATGCGTCCGAGATGAAGCCATGCGGCTGCCTCCTTTAACGCTGCCAAAAAGTTCCGAGTCGTATTTTAATAGACTTTCCCCGCGCCGTCAACTGCTTTTACGAAAAAGAAAAAACCCGCCAAAACTGTAATCGCGCTTGATGCGACGAAGTCTTGGCGGCAACTATTTGATATAGTTACAAACTATACCGTAAAAGAAGGGCGAGAACAATTGGAAAAAGAATAAAGATGCCCACAAACCACACGAAAATTGTCCAATAAGACGGATTTTGAAATTTTTCCCAACGCTCCCACTTTAATAGATAGCGCTGCATGTCAAAACTAGCCACAACATCTCCTTTCAATTTCCTGCCTGTATATTAACATATCTCTAAAAATAATGCAAGTTTTATTTCCTCGACCTTCTCGCCCAGTCCGTTAATTGTAAATCTCTCGGCGGTGGCCAACCGCTAGAACAATAATAGAATTATTCACAACGTCAAAAATCACTCGGTAATCCCCGATACGGTAGCGATAGCTTCCAACATTTTTATCTTTTAATGCACTAGCAAAGCTCAATGGCTTGTTCGTACTAGTGAAATAATCGAGTTTTTTAATAATTCGTTTTTGAATCGGCTTAGGCAACTTTCTTAAATCCCTTAGTGCGAAGGGTTTAAAATAGTAATCCATAAATCGAAGTTCTAAATACGAAGAAGCTCTTTCACTTGCGAGGAAGAATAAAATTTCTTCTCCATTCGCGCTTTGGCAATTTTTTTCTTAAAACTTTTGGATTCATTGGCTTGCACATCCTCTAATCGATCTTCTATCTCTTTCCAAATAGAAAGCGGTAAAACCACTACTGGCTTTTTGCCGATTTTTTGCACCTTACTTTGCTCTAATAATTTAGCAGTAGTCATATAGTTTAATTATAACAAACTATCACTCAATAACCTCAATTCCCATATTTCTGGCGGTGCCGGCGATGGTTTTCATGGCCGATTCAATATCATTCGCGTTTAGATCGGGCATTTTCTTTTCCGCAATCTTGCGGAGATCTTCTTTGGTAACTTTTCCCACTTTCTTGGTGCGCGGTTCTCCGGAACCTTTTTCAATGCCAGCCGCTTTTTTCAATAATGCCGACGCGGGAGGAGTTTTTAATTTAAAAGTAAAACTGCGGTCTTCATAAACAGTAATCTCGGCGGGAACAACATCGCCTGTCATTGTTTTCGTGGCGTCATTAAACTGTTTGCAGAATTCTTGAATGTTAACGCCGTGCTGGCCTAAAGCCGGCCCGATCGGAGGGGCGGGATTTGCTTTACCGGCTTCAATTTGAAGTTTTAATAACGCTTTAACTGGTTTTGCCATTTTTTCCCAAGAGCGAAGCGATTGGCTGAAAAAATGAGCATCCCGCCCAAATTTTGCCGTAGCTTCTATGATTAAGTAATAATTATACTTTAAAACCAGGAATTGTAAAGTGCGGCCCGCGCGGGCCGAATAGGCGCATCCCGTCATTGGCGAAGCGGGCCGCTATGGCATAGCCCGCAAAATTTTGGCGGGGAGCCATGCTTATAACTTTTTAATCTGTAAAGAGTCTAATTCCACGACGGTGTCTCGGCCAAAAATTGGCACTAAAACTTTTATCTTTCCCTTATCTTCGTCTATCTCTGCCACTTTAGCGTCATAATCCTTAAACGGACCGTCGGTTATTTTTACCGTTTCTCCCACCTTCAAGTCAACGGTGAATTTAGTTTCTTCGTTGCCCATTCTAGACATCAGTTCGTCAATTTCGGTTTTGGAAAGAGGGGCGGGAGTTGTGGAATCCGCGCCGACAAATCCGGTAACCCGAGGCGTGTTGCGCACAACATACCAGGAATCTTCAGTTAAGACCATATCCACCAAAACATAGCCGGGATAAATTTTTTCTTCAACAGTTCTCCTCTTTCCATTTTTGATTTTAATTTTCTTTTCTTTGGGAACAATAACATTAAAAATCTTGTCGGTCATAGACAAAGATTCAACCCGCTGTTTTAGATACCGGGCAACAGCGTCTTCGTAGCCGGAATAAGTATGCACCGCATACCAATGGCGACTTTGATCTTTCTTAATTTCTTCTGCCATTATTTTTTAAATTATCTTGCTTAAAGCGAAAGTGAAAATCGCGTCCAAAACTCCCAAAAAAACGGCAACGGCTAATGAAATAATAATTACCGAAGCGGTCATTCTAATGGTATCGCGGTAACTTGGCCAATTGACCCGATGAAATTCCTGACGAGATTCCTCCAAAAAATTTTTGACTTTAGAGATCATATGCGATTCTAATAAACCGGATTTGTATAATTAGTATTCATTAGTATATTAGAATCGGTTCTAGATGTCAAGATTTTTTACGTATTGCGCCCTGCTTTGAATAAATTGTTTTCGCGGCTCTACTTCTTCGCCTAATAAAATGTCAAACAAACGGTCGGCTTCCTGGGCATCTTCAACCACGACTTGTTTCAAGACTCTATTGGCGGGATTCATGGTGGTTTCCCAGAGCTGTTCGGGATTCATTTCGCCAAGGCCCTTGTATCTTTGGATGCTGGCGCCGGGAGATTGTTTTATCAATTTTTCTTTTTCGGCGTCGCTGTAAACATACTGAACATCTTTTTTGTTGGCAATTCGGTAAAGCGGCGGCTGGGCAATATATAAATGGCCGTTCTCCACGAGAGCCGGAAAATAACGATAGAACAAGGTCAGCAGTAGAGTGCGAATATGGGAACCGTCAACATCGGCATCGGTCATCAAAACTATTTTGTAGTATCGCAATTTGGAGATATCAAAAGATTCAGCGATAGCGGTTCCAAGAGCAACCACTAAAGCTCTGATTTCTTTATTAAGAAGCATTTTATCAACTCGAGCTTTTTCAACATTGAGAATTTTCCCTCTCAACGGCAAAATAGCTTGAATGCGCCGATCGCGTCCGGACTTGGCGGAACCTCCGGCAGAGTCCCCTTCCACGATAAATAATTCTGATTCTTCGGGATTTCGCGAACTGCAGTCCGCTAATTTTCCCGGCAAAGTCAGCCCTTCCAACACGCCCTTGCGCAAAACCGTTTCCCTGGCCGCTTTGGCCGCTTTTCTTGCCTTAGCCGCCAACAAAACTTTTTCAATAATCCGCCGGGCATCGGCGCCGTTGCGCTCCAAAAAATTCTTCAGCGCCTCGTTCACCACGCTTTCAACGGCAGTCCTCGCTTCCGGACTTCCTAATCTTGCCTTAGTTTGGCCTTCAAATTGCGGCTCTTGCATCTTCACCGATACAACGGTCACCAAGCCCTCTCTCATATCGTCACCAGTCAAATTCTCGTCCGACTGCTTCAAATAGCCCTCACTGCGGGCATAATCATTAATGGTTCTGGTCAAAGCGGAACGAAAACCGGTGAGGTGCATGCCTCCATCGGGCGTATAGATATTGTTGGCAAAACTTAATTCTTCCACTTCTGTTTCGTTTACGTAAGTAAAAGCGGCTTCAACATCAACTTTGTCAACAGTCTGATTGATATAGAAAGGATTTTCCTGAAGCGGCTTTTCGGTTTTCGCCAGATATTTAATAAAAGACAATAGGCCGCCGTCAAAATAAAATCCGTGATAAACCGGGGTGTCATTGCGCGAGTCAATGAACTCCACCTTTACGCCTTTAGTCAAGAAAGATTGCTGGCGCAAATGGTCAAGAATTTTTTTGGGATCAAATTCTATTTTTTGGAAAATTTCCGGATCGGGCTCAAAGGTAACTTTCGTGCCAGTAGTTTCGCATTTGCCAACTTTTTTAACTTTGTATTGCGGCACGCCGCGCTTGTACTCTTGCGCATAAACTCCTCCGTCGCGGCAAACTTCCGCTTTCAGCAATACGGATAAGGCGTTGACTACCGAAACGCCGACACCGTGTAAACCGCCGGAAACTTTATAAGATTCGCCGCCGAATTTTCCTCCAGCGTGAAGTTTGGTCATAACCGTTTCCAAAGCGGAAACCTTGGTTTGCGCGTGGATTTCCACCGGGATGCCACGGCCGTCGTCAGTCACTGCAACTTGATTCTTTGGTAAAAGTTCAACGCGAATGTTTTTCGCATAACCCGCCATCGCTTCATCAATGCTGTTGTCCACTACTTCCCAAATCAAATGATGCAAGCCGGCCAAATCGGTTGTGCCGATATACATGCCCGGTCTCTTGCGAACCGGCTCCAAGCCCTCTAAAACATAAATATCTTTGGCGGTATAAGACGTTGGCTTATTAGGGTCTTTCGCGGGTTTTTCCTCTGGTTTTTTTGGCATAGAATATTGTAATTGTAGCATGAATCCAACATATAAATCTAGGTCATGTTGCTATATAAAAAGACCCCGTTTTACAGCGAGGTCTTGAGAAATATTAAGTTTAGATTGAGTCGTCTCGCGGAACGACCCTTTTTGGCTTCTTAAGCTCCTGACGATATTGCTGACCGTCAATGAGACATTTATTCACCCAATCATACCACCTAGCCCAATCATAATCGTCCGGAACCAGAACAACGGCGGATTGGAAACGATAACCAAACGGGGAAATTTTATTCTTGCCCAAAACGGTAGTGTAGTCCCTCTTATCAGTCCTGACTAGGACGGTAATGCTATCAACGGAAACGTACATAGAGTGCTCATTTTCGCCGTCCGAAATATTAAAACTAACTTCTCCGAACGACTCTAGGAATTCGGCTTTCCTAATCATAAACTCCTGATCCGGCTTTAGAAAACCCGGCGCGTAAAGGTAGAAAACTTCAAACACAAGCGCTGCGGCTAATACCCAAAGGGTAACGGGAAACCAATGCTTTCGCATTGCCCCTCCTTAAAAAAACTAATCGCAGTATAAATCTTTGCCTGTAAAAGTCAATCTAACATTCCACGCTCCTTCCCTTTCCTTGCCAATCTACATTGAGGTCTCAATCCATATTCCTTTTCGGAAACAGAATAATCCGCTTCCTGCGAGCGGATTTTCTTCACCCTCGCCCCGACGCTCTGAATTGAATGAAGCTAATTATAATTCAGAGACCATGCCGTCGGGGCTCCGGGATGTTCCGAAAAGCAACATGGATTTCGACCTGAAGAAACCCCAATCTTTTTCTTCTCCGAAACCTAAGCGCCTGCCTGCCGGCAGGCAGGAGCGGATTGGCTTGGAGGTTTTTGTATAATTAACCTCACAAAAACCCAATCCCGGCGAGCGGCAAGTGAAGCCCCGCGCCGGACGGGGCGAAACGGGTTGAGGGAAGAGAAAATTGGGGTTTCTGGTTGTGAATCCAAGATATTTGGCGGAAAAAAAGAACTATGCTAAATTTTATCGAACCTCTACCTCAAATTGATCCTCAAGCGCGGCGACAATTTTTTCCATTTCTTTCCCTACTTCTTCGTCAGTTAGAGTATGGTCTTTAGCTTGAAAAATTAAGCGAAAGGTTAAGCTTTTCCGGCTATTGCCAATCTTTTTAGGATCTTCGTACCAGTCCAGCAGATCAATGTCGTCAAGTAAATGACTGCCGTTTTCAATAATGTTTTGCACTTTACCAACGCGGGTATCCACGCCAACAACCACCGAAAGATCGCGCATTACCGATGGATATTTAGGAATCGGCTGATATTCACGCTCTTCGGAGGCTAAATCTAAGACAGTTTCAAGATTCAATTCGGCTAAAGCAGTCTTTCCTCGCGCGTAAAAATTGCCAATGTACCGGTGATCTGGCGCCTCTATTGTAAGTTTGTTTAAATCGGATTGGATGATTGTATAATCTGCTAATCCTATTCCCAGGAGAAGCTGATCAACTATGCCCTTTATTTCCGGCAAAGAATTTTGATCTTTACCGGCGATAGCTAATCCTAAACTCAATTCTTCGCGATCATAAAAACTTAGGACAACTCCGGACTTGAATATCTTGCCAATTTCAAAAATTCTAACTCCATCATAGAATCGCAAATTATCCTCAACATTTTTTTCCAATTGCGGAAACAAGCTTCCGCGTAAATACTTTTTATCCTCCGCGATAGGATTAGCAACCTCCACATAACCGGGGAAAAACGAGTAATTATAAACCTCGCTCAAGCCAAAACCGCTTAAAATCTGGCGGACTTTGTCTTTTAGGGCAATCAAATCTTCGTAACCGGACGGCAAGAGAGCAACATGGGGAATTTTTGACGGCATTTTGTCATAGCCATAAAGATTGACAATTTCTTCGGCTAAATCTTCAAAAATGGCGACATCAGTCCTCTCCGGCGGTATCTCTACGATTTTTCCTCTGATTTTGAAGCCGAGCGTTTGAAGATAATTCAGGCAAGTCTTTTGATTAAGATCCAGGCCAATTAATTTATTAAATTTTTCGGCGTCAAATTTTAAAACCTTTTTTGGCAATTTAGTTTGGCCAATATCCAACCAATCCCCAATCTTAGCTCCGCAAATTTCTTGAAGCAGTTTCGCCGTTCGCTTAATCGCCCGCTCTGCCAATACACTGCTCAAGCCGTGGCCAAACCTAAGCGAAGCATCAGTGGTTAAATTAATCCGGCGCGATGTTTTATAGATATTGGCGGCTTCAAAATTAGCCGCCTCAACAATAATCTTTTCCGTCTGGCTGTTAACTTCCGCCCGCTTCCCTCCTTTGATGCCGGCAATCGCCAAAACTCCCTTATCGTCGGCAATCGCTAAATCAGAATTAGAAAGCTCATAATTGCCGCCGTCAATTGTTGTTACTTTTTCTTTGTCGCTTGCTAAACGAACATTGATAGCGCCGGAAACTAAATTGGCGTCAAAAGCGTGCATCGGCTGGCCGATTTCCAGCATTACATAATTCATAATATCTACTACATTGTTAATCGGCCGCAAGCCGCAAGAAACCAAAATTTCCTGAAGCCATTTTGGAGACGGCTGAATTTTTATTTTTTCCGCGTATAGTCCGCTATAGCGGGAACACAATTTTGGAGCGGAAATTTTTACGGAAAATTTTTTGGAGCTGGATTTCGGCTTGAGATTGGCTGACGCGGGTTCTTTTAGCCGGCCGCCGAAAATCGCTGACGCTAATCTGGCAATGCCGATATGTGAAGCGGCATCGGAATAACGATTAGCCGGAATGGCAATGTCTATCGTGTCGCCATTTACGTTTTCTACTTCAAAAGCGCGCAACGGAAATTCTTCGATGAATTTGGCTGGCGCGGGAATCTTTGAAGCAAATTTTTTTAATAATGAATAGGAAAACTTCATATTTTGTAGCGATTAGAATTGATTAATAAATCTTAAATCTCCTGAATAAAACATTCTAATATCGGGAATTTTATATTTAATCATCGCTAATCTTTCTAATCCCATTCCGAAAGCGAATCCTTGAACTTCTTTTGGATTATAGCCAACGGCCTTGAAAACATTGGGGTGCACCATCCCCGCGCCCATTACTTCCAGCCATTTGCTATTGAGCTGAACGTCTACTTCTAATCCCGGCTCCACGAAAGGAAAATAGCTTGGGCGAAAACGAACGTGCGTTCCCGCTCCAAAAAGCTGTTGAAGAAACTCTTCAATCACATATTTAAAATTTGCCAAATTGACGTCCGTTCCAACCATCAGCCCTTCTACCTGATGAAAATTTATTTCGTGCGACGCGTCCGTCGCCTCAAACCGGAAAACCCGCCCCGGAACAATAATTTGAAACGGCGGCCTATGCTTTTCCATATAGCGAACCTGCATCGGACTGGTATGCGTCCGTAATAATAGTCTCTCCAAGTTTTTGAATTTTTGATTTTTGATTTCGTTCTGGAGAAGCCAGAAAGTATCCCACATATCTCTTGCCGGATGGTTCGCGGGAATGTTAAGCGCGTCAAAATTATAATGCTCGGTTTCCACTTCCGGCCCTTCAACAACAGAAAAATTCAAAGTAGAAAAAATTTCTTTGATCCGGTCTTCCATTTGAGTAAGAGGATGCAGATGCCCGAATGGAATTTTTTTTCCGGGTAAAGTAAGGTCAACGGACGATGATTTTTGGCTCGCGGCCAGCGACTTTAATTTTTTTTCTAAAACAAGCTCTAGTTCTGCTTTCAAGGCATTGGCTTCCGGCCCGACTTTTCTTTTTTCTTCCGGAGACAGATCTTTAAGAGACCGTAAAATCTTCGTTATCTCCCCGTCTTTCCGGCCCAGATATCTAACTCTGACCGATTCCAAGGCCTTTGCGTCTTTCACGTTTTTTATTTCTTCCGAGAAAGATTTTTTAACAGAATCCAGATTCATTCAATTCATTGTAACAAAACAGACGATTAGCAACAAACCCAATTTGCCAAATTAAAAATTTTAGTGTATTATATAGGCGGCACTTTGATAGCCCGCCTACTCCGTTGGCTAGCGGATACGGCGAGGCAAGGGAGGCGTGATTGCCTAAGTTCTGCTTTGACCCTCTGCCTAAGGGATTTGTGCTTGCGAAACCGCTTCAACGAGAAGCTTTTGATGAGTCGGTAATTTATGAGATGGAAAAGCAAGATCGCCTTGTGATTACCCGTAAACGCAATGGTTATAAAATTTTCGCGGTTAAGTACAGAAACCGGGTAAAGATTTACACTGACGGAATGAATGAAGCAACCAATCGGCTTGAGCATATCGCCAAGGAATTGGAGCTTAAGATGGCTCACAATAAGTCAATGATCGTTGGCGAGGCAGTTATTGATTTGAATGATAACGATGATTATCTAAAAGTCGCCAGCATCTTTAAGTCCAATCCTAAACGGGCAATTGATCTTCAGAAAATAATGGGAAAGATCAGGATGATGATTTTTGACGTGGTTTTCTGGTCTGGCGCCAATACGCTCAATCATCCTTATGTTTCTCCCGCGCGCTTAGGCCTGATTCAGCGCCGGCTCAACGGCAAATATGCCTTCCCTGTCCCGGTTTTGGATATGTCTTATGACGAAGCAAAGAAATTAGTCGCTGAAAAGAAAAAGACTAATGAACATGGATGGGAAGGATTGGTTCTTTACGATAAAGATTTCAAATCTTCTTTCCGGCTGGACGGAAAAAGCCCGGAAAGAATCAAAGGCTGTTACAAGTGGAAGCCGATTTTGGAAGATGATTTCATAATCCGCAGTTGGATTCCATCAGAGAAAAATCTAAATTTAGTTAAAGAAGTGGTTCTGCTTCAAGTTGACCCGGTTACCGGAAGAGAATTTTCCTGCGGAAAGTTTGGAGGTTTTACCAAGAAAATGCGAACTGATCTCGCCGCGGCGAATTATCCATTAGTGATGCAGATAGAGTTTGAAGTCCGGTTCCCGAGCGGAAAACTCTGCAACGCGCGGCTTGGGCCAATGGGCATTCGCGCGGACAAAAAACCCGAGAACTGCGTCGCGTCCGTTAGCTATCCAAACGCGGAGGTGATTCTAACCAATGAAGAAAACCTGAAAGCGCTTGAAGAAAGGATGAACAAATCAAAAAAGCTTTCGGATTTTGTAAGAACCGTTAGATCAGAACGATTAAACATTAGCGGCCAAACGTTGGAACGCCGCCCATCAGCAAGTTCTTTTGAACAATGGGCTGATGAAAAAAAACAGAAATTGAATCTTTCCAAAAAAGAAAATAAAATGGCATCGGAATGGCTGGTTCTTCTTTGGAAGGTTGAGAGAATAGCTTTCAACCCATACGACGGCACATAGCAACAAATGACGGCCACTGGCCGTCTTTTTTAATTTTTCCCGCCACCATTTTCTAAATTTTTTGAGGGCGGGACCCCGACTTTGGCGGTGGCAATTTTCAATTTTTGACTCCGGTGCTTCCAGAATTCTATTACCGCTGGAATGAGAGAGATGGCAATGATGGCAATAATCGCGATTTCAAAATTGTCTCGGACAATTGGAATGTTCCCGAAGAAATACCCGCCAAATACTGTTAAGGAGACCCAGAGCAATCCGCCGATAATATTATAGAC
Source organism: uncultured Candidatus Saccharibacteria bacterium (assembly GCA_964361795.1). Lineage (GTDB taxonomy): Bacteria > Patescibacteriota > Minisyncoccia > UBA6257 > WO2-44-18 > CAYIBZ01. Next base: position 21,404 of record CAYIBZ010000004.1, read on the forward strand.
GGCAAAATTCTCGTAACGCATTTTCCCTACTCCGGCGATAAATGGCGCGAAAGTTCTAATAATAGGAATGAATCTCGCCAAAATAATAGTCTTCTTACCGTGTTTTTGGTAAAAATCTTGCGTGCGCTTGAGATAATCTTCATTGACGAACGGCCGATCGCGTTCAAATACCGCGCTGCTAACGCGCCGGCCGATAAAATAATTAACCGCGTCCCCCAATACCGCCGCTAAACTTAACAAGCCGAATAAAGACAGCGGGTCCAGAAAACCTCTCGCGGCAAACGCTCCAACCGCGAAAAGCAGAGAATCGCCTGGCAAAAACGGGGTAACAACCAGCCCGGTTTCCAAAAAAATAATTAAAAATAAAATCGCGTAGGTCCATCCCCCGTAAGTTTGAATAACCGGACCGAGTTTTTGGTCAATTTCCAAGATATAGCTGATTAAATTTGTTAAAATTTCCATTAATTACTTAACATTTTCGCCGCTTCGTCAGGGTCAACGATATTAATTTCCACGCCAGTGCCAAGCTCAAATCCGGCTGAAATAGAGACTTTCGGCGTGATTTCTATGTGCCAGTGATAATGCCGGTAGCGGTCTTTGTCTTGAATAGGAGCGGTGTGAAGGAAAAAATTATAATCAGCATTAAGCTTTTTAGAAATTGTTTTCAAAGATTTTTGCAGAAGATCTACAGCGCTGTCCAGATCGGAATCAAAAGTATTTTCAAAATAAGATAAATGTTTTTTGGGGAAAATCCGAATTTCAAACGGGCTTCGGGAAACAAAAGGAGCGAAAGCGATGGCTTCGTCATTTTCAAAGACAATTCTTTTTTTCTCTTTTACTTCAAATTCAATCATGACGCAATGCACGCATTTTTTATGGTCATGGAAATACCGAGCCGAACCCGCGAGCGAGTGTTGAATATCCGGCGGCACGACCGACATCGCAATCATTTGATAATGAGGATGATAAATAGAAGCGCCGGCTTCCGGACCCCAATTTTGAAACATAGACACGTAAGACAGGCATTTATCGTTATAAATCCCGAGATAGCGGTCACGGAAGGCTTGAAACACTAAACGCGCTTCGTCGCGAGAAAGGTCCGAAAAATTTTTATCATGGTCTCTGGTGATTAAAATATCGTGATGTCCGATTCCGGGAAAAATGGCATAGGGGCCATGAGAACTTCTAACGCCGCAAACGTCGCGATGCCGCAGAACGGGAAATCTATTTGGGATAATCTGCAAACTCCAATCCTTATGGTCGGGATACTTTAAAATTGGCTCGCCGTTGCCGGATTTTTGCGGGTCTTCAAAAGGACAACCCTTTTTCGGCTCTTTGACTGTTTTAGTTTTTTTAATAAAGGCATTCGGCCTCTTTAATCGGCCCGGCGCGATGATAATCCAGTCACCGGAGACTAAGTCTTGACGCAATTCGGAATTTAACATGGTTGTTAATTAGCCATTAAGTCATTAAGTTAACTCAATTACTTAATGGCTTAGTAGCAATTCTGTTGTAATAATACCATTCCATTACGTCTTTCGCGACCGGGACGGCATTGAGACTGCCTTCGCGGGAATTTTCTATTAATACTAAAAGAGCAATTTGGGGATTTTCGGCCGGCATGTACCCGACAAAAAATGCGTTCGTGCGAGTATTATTGGCAACCTGGGAACTGCCGGTTTTACCAGCTGATTTAATCGGCAGATAAGATAATAAGCTGGCGGTGCCGTAATATTTTTGCACCGCGTCTTCCATTCCTTTTTGAACTTCCCTAATTTCCGCCTGCCAATCTGAATAATCAGAAACAATCTCGGGCTGTTTGCCGGCAAATTTAGTTAAAGTCGGCTTGTAAAATTTTCCGCCGTTGGCGATTGAAGAAATAAAATTCAACAGCTGTAGTGGAGTCACCATCAAATCGCCCTGCCCGATGCTGATGTTGTAGGTATCGCCAATTCTCCAAATCTGGCCGGTGCGTTTTTCTTTCTCTTCCGGATCCGGCAAGAATCCTTCGTTTTCCGACGGCAAATCAATGCCGGTTTTCTCGCCAAACAAAAACTTTTTCCAGTATTCCTTTAATTTTTCAATTCCAAGGCCTTTAATGTCTTGAAAGCCGCCGCCGATGGAATAAAAATAAACGTTGCTGGATCGAGCCAAAGCGGAGTGCAGATTTACCCAGCCATGAGGCTTCCAATCTAAAAATCGGCTCGGCAATTCCGGGTTGAAAGGATTGGGCAATTCTATAAAACCGGCAGAAAATACCTGAAATTCCGGCTTTACCAGATTCTCTTTTAGCGCCGCGAGCGCCACTAACGGCTTGATAGTTGAACCGGGGGTGTAAACGCCGGACACAACTCTATTGAAAAGCGGCTGACTGGGAGAATTTAGATATTCTTTGACTTTATTATTGTCAAAACTTGGCAGACTAATAAGAGCGAGAATTTCCCCGTTTTGAGGATTGATAGCCAAACCGGCGCCGGAGTCCCTTCCTAAAGTACTCAACATTTTTTGAAAGCGGCTGTAAAAAAATCTTTGCAAATCCGCGTCAACGGTCAGTTCTAATTGATTGCCTAATTGGGCGTCTTTAATGACCTTCTGGTCCAAAACTTCCCCTCTGGCGTCCCGATATAAAATTTTAGACCCATCTTCCCCGCGCAAATAACTGTCATACGTATTTTCCAAGCCATCCTTTCCAACGATATCGCTATTAATATCAGAGAGCCCCGTATAGCCGACAATGTGGCTGAAGACCGGCCCATCAATGTAATTTCGCACATAGTCATCGCTAATCTGGACCGCCGGCAAGTTTAGGCCCCTCAAGGCGATCATTTGATCTGACGAGATATTTCTGGCGACAGCCATCAGGCTGTTTTTCTCTAAATTAGCGCGTCTAAGCTGTTCGGCCAGCTTGCCCGCGTCCAAACTCAATGTTTCTCCTAAGTTTGATAAAAAAATATCCCAGTCAAGCTTCTGGGCTTTGAGCAATTTTAAAAGTTCCGTGGAATTTACAAAGACGCTAAAAGAACTTTTATTGCCGGCTAATTGCTGGCCGAACCGGTCAATAATCGCTCCTCTGGGAGCGGGAATGTTGATTTCTTTATTCGCGTTAGACAAAGCCCGATTTTGATATTCATGGCCTTGAACCAGATTAACAAAAACCATTCGGACGAAGAAAATCAGCATCACCAAAGAAACCGCCGCTCCCGCCAGCAAGAAAGTTTGCCGGGACAAAGGAAGTTCCAAATAATCTTCTTCGGGATTCTCAATCAGCGATATTTCTTCAAAATTTAATTCGTTTTTAGACATGCTGAAGACGCCGGATATCGCCGTGGCGCGGCTGAATAGCCAAAAAAACTAATATGCCGAGTAGGGAATTATAAATTGCTTCTCCGATAAATACGGAAAAATGATTATAAATAAACGATGGCTTCAATAAAAGATAAAAAATCAGCGTTGAACTGAAAATTAGCGCAATGCTATTAGCCGCCCATAGCCAGGGCAGCCGTTTTGCGAGAAAAAAAGCGGCTAAGCTTAAAACAGTAAAAACAAAGATTTCCAATTCCGGCGCCATTGTAAAACGCAAAAAAAACAAGCCGATCAGCAAAAAAACCAGATAGTTTGTGAAAAAATTTATAACAAAAGACAAGGAAATTAACGCGACTAACAGCAAATTCGGTTTAATGCCCAGAACATTCAAAAAATTGGAATTTTGCAGAATGCCAGCCAAAACAATTATGGTAAAAGAAATCAGAACTCTATTGCGCATATCCCATGAAAATCAATACTTCTCTTAACGAACCGAAATTATAGTCAAAACTGATGCCGCTTTCCTGGAAAGTTTTGGTCGGCAAATTAGAAAAGTTTTTTATAAACCCTATTTTAAATCCGTAGGGAAAGTCCCGGCTGGCGGAATAAATTGAATCGCCAATTTTAACAGTTTCGGATTTGTCTATCGTGGTTAAGACCGGTTCTTGGCCACCAACTAATAAAGCGTCAATTTCTTTGTCCCCTATGCGGACTGGAGACGACCAGCTGGAATCGTAAAGAGTTACCGCCAAACTAAAGTGAGGCGAAACTTCCGTAATTTTTCCAAGTAAAATTTTACCATTAACTGTAACAGCCATTCCTTCTTTAACGCCTTCTCGCGCGCCAGCGTTAATGCCGATTAAATTACGATGGTTAAATGGATAGGTTGAGTAAATCTTAGCTCTTAAAAACCGGCGATTGCCTAAGTCAACGAAAGCGGCGTCATAATCGCCGGCAACCAACGATTCTGAAACCAATGAAAGAAACTGATTCTTAGAACCAACGAAAAAATTGCTAAAGAAAATTGGTCCTAAAAGCAGTAAAAGCAGCCATCCGCCATATTTCATATTTTAATATCGCGAGGGCTTAGAGGAGTATCTAAAATGTGTTTGTATTTTTCCAAATTCTCAACCACCACTCCGGTTCCTCTGGCAACGCAAGTTAATGGATCATCCACGACGGTTGTCATGACGCCTAATTCCCTAGCTAATAAAACATCCATTCCTTTTAAAAGACTGCTACCGCCGCAAAGAGAAATTCCTTTCCTAAGCATATCTCCGGCCAATTCAGGAGGAGCATTTTCCACCACTTCTTTAATTGCTTCAACGATTGTCTTCAAAGATTTAACAATAGCGGCCCGAATATGAGTGTCTTTGACTAAAATTTCTTTTGGCAAACCAGTGACCAGATCCCGGCCTCTGATCGCGATCTCCATTTTTTGGTCAACGGGAATGGCCGATCCGATAGAAATTTTTAATTCTTCGGCAGTGGGCTCTCCGATGGCTAAACGAAATTCGTCTCGGATAAAACGAATAATATCGTCATTAAGCCGATCGCCGGCAATTTTCAAACTTTTAGAAATGACCGTGCCGCCCATAGAGATAATGGCGATTTCAGTCGTGCCGCCGCCAATATCCACAATCATATTGGCTGTCGGCTCGTCAATCGGCAAACGAGCGCCGAGAGCGGCGGCCAGCGGTTCTTCAATGATGTACGCCCGGGAAGCGCCGGCGCCGACTACCGCGTCTTCAACGGATTTTCTTTCAACTTCCGTTAAATTGCTGGGCACGCCGATTACCGCGTTCTGAAAACCAAGAAACGAATTGGATCCTCCAAGTTTTCTTAAAAAATACCGCAAAATTTCCTGGGTCATGTCAAAATCAGAAATCACGCCGCTGACTAACGGCCGGATAACGCTAACGTGGATAGGAGTTCGGCCAACCATTTTTTTAGCTTCTTCTCCAATAGCCAGAATCTGATTTGTCTTATTGTTGATGGCCGCTATAGACGGCTCGTTGACCACGATTCCGCGCCCGGAAAGATAAATCAAAGAATTGGCAGTGCCCAAATCAATACCGATATTTTTTGAAAATATGGCAAAAGGAAGTTTCATGGCTTTATACTAGACTATTTTAATTGCTTTAACAACTGGGTTGGAGAAATTAGTGAAAACTTCTCCGATCCGCGTTTTTTCAATTCAACTTTGGCGCCGGTTTTCTCGCTGATCACCGCTCTCCAGGACATTCCCAAAAGATCGGCGTCGGCGAATTTTTCTCCAGCTGAAACGTCTCGGTCATCATACAGAATTTCTGTTCCGGCTTTTTTAAGCTGATTATAAATTCTCTTGCATCTTGATTCCGTCCCGCTTCCTCTGATTTCAATCAAATGAACTTTGTAGGGCGCCACGGCTGCCGGCCAAATGATGCCTTTTGGATCGTTATAAACTTCCACTAAAGTGGCGAGAATTCTAGTCGGCCCGATCCCGTAAGAACCCATAACGACCGGATGGCGGCTTCCTTTTTCGTCGGTAAAAGCCAGATTAAAAGCGTCAGAGTATCTGGTGCCGAGTTTGAAAACGTTGGCTACTTCAATGGCGGACGAGGATTGGATATCGCCGCCGCATTTTGGACAGCGATTTCCGTTTTGAACAATGGCAATTTCCTTATTTTGAGAAAAATCGCATTGAACGCAATAAAAAATTAAATCCTCTCCGGCCGGAGCCAAAACCTGAAATTCATGGGTGTATTCTTTGGTAAAGGCGCCCCCGCTGGCTTCCGTGATTCTGGCTTTTAGCCCCAACCGTTTTAAGATTTTTTGGTACGCCGCTATAACTTGCTGATAATAATTGTCCAGGCTTTCTTTGTCGGCGTGAAAACTATATAAATCTTTCATTAAAAATTCTCTGCCCCGAAGAAGCCCGTTTTTTGCTCTCGGTTCGGCGCGGAATTTGGTTTGAATTTGATAAACAGCCGCCGGCAAATCTTTATAGGAATTGATAAAATGGGCGGCCATTGAAGAAATGACTTCCTCGTGAGTCCAGCCGAGAGCGAACTCTTCGCCAAACGGCGACTTGAACTCGTAAGCGATATCCGTGTGCCAGCGCCGGGATTTGTCCCAATATTCTTTAGCAACTAAAGCCGGCATTAATAATTCCTGCGCGCCGATGGCGTTCATTTCCTCGCGAATGATTCTGTTGATCTTATCTAAAACTCTCAACGCCAATGGCAAGTAAACATAAACGCCGGAAGAAGATTTTCTAATGAATCCGCCTCGGATTAAAAGTTTTGCGTTAATCGCTTCCTCGTCTTTGGGAAAAGTTTTAAGAGTTTTGGTGAAAAGTTTGGACTGAAGCATAGCTCCAGTATATTAAATTTCAAACAAAATTGGAAATTGTTTTTGGGGTGTGTTATTGTGGGCGGCGATGGCTTGGATGATCAAAATAAAAAATTGGGTACTGAACGCGATTTTTCCGACGGTTTGCCTGACAAGCGGCATAAAATTAAACAAAACTTTCTTTTGTTCCGTCTGCAAGTCGCGGCTTCCGTACAATAAAAAAACGTGCCATCGATCTGCTCCGTATATTCTGGCGCCGGCCGCTTCTTATAGCGACGAACAAGTGAGAAAATTGATCTGGCAGTTAAAATACCGGGGTCGTTCCGGCAACGCCATTATGCTGGGAAATTTGCTAATTAATTATCTTAAAAATTTGAATATAGCCCGCCAACTGGCGGATGAAAATTTTGTTATTGTCCCTATCCCTCTTTCTAAAAACCGCCTGCGCCAAAGAGGTTATAATCAGGCGGCATTGATTGCTAAAATCGTCGCGGAACAAATTCAACTGCCTATTGAAGAGTCAGCGCTAGTGAGAGTTAAAGATTCTTTACCGCAAGCGGAAACCAAAGACTGGGATCAGCGAAGAAAAAATATAGCCGGCTGTTTTGGCGTTAAAAATCCGGAACAGATTAAAAACAAAAATATAATCCTAATAGACGATGTATCCACTTCCGGATCAACTCTGGCCGAAGCAGTCCATCAGCTTAAGGCTTGCGGCGCTAAAAAAATTATTGGATTGGTGGCGGCAAAGGCCGGATAAGCCATTTTCCGATTTCAATCGCGATTAAATTAACAAGGCCAAAACCAATGACGCCAATCAGCCATGACAGCGGCAAACTGACGGTGCTTAGCAATGATTGCGCGGGCTCCCAATAAATAGTTCCCATTATTGAACCTAAACCCGCCAAAACTCCGATTAAAAGCACCGGATTGGAAAAAAAATTATAGCCGATAATAGGCTTGCGCAAACTCCGGACTGAAAAAATCAAAAATAAAGAATAGCTCCCAAAAGAGGCAAAAATAAAAGTTTTCACTAAAGCGGCGTCAAATCCCAAACTTAAAAGATAATAATACAGCAAAAATAAGAATAAACTGCTGGGAAGGCCGACCACAAAAGTCAGAAAAGCCATTTCTTTGTCAAAAAGATTGCGGGAAATTTTTCTTTTAGGCCGCGCGAGATAATCTATATGATCCTCAAACGCCAAAGAAACAGCGGGAAAACTGTCAGCGATAAAATTTACAAAAAGTATTTGCAGAGCGTTAAGAGGCAAAGCGATTCCAATTAACAGCGCGCCGCCAATCAGGAAAAGCTCGCTAAAAATGGACGAAAAAAGATAGACAATTACCTTTCTAATATTTTCAATGATGCGCCTGCCTTCTTCTATGGCGGAGACAATGGTGGAAAAATTGTCATCCAGCAAAACCAGATCGGAAACGTCTTTGGCGACATCGGTCCCAGAACCCATCGCTATGCCAATATCCGCTTGCTTCAAACTGCCGGCGTCATTAATGCCGTCGCCGGTCATCGCGATTGTTTCGCCCAATGACTGAAAAGTTTTAGCAATTCTTAATTTTCCCTCGGGACTGACTCTGGACACAATCCGCAGAAAAGGAAGTTTTTTCTTTAATTCTTCATCGGATAATAAATCCAGCTCAAAACCGTCAATAACTTCATCGCGATCAATGTGCATCCCTAATTCTTTCGCGACAGCTTCCGCCGTTCCTTTGTGGTCTCCGGTAACAATAACCGTTTTGACGCCGGCGCGTTCAACCGTGGCTAACGCTTCTTTGACTCCTTGCCGAATCGGGTCCCTAAAAGAAAATGTTCCTAAAAATTTTAAATTTTCAAAAGTGCTTTTATGTCTCAAGGAGACTCCGTCAATCGCGGTTAATTCTCTAACCGCCAATCCTAGAACCCGCTCTCCGCTGTACGCCATCTTATCAACTTCCCTGACCAACTGATGCCGTTCTTCTTCTTTTAAATTAGAAAGTTTGATTAAAATTTCCGGAGCGCCCAAGACATTCAGCAAATAGCGCTCTCCGGTTTTTATAATTGAGGCGGAAAATTTGTTTTTAGAAGTAAAGGGCAAAAAATCAATTTGTTCGGACTCTTTTTTAATGCCATGAAAAGAAATCCCTTCGCGAGCCGCTTCTTTAGCGATGGCGATTTCCAAAGGACGGCCGATAATCCGCCATTTGTCATGCGGGTCCCGGGGATTTTCTATGACAACATCCGTGTTGAACAAAGCGTTTTTCAAAATTTCGGCTCGGCTGAATTCTTCCGTGAAAACCGATATTTCTGACAGCGTCATTTTGGCTTCAGTAAGAGTTCCGGTCTTGTCCGTTAAAATAATGGAAGTATTGCCAAGCGTCTCGGCGGCTATCAGTTTTCTAACCACGCCGTTTCTCTTCGCTAATCGCTGTACGCCAATAGCTAAAATAACCGTCATAGCAACCGGCAGTCCTTCGGGAACGGCCGACACCGCCACTGCCACCGCGATTAAAAACATGTCTAGAATCGGATGGCCTAAATATATTCCAAAGAAAAATATCGCCGCCGTTAAAATAGTAAGAAAAATGCTGACCTTCAAGCTAAAATTAAAAATTGAGCGCTGAAGAGGCGTGGTTTCTTTTTCGGCGGCCGCGACAAAACCGGCTATTTTACCGAGCTCCGTATCGGATCCGGTAGCGCAAACAACGGCATTGGCAAATCCCTGAATAATTGAGGTGCCGCTAAAAACCATTGACCGGCGATCCGCCAAAACGGCTTTAAAGCTTGACGGTTCGGTGGTTTTAATAACCGGAAGGGATTCGCCTGTTAAAATAGATTCGTCCACAAAAAAGTCATTGATATAAATCAACCGGCTATCTGCCGGAACCCGATCGCCTTGAGAAAGATGAACAATATCTCCCGGAACTAAGTCAGCCGATTCTAACTCTATCTCTTGGCCGTTGCGCAAAACTCTGGTTCTTTCAACGATATAAGTTTTCAAGTTGGCTAAAGCGGCTTCGGCTTTGTTTTCTTGGTAAAAACCCAAAATAACATTCACGGCCACCGCCGCAAGAATCGCGATAGTATCGCGATAATCTTCCAGAAATAAGGTGATGCCGCTCGCCGCCAATAAAAGCAATAAGAGCGGGCTTTTGAATTGCCTTAGGAAAATTTTTAAGCCGGTGGATCCTTTGCTTTTCGGCAAGATATTTTTGTTAAAAACTTGGCGTCTGGCTTCCACTTCGTCGTCCGCGAGCCCAAATTTAGTCGTTTCCAAGGCATCCAAAACTTCTCTTATCGGCAGAGCCCAGAAAGATCTGCGTAAAATGTCTTTTGTAAGCTGCATTGTCTTCTCATTATTATAAGATAAACCCCGCCGATATTCATCGGGGGGTTGTTTATCTTATCGGCATCAAGCCTTTTTCTGCGAATTTGATGTAATCAGATAGAGTAATAAATCCGAAATCGCGTAAAAGTTCTAATTTATCCCAGTACCGAAGGTCTGAAGTTTTAATTTTTGAAAAGGCGGATTGGCGACAAACGATTTCATCAACGAGGCGCAGGGACGCGTAAAATTCTTCAACTGTTTCCGCTATATCTTCAAAATAGCTTTGACTGCCATATTTAGTTAAAACACCGTCGCGGGGATAGGATTCGGCGGGATAATTTTTATGATAAACGTTGCCGGCAAGTCTTTGCCATAAATAAAAAAAATGGCTGCCTCTCATTTTAAGATAATTGGAATAAGCGTGAGCGGCTTCGTGCCACAGCGAGGAGGAAGCAACCACGCTGGATTGAAAACAAAGTTTTCCGCAAAGAAAATGGCAATGCCCAACAACGGAAGTGTTTTCGTAGTGGCTTACGTCGTTATTGACAGTGATAGAAGCAATGCTCTGAACGACATTTTCCGGCAATACTATTAAAAGTTTATCTAAAATCTCTACCTGCTTTTCGGTAAAATTCCCATAAAGCGGTATGTTGTATTCCGACTTCAGCGGCGATCGTGGAATGCCAGTACAGTTAGTTAAGCAAAGGATGAAAAGAACTGCGGCTCTCCATCGCTTGGCCATGCGCGCTTCCTGTTTTAAAAGAACGATGTCATTGTACCTCAAATTGACGGTTTTGGCAACGGGAGTTAATATCTTGGCAGAGCGTCTTGGAAGGGTGGCCGAATGGTTTTCCCGCTTTCAGCGGGATCCCGCAATCATTTATAGTTTATTAAATGTGCGGGAAAGGCGACGGTCTTGCCCCGCCTGAACATTTGTATCTAAATTAAAGAAGTTTGAAAATAAGATTGCGGCTCGCAAACGAGAATTACAAATAAAATCTTATAAGA
>CAYIBZ010000004.1:32467-33954 GCA_964361795.1 uncultured Candidatus Saccharibacteria bacterium
TTTGAAAATAAGATTGCGGCTCGCAAACGAGAATTACAAATAAAATCTTATAAGAGCGGTGAGGCATTCAAGAAATTGATTAAAGAACCAAGATAGAGCGGAAGGGTGGCCGAGTGGTTTAAGGCGACGGTCTTGAAAACCGTTATGCCAGAAATGGTATCGTGAGTTCGAATCTCACCCCTTCCGCTCTATCTTGGTTCTGGGCCAACGCTGACCGCAAAAATAAAAATCCCTCGAAATGCATCGAGGGGTTTATTTTCTCTCAAGAGTCGCGAAATAAAAATCATAAGGATTTCTATCGTTTCTTTCTCCGGCAATCCTTTCAACTTCCTTCCATTGGCTATCATCAAATTCCGGAAAGAAAGTGTCGCCATCAAAGTTTTGATTGATGATAGTTAAGTAAAGCCGGTCAGCTCTTGGCAATGCTTGGCGAAAAATTTCCGCTCCGCCAATAATAAATACTTCATCGCTGAAAATACCAGCCAATTCCAGGGCCTCGTCTAATGACGGCGCGATATGGCAATCTGCCTTGTTATAAAATGGCTGTCGTGTCAGCACTATATTAAACCTATCCCGCAGAGAGTGTCCGATGCTTTCAAGAGTTTTCCGGCCCATAATAACCGGATGGCAGATAGTGAGCTGTCTAAATCTTCTCATGTCCGCTGGCAATCTCCACGGCAATTTATTGCCTTTTCCGATGATTCTATTTTGGGACATCGCGGCGATAATGTAGATTTTCATCAATCACCCTAAACCGCCATTGGAGCGTAAATGTGAGGATGGGACTTGTAGCCAATAAGTTTCATATCGTCCAAGGCAAATCTTTTAATATCGCTAATCGCCGGATTAAGCCATAACTTTGGCAAAGGATACGGTTCGCGCTGCAGCATCAGCTCCGCTGCTTTTTGGTGGTCAGGATGAGTGTAGATGTGGGCATCGCTAAGAGTAACAATTAGTTCGTGCGGAGCGGTGTAAGTCAATTGAGCAATCATGTTTAATAGTAAAGCATAGGATGGGATATTGAATGGGACGCCAAGAACCATGTCACAGCTTCTTTGGAAAAGGTGCAAAGAAAGTTTATTGTCACTGCTAACATAACAATGGAAAAGCATGTGACAGGGCGGCAAACACATTTCATTCAATTCGCCGGGATTCCATGCCGTGACTATATGCCGGCGGCCAAACGGGTCTCTTTTGATGCCGTCAATTAGTTGGCCGATCTGATCAATTTCTACTCCGCCGTAAGAGCGCCATTTGCGCCATTGAACTCCGTATATCCGGCCGACATCGCCATCAAACTTCGCTTTTGGCTTCCAATAATCTGAATTAGCATTGTCGTCCCAAATATGACAGCCCATTTCCTGCAACTCTTTAACATTTTGGCTGCCAGCCAGAAACCATAAGAGCTCTGCCTTAACCAATTTGAATGGCACTGGTTTGACAGTAACGATAGGAAATCCGTCGGACATTTTGAATCGCATCTGGCG
>CAYIBZ010000005.1:0-29136 GCA_964361795.1 uncultured Candidatus Saccharibacteria bacterium
GTGGATTTGGTTACCGAGCAAAGCCTCAATAAACGGGTCCGCCCATATGTGGAGAGAGATCTCAAACCTATCTATGAAAAACGGAAAAAGTGATCGCGTCTATCTTGAGCAGATTTTAGACTCGGTGAAAAAGATACGGGAATTTGTAAGGGGCATGGATCAGGCCGCGTTTGCCAAAGACCAGAAAACCCAGAGCGCGGTAATTATGCAATTAGCGCTTATCGGCGAAATGGCCAAGAAAATTTCAACTCCAACTAAATCGGAAATCAAAGTTCCGTGGAAAGAAATCGCCGGCTTCCGAGATAGAGCAATCCATGATTATTATCAGATTGATCTTCGCGTTGCTTGGGATACAATCGCCATCGATCTTGAGCCATTGGCAAAAGCAGTGGAGAAATATCTTGGGTAACGGCTGTTACTTTTTCTTGTTCTTCTGATGATACTCCAGCACTTTTTCCATCGGCGACAAACCGCCGCTTATATTCTTGAGAAGTTTGAAGGCGAGATAATTGGTTCGGTGCTGTATCTCCCGCTCGAGCAAAAGCTGGAGATCATCAAGCGTGGAGAGGATGCGGCGGGGGTCCCGAAGATCAAGGCAATCAAAGAACGTGGGGCCTTCCCTGAATGTGTTCCGACACTGGAAGCACTCGAGCCCAACATTCAAGAAGCAATTGCGACTTCAATCGTAACGGCAGCAAGATCAAAGAACATCTCTGCGACAATTAGGGCCCAACTCGTACTCAATCAGTAACGCCCCGCGAAGAAGCGGGGCGTTTTTTATCCTGTTGGCATTTTTTATCCTGTTTTCGAAACCTCTCGGCCTCTCGATAAAAAATGTTGACTGCGGAGGCGGAAGGATTTACATTTCGCTTTCGGCTAGATAGCCCGAAAGCTCATCGAACCATTTCGCGGAACCCCGACCCCGCTTAAGACACCTTCGGTTTCTTACGTCGCTTCGCTCCTATCTTCCTGATCGGGGTTCCGCTTAGTTCGAATCCGTCGCCGATAGATGTTCCGCTTAATACGCCGCTGGCGTATTTGCGAAACATTTGCGGAGGCGGAAGGATTCGAACCTTCGGAACCATTTCTGGTTCAACGCATTAGCAGTGCGCTGCTTTCGGCCACTCAGCCACGCCTCCAATAATTAATCACGGATTAACTTTTTAAACGCTTCCCCTCCTTTATAACTCTTTATCTGATGTTCACGCAACCATGCCGACTTTTTATCTGACATTATCTCACTGTATGCCAATTTCCAAGGAATACCATTTTTTGTAGATTTATTTTTCCCGTAATTATGGTAACAGATTCTTTTTTCTAAGTCGCTAGTATATCCAACGTAATACGTGTTCAACTTTTCACTTTTTATAATATAAACATTGAACATAACGCCTTCAGCCACCCACCGCCTTTGGCGGGGCCCCGCTTTAGCGGTGGTCAGCCACGCCTCCAATAATTAACTCCTGTCATCATAAGCTATTCGCCTATTCTTTTCCAGCGGCTTTAGCTTTAGCTTTGGCTCTCACTCTTTCCCAATATTCAGCGCCTTTGTCTCCAAAGAACTGGGGAACAAAAAGATTATGCAGAATCTGAAACTTTGCCGCTTTCTGCAAAGCTTGGCGATCGCTGGTGTAATAATCCGATAATTGTCGTAAAGCCTCAACATGCGCGTTAAAATTTTCTTCTTTTCTTGGAACTTTTTCTCCGGTCAACGGATGAATGCCGCCGCCATCGCCAATGGCTTTTTCAGCTCTTTGCCAATCGGCGGCCAGTAAAAGAATTTCTAATTCGCTGTCGCTCAATTCCTTCACATTCTGAATTTTTTCCATTTCTTTTGAAACGCCCCTGGCTATATATTCCTCCTTTTGTTCTTTAGTTAAATGCGCAAATTCTCTCGCTTCTAAAAGTTGCTGTAAATAACCAACGACTTGGTCGCTGTCTTGATACCACTTAAAAAGGTTGTCCCAAACATCCAATTGCTTGCCGCTATGACGATCAAAATTATCAACCGTCATTGGCATCCCGTATTTGGCCTGCCGCTCCAATAATGAGGACAACGCCTCCTTCTCCGTTGTGGACAACAAAACGCCTTCCTCCATCCTCTCCGACGCTAGCGGCAATTTCTTCTCCGGTTCTGGAAATCTTTCTGGTTTCATAAGTTTATTCTCTGCCAGTTCTGGAAAAAAATCAATAAAAAATATATAATACCCGCGCAATGAGGACAGCCGTATTAAATAGAATCAAAGCCGCGCCAAAAGACCCGGGCGTGTACATATTCCATGGAGATGCAGGGGTCCTTTACGTCGGCAAAGCGGTAAATTTAAAAAACCGTCTTCGGTCCTATTTAAAAATCACCGACGCAAAAACTGAATCCTTGAATCAAGAAGCTGTCCGCTTGGATTACATCGTTCTTCGCTCCGAAATTGAATCGTTAATTGAAGAATCCCGATTAATAAAAGAACTGAAACCCAAATACAACATTCTCTGGCAAGACGACAAGTCTTATCTATATGTAGCCCTGACGCGCCAGAGCTATCCGAAAATTTTTATTACGCACAAAAATTCTAAACCCCGAAAAGTCCCGCGGGGACCTCGGGGTCCCTTTGCGGGATTGAAAATTTCGCTAATCGGCCCTTTTACTGATGGCGCCGCGCTGCGCTTGGTTTTACGATTGCTTCGGCGGCAATACCCATACTGTACGTGCGCGCAAACCCACCTTCGCGATTGCCTAAACGCTCAAATCGAGAAATGCCTGGGATTTTGCTGCAAGCGCGACGCTGATATGCGAATTCATGTTGATGACGCAAATAATTACAGAAAAAATATTCGCATGATCAAATCTATTCTTCTCGGACAGAGCAAAAAACTAATTTCTGCGCTAAGCGATCCTCAAGAACGCGCCGCGTTAGAGAAAATTTTTGAGCACAAGGACTTCATCAATCAACAAATAGCGAATCCTGTACGAATAAACGAATCGCGAATTCGGGTATTTGAAAATTCTAAAAAGATTCGTTATTCGTTGATTGAAAACATACAAAGGGTTGAGTGCTACGACAACTCCCATCTTTCCGGAAAAGAAGCGGTCGGCGCGATGACCGTTCTAGTTAAAAAAGATGGGTATTGGCAGTCCGACAAGTCCGGTTATAGAAAATTCAAAATAAAATCTGCCCAAACCCAAGATGATCCTCGGATGATCGCCGAAGTTCTGGAACGCCGCCTCAACCACCCCGAATGGCCATATCCGGATTTAATTATTATTGATGGCGGACTGGCTCAATATAATGCCGCCAAAAAAATTCTTGAAAAACATCGGACAATCCAACTGATTTCCTTTGCTAAGCCCAACAAACAAATCATCGGCTTGGATAATTCGCCTCCCGAACTTCAAAAGCTCGCTGAACAGGCCATTTATCAGACTCATAATTTTGCTATCCGCTACCACCGCCAAGTTCGCAGAAAAGAATTTTTGCGATAGAATAAGAGGATGGTTAAGCTGATCGCGGGCTTCATATCTAATTTATTGGGCGTCGTGGCCGCTAAAAATTTTATCGCTGGCTTTTCGATTACCGAAGATTTAGTCCAGTTGGCGATAGTAATCGCCTTTTTTACTATTGCCAACTCCATAATCCTTCCAGTCTTGAGGTTTATTTTTAAGCCAATAACTATAATCACTTTAGGATTGTTCGCGCTAGCCCTGAATGGCCTGATGATTTACGCAGTTGATTTTTTCTCCGAAAACATTACAATAAGTGGATTATTGCCGCTCCTCTATACCACTGTCTTAATGGGGGCAATCAACGCAACGGTCGCCTACTTCTATAAAGTATTTAAAAACAACGATGTCTAATCAAGTCATATCAATAGCGCAAGTAGTCATTTCTGTATTAGTAATCATTCTTATTCTGCTCCAAGAGCGTTCCTCTGGCGCCGGCGGTTTGTTCGGCGGAGGCACTGATCACGCGTATCAAACTCGGCGAGGCGTAGAAAAAACCTTGTTCGTCGCTACTATTATATTAGTAGTGGCTTTCACCGCGCTCGCCTTGCTTAACCTTATTCTTTAAGTTCTCGTGTTTTTAAAAATCTCACAAATAATCAAAACTTTTTCTAAAAAGGAACGCTATTTTTTCTTTATAGCGCTGGCGGTTTTTGCGGTTTCCGGAACTCTTTGGGCGACAAATTGCTATTACAAAAACACCGTACTTACTCCTGTTCGGGGTGGAACTTACACGGAGGGATTGATCGGCCAGCCTATTGCTATTAATCCATTAATCGCCACCGATAATGAAGCGGACCGGGACTTGGTCAATTTAGTTTTTGCTTCTGTTTTGGACTTGGCTGAAGATTATAAAGTTGATGAAACAAAAAAGATCTGGAATATCCGCCTGAAGCCGGATCTTAAATGGAGCGACGATGAACCGCTTACCAGCGACGACGTCGTCTTTACCATAGCCACCATCCAGGATCCGGACACCCGCTCTCCTCTTTTTGCCACCTGGCAGGGCGTTTCCGTTGAGCGGCTTAGCGAAAAAGAAGTGCGGATTATTTTGAAAAACCCGTACGGCTTTTTCTCGGATAATTTAAAAAACCTGAAAATCGCCCCCCATCATGTCTTTGACAACCTTCCTCCGCAAAATTTGCGGCTTTCCGATTACAACCTTAAACCTGTCAGCAACGGTCCTTACAAATTCATTAATTATGAAAAACGGGCGGATGGTTTTATAGAAAAATATTATTTTACAATCAATCCTAATTATGTTTTAGAAAAACCTTTAATTAAAAATTTCAACGTCTGGTTTTTCGCCAGCAAAGCTGAAGCGATTGACGCTTTTAATCAAAAAGCGATTAGCGGCATCGGGGGATTGGAATTCAAAGATTTGCCGGCTCTCAAAGTGAATCACAATATCTCGGAAGCGGATATTCCCAGATACTACGCTATATTCTTCAATCCCGGGATAAGCGCGCCTTTGAAAGAAAAGGAGGTGCGGATCGCTCTAAGTGAAACCATAGATCGGGAAAAAATTATTAACGCGGTCTTTGGCGGCAAGGCCGTTGCCGCTTTTGGCCCAATCCCTTCCACTGTTGCCGGATATGGCGCGGCGCTCTATTCCAGCTTAGCCAGTTCCTCTCGGGAAACAGCGATAAATCGGCTGGAAAAAGCTGGCTGGAAATTAAATGAAGCGGGAGTTAGAACCAAGATGGTCCAGAAAAACACAGTTTCTTTGGAATTTGACATAATCGTTCCGTCGGCCCAATTTTTAACAGACACGGTCAATCTTATCAAAGATGAATGGCAAGCAATCGGCGTCAAACTAAATCCCGTAGTATTGAAGCCAAGCGAAGTAATCAGCCAGTCAATTAAGACCAGAAATTATCAAATGGTTATTTTTGGCAACATTCTTAACAATAATCCGGATATTTTTTCATTCTGGCACTCTTCGCAAAGATTTCATCCGGGATTGAATCTTTCTATTTTCAACGATAAAACCATGGATGCTCTTCTGGAATCGGTCCGCCAAAATTTTGACGATCAGTCCCGAAATCAAGATCTAGGGAAAATCCAAAAAATAATCCATGATCACAAGCCGGCAGTTTTTCTATTTTCTCCAAAATACTTCTACGCCGCTTCTAAAAATTTGGGCGGTTTCAGCGCAACTTTCATAACTACTCCGTCAAACCGTTTT
This sequence comes from uncultured Candidatus Saccharibacteria bacterium, assembly GCA_964361795.1. GTDB lineage: Bacteria > Patescibacteriota > Minisyncoccia > UBA6257 > WO2-44-18 > CAYIBZ01. Next base: position 5,682 of record CAYIBZ010000005.1, read on the forward strand.
GACAATGTTAATCAATGGCACGTTAAAACCGCAAGAGTTTTTAAATAGTATTGCAAAATATCGTTTCAAATGTTAGGATATAAACAAGGTTTTGGCTTCCTTAAGTACATTAACGGGCCGAGGTGGTGAAACTGGCAGACACGCAGCGTTCAGGTCGCTGTGGGCGCAAGCTCGTGGGAGTTCAAATCTCCCCCTCGGCACTATAGGTCTTATAAACTTAATAAAAACAATAAAAAATAAATAATAGATGATTAAAATTCCAAAAATTAAAAAATCCGAAAAGGGCGTTGTTCGATTTGTTCCGCTGGGCGGATTAGAAGAAATTGGCCGGAACTGCTCTTATTTTGAGTATGAGAATGAAATCGTCATGATAGACGCCGGCATTCAATTTCCTGAAGAAGAGACTCCGGGCATTGATTACATCATTCCCAACGTTTCCGGCCTCCGGGAGAAAAAAGACAATATCCGCGGCATCATTTTAACCCACGGCCACTACGACCATATCCATTCTTTGCCGTATATCATTGAAAAGATCGGCAATCCGATTATCTACACCGCCGCCTTCACCAAGGCCTTAGTGGAAAAACGTTTCCAAGAATTTACTAATCTTCCGAAACTCAAGTTTGTTGTCGTGAAAAACGGCGATAAAGTTAAAATTTCTGAAAATTTTGAAGCCGAATTTTTTGACGTAGGCCACACCATCCCCGACGCTATCGGCGTGGTACTTAACACTCCGGCTGGCAAAATGGTTCACTTCGGCGACTTCCGATTAGAAACTGATAAAGATGGAAAACCGGAACACACCGAGGTTTTTGAAAGAATCGGCAAAATGGGCATTCATTCTATTTTCATTGACAGCACCAACGCCCCGGAAGAAGGCCACGCGATGTCCGAGCGTCTGGTAGAAAAAAATCTGGAAGAACTTTTTAAAAAAGCCGGCGGCCGGATTATTGTCGCTACTTTCGCTTCTCTGATAACCCGGCTGTCGGAAATTATTAAAATCGCGGAAAAAATGGGCCGTAAAGTCGCGCTTAATGGCCGATCAATGAAAGACAATATCCAAATTGCCCAAAATCTCGGCTTCATCAAAACAAAAAAAGACCTAATTATACCGATTGAGGAAGTCCACAAACATAAAGATGACAAAGTTATGATTCTCACCACCGGCGCGCAAGGCGAACCGACCGCCGGCTTAATGCGGATCGTGAACGGCGAACACAAATATGTTTCTCTAAAACGGAGCGACATGGTAATCTTTTCTTCGTCCGTCGTTCCCGGCAACGAGCGCAGTGTTCAGATGATTCAGGATAATATCGCCCGTCAGGTTGATGAAGTTTATAATTCCCGCCTTTTAGATATTCACTCCAGCGGCCATGGGCCTCGTGAAGACCTAAAATTAGTAATGAAACTCACCAAGCCGCAATTTGTCGTGCCGGTGCATGCCTACTATTTCATGCGTTCCATTTCCGCGAAAATTGCCCAAGAAGCCGGCGTGTCGAAAGAAAACGCGATTCTTGTTGATAACGGCCAAGTTTGCGAACTCACCAAAGACAGTTTTAAAGTAACTAATGAAAACATTGACGCTTCGTACGTCATGGTTGATGGCTTGGGTGTTGGCGATGTGGGTGAAATTGTTTTACGAGACCGCCGCCTTCTAGCTGAAGAGGGTATGGTAGTGATTATTGTCACCATGGACCGCCACAATGGCCGTCTTTTGAAAAACCCGGATATTATCTCTCGCGGTTTTATCTATCTTAAAGAAAATCAGGCATTGCTTGACGAAATTCGCCGAAAACTTCGCGGATTTCTCGGCCGCGCCTCCGGCCACCAAGATATTGATGCCGACTATTTGAAAAACATGATGCGAGACCAAATCGGCCAACTCTTGTATAATAAAACTCAACGACGGCCCATGGTCCTTCCCGTTGTCATCGAAGTCTGACAACGGAATTTCCAATTACCAATTTACAATTTCCAATGAATTTTCAATGAAACAATTATTCAAACGGTTTGAAATATTGATAAATTGAATCATTGATTGAAAATTGAGAATTGAAAATTTGCTATTAACAAATATGAAAAAACCAATATTAATCTCCGGTATTCAGCCTACGGGAAGACTTCATCTAGGAAACTACTTGGGCGCGCTTAAAAACTTCGTTGAACTGCAAAATTCCGGAAAATATCAGTGCTATTTTTTTGTTGCCGATTATCATTCTTTAACCGAAGATTTTGATCCAAATCAAAAATCCGAGCAAATTCTTAATTTAACAGCAGATTATTTAGCCGCCGGTCTTGATCCGAAAAAATCTGCCATCTTTCTACAATCAAGAGTCCCACAGTCAACGGAGCTCGCGTGGATTTTGGGGGCAATCACTCCGTTTGGAGAACTCGGCCGAATGACGCAATTTAAAGATAAATCTGGAGCGCAAAAAGAAAATGTGAATGTCGGGCTTTTCACCTATCCCGTACTGATGGCAGCGGATATTTTACTGTATGACGCGGGCGTAGTTCCCGTCGGCGAAGACCAATTACAACATTTAGAACTCGCCAGAACACTTGCCCGAAAATTCAATTCCAAATTCGGCCAAACTTTTGTTGAATCAAAAGCGCTTTTGACTGCCACTCCCCGCTTGATGTCATTGGATGACCCAACTAAAAAAATGTCCAAATCCAGCCCTGCCGGCTGTCTTTTCATTGACGATGAGCCAGCCGAAATTGAAAAGAAAATTAAAGCCGCCGTTACCGATTCCGGCAGTGAGGTAAAATATGACGAACAAAATAAACCAGCGATTTCCAATCTGTTGATGATTTATGGCGAGCTTTCCGGAAAGTCTGTCGGTGAAATTGAGAAAAAATTCTCCGGCAAAGGTTATGCCGAATTTAAAAAATCTTTGGCCAAAACAGTTGTTGAATACTTCGCCGATTTCCGCAAACAAAAAACATCGCTTATCAAAAAACCCGCGACTCTTAAAAAAGTCCTTCGACTCGGCTCAGGACAAGCCCACGCAATCGCCAAGAAAAAAATCCACGAAATTAAAAATAAAATAGGCCTACTTATTTAGTAGGACCTTTTTCTTCCGATTTTTCCACGCCATTCTGCTTCTGACGTTCGTCAGATCTATAAGTTAACCAAGTAAAAACACTAGCAGCAACGAAACAAAGAACTAGATTAATGAAGAAGCTTCCGATGAATACGTTAATTAGAATGGCGGATACGGCAGCTACCACCAAAAACAAACTACCATATCTATAATAAACCTTACACCATCCGCATTCGCACTCCGTGTGTTTCACGAATCCTCCTAAGAATAGGAACTGGAATGACTTTAGCATTAAATCTTCCTCACCGCAAGCCAAGAAGCGGGTTAGCTATTTATTCCTTGCTGCAAAAGCGAACTGATCGAAATACTTTTGCAAATCTTCTAGCGAACTTTTGTAGAGCTGGTCGCCGTAAACAATGTCGCAAAAAACTTCGCGAGCTCTGGCAATTTCCCATCTTCTTCCCTTCCAACGAGAATCGCCCAAAGTTAAATCAAAAAGTTCAAGAGCGCGTTCCACGGCCCCCTTGTATAATTTTTCGTCTTTGTCCTTCCAGCGGATAGCCCGCGAAACTTCACTGCCGATATTTCCTAATTGCTCTTTGAGAGAAAATTCATACCAACGCCCGGCCGCTAATTCTTTATGTTGAAAGTTCATAGTTAGAAATGGGTTCTATCTAGTCAACAACTAATTTCTTGACTGTCTCTTTTATTTTTTTCTGAATCTCCAAACTTTCCACTCCGCGAGAGCGATTGCCGAAAGCCGGCTTGATATTAACCATGGAATTAAACTCAATCCACTCCTCATCGGTTTTTTTTGGATAAAGATTAATTCCCCAAGTGTTTTCTCTTTTCGATCCCTTATTTTCCGACAAGAAAACTTCTTCATCGGCGTGAAGCTCGCCGCCCACTGCCATGATTTCTTGCTCTATATCCACTACCGCTTTTACAATATCGCCGAATTCTTCACGAGCTATTTCCAAAAGCTCGGATTTTTTAATTGGAGATTTCACGATTCTTATCGCCATAAGAATATTTTAACATTGAATACGGTCAATCGCCAAAAGAAAATGCCCTATACTACCCTTAAGGGTAGTGCTTAGTGCGCCTCGCGCAATCTTTGCGTTAAGTTAATCTTCGAATTTTTTCTCAATTTATTTTGACTCGCCTGCCTGCCCATGCCTACCGCCTGCCTGCCTGTAGGCATGGGCAGGCAGGCGGTAGGCAGGTAAAATTTGTTATCAATCTAAAATTTACGCACCCACATCCAGATATCCCAGTTATCCAGTTTGGTATTTAGTTCCGCGTCAAACTTTTCTTTTTTGAAAATTACGCTTTTCGCGCTAACAGATTCTTTAAAATCATTAAGATTGGCATTTACGACATCCAAAAGATCTTTCGGAAATTCTGCCATCAAGACAATTTTTTCACCCGGCCGGTAGCCGGCATCGTGCCGCAATCCCTGCGCCATCCGAACCAACTCACGCATGATGCCTTCGTTCCGTAATTCTGGAGTAATTTTTGTGTCTAATTCCACTTCGCCTTTGATTTTGTTATCGAAAACAACTTCCTTCACATTCACTTCGTCTGCCAAAATAGATAATAATTCTTTGTCCGCGGTTTTTAATTTTTCATTTTTGATTTTTAATTTGGACAATGGCTGGCGCACCTTGATACCGGCTTCGGCTCTTTTTGCTAGAACCAAACTGGCCCAGTAACGAATTTGGGACATTTGTTTTACTAATTTCTCGTCGATTTCTTCTTTAATTGCTTTTGGCCAGTTGGTCAGGTGAACAGATTGAACATTGTCAGCATCTTCAGAAGTTTGGGCTCCCATATCTTTTAAGCTCACGTAAAGCGCTTCGGAAAAAAAAGGATTGAAGGGCGCGGCTAATTTGCTAATTTTTAACAAAACCTTGCCTAAAACCGGCAAGGATTCTGGTCTTTTGCGAGAACGACGAATGTACCAGCGTGACAAATCGTCAATCAAAACTTCAATTGCTTTTGCGGCGCTGCCAATATCATATTCATCCAGTAATTTTGTTACCTCGCCAATTGTTTGATGAAGGCGCGATAGTATCCACTTGTCGAGCAAGGTCAGCCCCTTAAACTTGCCGGCGGGAATTCTGCGGCAATGAGTCGCTAAAAATACGTATGAATTATAAACTAGGTTATGAAGCCTGTTTTTGACTTTGGCTAAATCATTTTCATCAAATTTTTTCGGCTCACCCGGGTCATTAACGGTATAGAAATACCAGCGCAAGACATCCGCTCCGTATTTTTGAATCATCTGCCATGGATCAACAACATTGCCTTTTGATTTAGACATTTTTTGCCCGTTTTTATCCAATAACAAACCCAAAGAGATAACATTCAAATACGGCGCGCCTTGCTTCAAAAGAGTGGAAACCGCCAAAAGCGTGTAGAACCAGCCGCGAGTCTGGTCAATCGCTTCGGTAATGTAATCCGCCGGAAAATGCTCGCCTTTATCAATTATTTTTTTGTTCTCAAACGGATAATGCCATTCGGCAAAAGGCATCGCTCCGGAATCAAACCAAACATCGGCTACTTCCTTCACGCGAACCATCTTTTCTGCGCACTTCGGACATTTCAGCGCGATATTATCAACAAACGGCCGGTGAACATCCAATTCTCCATCCATATTAAACGGCCAGTTGCCGACCGGCAATTCTTTATACTCGCCAACTTCAACATAAGAAATCTTCTCAATCTCTTCTCTTTTCATTCCGCGAATCGTCCTATCCAAAACCCATAAAGGATCGCCATGGCCGACAATTAAGATATTTTTTCCATCGTACTTATCGTTCAGATCTTTCACCGCTTCTACCATTCTTCTCTGCGCGTCTACCCAATTTTCCCCTCCCGGAGGAGTTTTGATGAAACGCTCCATTAAATTTCTAAAAAAACGATGATGCTCCTCCACTGGCCGGCCGTTGAAAATGCCGGTGTTAAGCTCGGACAATCTTTTGTCAATCACTATTTTCGCGCCAGTTTCTTTGGCAATTAATTTAGCGGTTTCGGTTGTCCGCAAGTACGGCGAGCAGACTATTAAATCAATATTTTTCTTTTTTAATTCTTTGCCTAATTTTTTTCCTTGCTCAATGCCTTTGGCGGTAGGACGAGAAATATTTTTCCCTTTTTCCGGCCCTGAAGCGACAAAATTTTTCACATTATGATCTGATTCAACATGGCGAGCGATAAAAAATTTATTTTTATGGTAAGCGTATTTATTCAAACCTTCCAATCCGCCTATGACTAAAACTTCATCGCACTTGGAACTCTTATCCGGATGATTCCAAATGGGCAATGGCGTGCCCCAATATCGGTCCCGGGAAATAGACCAGTCTTTAATTTCTTTTAACCACTCTCCGAACCGGCCTTCCTTAATATGAGATGGTTTCCAATTGATTTTTTCATTGGCGGAAAGCAAATCGTCGCGCAATTTGCTCATTTCTATAAACCATGAAAATCTCGCGAAATAAATCAAAGGATTGGAACACCGCCAACAGAACGGATATTCGTGTTCAATGGTTCCGGCGCCGTAGAGCAAACCACGCTTCTCTAAATCCTTAATAATGTCGCTGTCGGCTTCTTTAATAAATTTACCCGACCCCGGAAAACCTTTTTTCATCTTTCCTTGATCGTCAATTGTCAAAGGAATATCCCGATCACCCGCCACGCGCAAATCATCTTCCCCAAAAGCTGGAGCAATATGCACTAAGCCTGTTCCTTCTTCTGTAGAAACGAAATCTCCCGCTAAAACCTCTCCCTCGCTTTTGCCGTATAATAATTCATATTTTTTGCCAACTAATTTTTTGCCGGACATTTTTTCCACCACCTCCGGTTCTTTTCCTTCCGTCTTCGGCGGCACGTTATAAGACCATAAATATTCGTCGCCAACTTTATATTTCGTATAAGTTAATTTCGGATTCACCGCCACTGCCACGTTCGCCGGCAACGTCCACGGCGTGGTAGTCCAAATCAAAAGGAATTCTTTTCCTTTTGATTTGCCCTTTGAAGATTTATCGAAAGAGGGCTTCAATTTAAACTTTACAAAAACTGACGGATCTTTCGTCAGTTTATACGCCCCCGGCTGTCCCAGCTCGTGGCTGGAAAGCGGCGTCTGGCATCGCGGACACCATGGGACTACTTTGTATAATTTTTTCAAAAGTCCGCGTTTATTTATTTCGCTAAACACCCACCAGAGAGTTTCTATGTAAGAATTATCGTAAGTTACGTAAGCTTTCTCAAAATCCAGCCAAAACCCCACCCGCTCGGTTAACCTTTCCCATTCACTCTTATATTTCCAAACCGACATTTTCGCCCGCGCGTTAAATTCCGCAATCCCAAACTTCTCAATCTCCTGTTTATTTTTAATGCCCAATTCTTTTTCCACTTCCAATTCTACCGGCAATCCATGCGTGTCCCAACCGGCGCGCCGTAAAACATAATGACCCTGCATGGTTTTATAGCGGAGCATAATGTCTTTGAAAGCCCGAGTAAGTATATGGTGAGTTCCGGGTTTTCCGTTAGCCGTAGGAGGGCCTTCAAAAAAACGAAACGGCTTCTTGCCTTCTCGATTCTTCAAAGATTTCTCAAAAATCTGGTTTTCCTTCCAAAATTTTAAGACCTTCTCCTCAATTTCCGGCAAATTAAATTGTTTGAGCCCACGTAACATACCAATCAATCTTAAACAAAATATGGAGGAATTTCAATGAAATCTTGTCTTGTTAAACAAGACTTGCCAAAAAAATATTTTTTGCCTAAAATATTATCGGTACTTACAACGGAGGGCCAATGATCGCACTGCTGTTTTCGGCGTTTCTTGCCGTTCAGCCACAGGATTATGAATTGGGCGGAGACTTTCGCGTTAAACGTTTTCTGGTAAGCGATGAACCGGATTTAATCAGTAACGACTACCGCAATTTTAGCGGAAATCCAGATTATGAAATGCGATTAAGGAATCGCATTGTCTTTAGTGATAATTGGGATTTGGAACTTAATCCTTACGCCTGGTATTCTAGAGAGCATCAACTGTCTCGCTTGGGACTCTTCAGTGAATTTAAGTACATCCTCCGCAATAGTAATCCGAAGGAAGAAATTCCCCTCGCTCATTTGGGATATGGCCATCATAGTCTGCACAACGCCGATCGCGAATCACCCGATCATGATGGCTGGTATCAGGACTGGTTTTTGATGAATATGTACTTTTACCACGAAGCAAAAATGGCAATAGGAACTGAATTTCGCTTCTATTTTCATAATACTGTGCCGATGGAGATTAAAGATCGTTATGATTCCGGCGATCCTTCCGCGATAACCCAACTAGGCTTGCGCGTATCTACTGAATCCAGCAACTGCTTCTTCAGCTTTTTGCCGTACTTTCAGATAGGAAAACAAGCTAGTTTGTATGGCTTTCGGGGCGAGGTGACTCGTCCTATAAACCGGAATTTTTATAACTTTTTAGATATTCATTATTACAAATCGGGAAATGAAGATCGCTGGATGATTGGCTTAGGAGTAGCGGTAAAGTTTAATTAAAAATCAACAAAAAATGAGCGCTTTCTTAAGCGCTCATTAATTTTTCTCGCAGAGATCTTTTGGCATGCGAATACAGAAATACGGCCGGCGCACTCTGAATGCTTTGTAAATTGGCGCAATTACAAAAAGCGACATGAAACCGAACCAGAAAAAGTAGCCGCAGCGCCGTTCATGTTCGGAACTATACCGCTCGCCGGTTTTTTTAAAAACTTCTCTCAAAAGGCCTCGCAATAGGCAACTGGACAGAAAACCGCATCCGAACCAACAAGCCCCAAAAACCAAAGTGACGATGGCCGGTAGCGGCATTACGACCGCTTTCCGTACCCTTTGCAAAGCTCCTTTGGCATCCGGTAACAAAGACTGGGGGACGTCCTGTCAACACAAACGGTCAATACTAATGAGTTAACCAATCCAAGGGGTCCGGTAATAGCATGCAAAATGCAGAGAAGTTCACCAATTTTATCATAACCTGCGTAATTAAGTCCTTCCAAAAATTTTTTCGTAGCGCCCTTCGTTAAACCATACGCCAAAACGCCGCACACAACCCAAACCAGCAGAAAAACCATAGACTCTCCTATAAAATAGGAACTAACAAGAGTTTATCACATCTTCTTTGGTTTATCAATGCCAAGCAAATCAAAAACTCTTCCCAGAATTTCTCTTGTCGCCGCCACTAAAGCCAGCCGCGATTCCATTATTTTTCGCCCTTCGCCCGCCATAGCTTCAGCGTCGGCGGGAATTACCCGTTCCTTTTCGTAAAAATTATGAAATGCTCTCGCCAACTCCATTGCATATCTCGCCAATCGGCTCACTTGATAATCTTCGGCGGTTTGTAAAATAATATCCGGCAATTTCATCAATTCGCGCACTAGTGTCATTTCACTTTCAGTATTTAAATTTTTAAATTTAGAAATTGAAAATTTATTGAAAATTGAAAATTGAAAATTGAAAATTTTCGATTTTGCTTTCTGTAAAATCGAATTACATCTCACATAAGCATACTGTACATAGTAAACCGGATTTTTGCTTGATTTTTCTTTCGCCAAAGTCAAATTAAAATCCATGTGCGTATCCGGCGAATACGACAAAAAGAAAAACCGCGCGGCATCCTTGCCTACTTCTTTTATAAGTTCATCTAAAGTAACAAATTCCCCGGCCCGCTTGGACATTTTCACTTCTTGGCCATTTTCTACCAAACGCACCAACTGGATAATAATTATTTTCAATCTTTCGGGATCTAAGCCCAGCGCCTTAATGCCAGATTTCAAACGAGCAACATAACCATGATGATCCGCTCCCCAAATATCAATCGCTTTATTGAATTTCCTCTTAACTAACTTATCGTAATGATAAGCAAGATCTACCAAAAAATAAGTTGGCTGACCATCTGATTTAACTAAAACTCTGTCTTTTTCATCGGCTATGTCGCTAGTCTTTAACCAAGTTGCGCCCTCCTTTCTCTCAACCAACTTTTTTCTTTCCAACAAATCCAAAACTTTTTGAATTTCTTTTCCTTTGCGTAATTTTTGATATTCCGAAAACCAAACGTCAAATTTTATTCCGACGTCTTGGACCGATTTCTTTATCTGCCTCATCAATTCCTCCGCCGCCATTCTGCCAATTTCTTCCGCATTTTCGGTTTTTAATTTTTCAATCTTACTTTTTAATTTTCCCGCCAATTCTTCAACATATTCCCCTTTATAATGTTCCTCCCCTAAAAGTGCTTTCCTATGGGAAAGCAGCACGCTCTCACCTAAAAGTTTTATCTGATTTCCGGCGTCGTTTATGTAATATTCTCTAGTCACTTTCACTCCAATATTCTCAAGAACATTAGCTATAACATCTCCTAAAAATCCCCCGCGGCCGTTGGCCATCGTCAACGGACCAGTCGGATTGGCGGAGACAAATTCTAAATTTATCTTTAAGGATTTAGAATTTAGAATATAGGATTTAGGGTTCTGCAAAAATCCTGTTAATTCCTCTATCAATGCGTTTTTGGAAATCCAAAAATTGATAAACCGTCCCTTAACTTCCACTTTTTCAAAAAGATCGCCGCCGGCATCTTTAATCTTTTCGGCTAGTTCATTCGGATTTCCCGGAATCATAAACGCCACATTCGTCGAATAGTTTCCAAACTCGGACCTCTCCGAAGTCATTACTAAAAAGTTAACTCCCTCACCCACCACCTTTTTAATTATTTCTTCTATCTTCTTTACCATATTCGCATTATTAGCGATTACTCCACAAGAAAGTCGTTCCCCCAAGAGCAATACGCGCACTCGCTATGAGTAACCGGCATTGGACCTTTCATAAGATTGACTGCGTCGCGCAAAACCTTTAAAGCGTCGTCGGGATTAATTTTCACTCTTTTAGGAACAACATCAAAGCGAGTCATTCCTTTTTCGGCAACTTCCTTAGGAATGTAATAAAGAAGGTAAGCGTGTCCCGCCTGTTTCATTCCGTTTTCCCGCAAAAGAAGGCCATAACAATTAAGCTGATTTTGATAAAAACTCTCGCCGCCCTCTTTCACGTCAAACCCGCGAGTTTTGTAATCCAACGGCACGAATTCTTTAAACATGCCCTCTCCGGACACGCCGAGATCATCCAGCATGCCGCTTAATACCGCTCCGCTTTCCGGATCTTCATAAACAAGCGCGCTCCGCCAATTGCGCCATTTATTTAAAAGCTCGTTGTCGGGGAAAAGCTCTACGCCATCCAACTTTCCAACTAACTCCGGCGGTAATTTTCCAACATTCCGATATTTATCAAAATACTTTTTAATTAAAAGATCCATTCCGCCCGGCAAAGATGGAAAAATTCCCCTCGGCCGATGAATTCCTTTTACATGCTCCAACCAAAAACATTTTGGGCATTCCAAAAAAACATTGAGAGTAGAAGGCGAAAGCCGAATTTTCCCGTCTTTTAACTTCATTGATTTAAGTATAATTATTGTTTAAAAAAATACTATCTAATCGTACAGTTAACACCTAGAGACTAATATATCATCTAATATACTGTCTCTAAATATACTGTCTAATATTCCATTACCACGCTGCAGCGTGGTAATGGAATATTAGATACGGAAATGATGCTTAAACTTTTCTTCCCCTTCAAATCTATCAATATAAAATATAAGAACGTAGTGTCGGACGTTGAAAATCGAGCAAATAAAGTCGATTTCTTTCTCGCATTCGTGGGGCGTTATAAACACGCTTTCTTGAATTGGATAAAATCCCAAAAATCGTAATTTCTTTCTGAGGGCATCTCTAGCTTTCTTTTGATAATCTGGAATATCAAAAATTACCATCCGCCATTTGCCATCCCACTTTTTCTTTGTATCTAGATGTAGATTATCTAAGTTGTAAACCAGTTGTTGTTCCCTTCCAGACTTAGTTAATATTATTTTTATTCTTCCATCTGGCAATTCATGATAGTCCACTAAATTTCTAACCTGAAGTCGCCTTAAATCTCTTAAAAATAATTCTCTTTGAAATCTCTTTTTTCTAAAATATTCTTTTATCAGTCCTCGAACCAATTGGGCGCCGCCCAATGGTGAAACCATCGAAAGCGCCAATACACCGCCGCCTAACAATACACATTTCAAAATTTTATAAGGTTTTGAATCTTTTCTTAATTGCATGAGTAATTTTTTTTATATCATAGTATAATAATATATTCTATATTCCATTACCACGCTGCAGCGAAGTAATGGAATATATTGGGAAAATTAAAAAAAATTTGATCAATTTGATTTTGATTAATTTGATCAAGTAGTTAATAAATTCTATACTCAAGCCGTGGCTGTTTTATCCGAAAACCGAAAAGCCTATTTCAATTATGAGATATTAGAGACGCTAGAGGCGGGTTTGGAATTGAAAGGATTTGAAGCGAAAGCTATTAAAGCCGGACGCGCCAACCTGACTGGCGCCTTCGCGACAATAAAAGACAACGAAATCTGGCTGACGAACGCTGATGTGCCTCCTTATCAATCTAGAAACACTCCGCCGGATTATGAACCAACCCGCCCGCGCCGACTTTTGTTAAACAAAAAAGAAATTCAACATTTAATCAGCAAAATGCAGTCGGACAGATTGACGCTAGTGCCTCTAAAATTGTATACTAAAGGCGGCCGAATCAAAGTTGAGCTGGGATTGGCTCGCGGAAAGCGGAAATACGAAAAACGCGAAACTATCAAGAAGCGAGAAACCCAAAAAGAAATCCGGCGAACGTTAAAAAGGGGGTGAAGGGCTTCGACGATTACTTCACTTAAATAATGGCAAGTCGAGTGGGATCAACTCGTTAAAAAGGTTCAAACTTATAATTGCTGATCAAAAATTAGCATTAGCTTACGCCTAAGGGCTTAAGCCATCGGTCTCTCAACGTCTCATAGAGAATCACCGGTGTTATATTTGAGACTCGTCAAATACGTAAGCTCTTTATGTGTTTGATTAAATCCCAAAGGGCATTTGTTCTGTTTATCAGATCTAAACTTGTAGAAGTTATTTAAGAAAGTTTTCGGATGTCGGTTCAACTCCGACCATCTCCACCGAGTCTAACTTGGCTATCAATTTATATTCTATATATTATAAAAGCATGGAAAATTTTGAGAAAAAGACTGATAATCCGATTATGGTTCCGGAAAATGAAACCATTGAACATTTTGCCCGTTCCGGCGGTCCGGGCGGTCAAAATGTAAATAAAACCTCAACGAAGGTTGAATTGCGTTGGAACGTTGATCAATCTGCGGCTTTCACCAATGAACAGAAATTTTTAATCAAAGAAAAGTTAAAAAATAGAATTAATCAATTAGGAGAGTTAATAGTGGTCGCTCAAGACGAACGATCTCAGGCCCAAAATCGGGAATTGGCCATGAAAAAATTGAATGACCTCGTTGTCATAGCGCTTACTCCTGAAAAGGAAAGAATTGCCACGAAACCGACTAAAGGATCAAAAGAAGAACGGTTGTCGGGGAAAAAACGCCAAAGCCAAAAACGCAGTGAACGTTCCTGGAAACCGGAAGAATGAAGCTCCCCGAGCTTACGTTCGGGGTATCGGAGCGGAATTCTCCAAAGCCCCAACCCTCCTTCGCCAAGGCTTCGGAGGGTTCTCCGCGCCTTCATCTTCGGGCTTACGCCCGGAGTATTCGGCGACGGAGAATAAAAAATCGGGCTATTTGAGCCCGGTCTCTTTGCATTTAAAACATTTTTCAACTCGCTCGCCGTCTTCATCCCGCTCCAAGACTTCTCCTCTGCCGTAACAATTATCACAAAGACCATCTTCCCAGGGCACGATATTTTCTTCCTTTAGCACCAATCTCGGCTTGCCGTCCACTGATCTGCCTTCGTAAATAGTTACGGATGCGTTTTCCACCACTCCGCGATTATCTAAACTATACCGCTTCATCACTTCTTCAACAGAAAGTCCGTCGTTCACCCTTCTAAATAAACTGTGCCAGTTGCCGTGCACAATTACTAAAACCTGTTCGCTCTCGTGTTCGCAGGCAAGAGTATTTCGGAAACTATGAATCCTCATTTCAATGTCGGGCCAGTTTTCTCCTCCGAGGGGACGATGATGATACAGCCCTTCGCGCTTCTTAAATTCTATCTCGTGCGGGAAGACTTTCGCGATTTCTTCTTCTGACATCGCGTGCCAAATGCCTCGCTGGGCCTCCGCTAATCTGGAATCTTCAATCACTTTCGCTTCCGGAAACATAATTGAGAGAGTCTCTCGCGACCGAATGTAATACGAAGAATAATAGGCATCAAACCCGCAACGGAATTGCTTTTTTAAATATTCACCGGTGAGGTTCGCCTGATTTCGGCCCCTTTTGGTTAATCTATATTCATGAGAAGATCTTTCCCATTTTGTCCGCTCTTCCACGCTCATAACGTTGCCTTCGGACTCCGCGTGCCTGACCAAAATAAGCCTTCTCGGCCATCCCATTTTTGGTTCTCCTAAGAACTATCGGCATTATAAAGAAGGCTTTTGACTTCTACAAGCCAATCCGCTATATTTCTAACTATCGCAAATCTAAGAATAAACAATCAAATAACGGCTTTGGAACTGACAATCATTGATGAGGGGGGCAAGAACCTTGGGAAAATGGCGAAAGAATCGGCTTTAAGTTTAGCCAAAGAAAAAGGGCTGGATTTAATAGAAATCGCGCCAAACGCAAAACCTCCCGTGGCAAGAATAATGAGTTTTGATAAATTCCGCTACCAACAGGAAAAGAAAGAGAAAAAACAGCGCACCCAACAGAAAGGACAAGAATCTAAACAAATTCAGATCAGCATACGCGAAGCTCTTCATGATTTGCAAATCAAAGCCAAAAAAATACAGGGCTTTCTCGAAGAAGGGAATCAGGTAAGTATAGTTGTGGTATTACGAGGACGCGAGAAAGGAAATAAAAATTTCGCCTTTGAAAAACTTAACGAATTTCTTAAAATCATTCCTATTGAATTCAAATTCTTATTAGAACCGAAGTTGGGGGGACGGGGAATTATAATGCAGATTGCAAAAGTGTAAGCTTGATTTCAGTTAATTTCTTTGTTATTGTTGACTAACAATCTATGGTTAAATCAAGCGTTAAAGACAGGATAAGAGTCACTAAAAACGGCAAACTCCTAAGGAGAAAAATGGGACTGGGTCATTTTCGCGCCAAGAAAAACGGCACCGTGATGCACCGCAAAGAACAAATTTCTTGGCTAAGCAAACCGGACCATAAAACTTTCACTAAAAAATACGGAATATGACAAGAGTAAAACGAGGCACAATAGCGCACAAAAAACGCGAACGAATACTAAAATACACTAAAGGTTTCCGCTGGGGAAGAAAATCAAAAGAGTCTCTGGCAAAAGAAGCTCTGGTTCACGCTTGGGAACACGCTTTTCGGGGACGGAAAGAAAAGAAAAGAAATTTCCGGGCGCTTTGGAATGTGAAAATCAACGCCGCGAGCCATTCATTGGGAATGAAATACAGCAGACTAATAGGGGGACTGCGAAAGAAAAATATTAAACTGGACCGCAAGATTCTTGCTAATCTGGCGGAAAATCATCCAAAAGTCTTTGAGAAAGTAGTGGAATTTATACGTTAGAGATTCTCTCGTTGAGGGCTCTTGTCTTGCTTGCTTGCCGTAATTTTGATAGAGGCGGAAGTCCGCCTAAGGAATCCATAAACGGTTTGTAAGATCCTCAAATTTTCCGGATATCGCAACAATAATTTTTTTGCTTCATTAAACGTGAACCAGCCATAACCTTCGTGTTCGTCAGAAACAGTCACTTTTGGCTGATGCGTTTCGGCTAAGTACAAAATCACGATTTTAAAAACATTTTCCTTGCCTCGGCGAAAAGTAAATCTTTCATAAGTCTTAAAATTCTGGACCAACTTCAATTCTGAAGATTTTAAGCCAGTTTCTTCTCTTACTTCCCGAAAAGCGCTTTGCCAGCTTTTCTCGCCGGCCTCCATTTTCCCTTTTGGGAAATTCCAATAGCCGTGGCCGTGGTACAAAATCAAAAACTTCGGCCCTTCGCGGGTTTTGCGAAAAATAATGATGCCGGCTGAAACAATCTTTCTCATGCTTGCATTTTAGCTTATTTTTTTAGCATCTTCAACATTTTTTCCAATGGCCAAGCATTGATAATATCATTCTTGGTTGCCCAACCTCGTCGCGCCTGCGCGATGCCAAACTCCAGAAAATCAAACTGGCTGGCATGGTGCGCGTCAGAATCAATCGCCATTTTCACTCCCGCCTCTACGCACATCCGAATATGTTGATCTTTCAGATCCAAACGATCGGAGGAATTGATTTCCAAAACCGTGCCGGTTTCCTTGGCGGTTTTTATTATCTCTTCCATATCTAACTCATACGGCTCGCGGCGCTGAACTACCCGGCCGGTCGGATGAAAAAGGATATCCACGTGCGGATTTTTCATTGCCCTTTTAATTCGTTCAGTTTGCTCTTTTTTGGAAAGATTGAAATTAGAATGAACCGATGCCCCGACGATATCCAACTTTTTCAAAATCTCGTCCGGCAAATCCAAACTGCCGTCTTTTAAAATATCGCACTCCGTCCCTTTGAGAATCCTAAATTTTGCATTTTGCTTGTCCTCCGAAGCCTTGGCGAAGGAGGAATTTTTCAGTTTTTCATTTAACAAATCTATCTCTCTCATTTGTTGAAGAATCCTTTTTTCATCCAACCCGTGGGTCATCGCCAACCGCTTCGTGTGATCAGTAATAAGAATGTATTCCAGCCCCCGCCCCATCGCTTCCTTGGCCATTTCTTCAATGGAATTAGCGCCATCGGTCCACTTGGTTTGAATTTGAAGATCACCGCGGATATCATCGTAACCTACAAGCTTTGGCAACTGGCGTTTTTGCGCAAGTTCAATTTCGCCGGTCATCTCCCGCATTTCCGGCTCTATATAATCCATTCCTAAAGCTTTATAAACTTCTTCTTCACTGCGGCCGGCAACCAATCTGCCTTTTGCCGCCCTCGTGCCCTTAAACAACCCGTATTCATTCAACGTATATCCTTTTTTAATCGCAATCTGGCGCAAAGCAACATTGTGATCTTTTGATCCGGTAAAATACGCCAGCGCCGCCCCATAGGACTCTTCCGGCAATACTCGCACATCAACATCCATGCCGTCTTTTAAGGTTACGGCGGATTTTGTTTCGCCGTGAGCCAAGACTCGCGCCACTTCCGGCATAGATACAAAGTATTTCATCACTGGATCGGGGTCGTCGGAAATCACCAAAATATCCGCGTCGCCGATAGTTTCCTTTCGCCTTCTCACGGAGCCGGCCACTTCCGCCCGCTTCACTCCTTTGATTTTTCGCAACCGGTTTTCAATCTCACGAATGAGCGGCAAAACAAATGGCAACACAAACCGCCCGCCAGCCCCTTTCACAAATTCCAATCCTCTTAAAATGTTTTCCTCGCTTTTCGGCCCAAATCCTTCCAATGCGCTGATTTTTCCGGCCTTAGCGGCTTTTTCTAGATCGGCTAGGTTGCGGATTTTCAGCTTTTGATACAAAATTTTTATTTTCCGCGGCCCCAACCCTTCAACTCTTGTCAGTGAAGATAAATCCACCGGCGTTTTCTTTTTAAGTTGTTCGTAGTATTTCAAACGGCCGGTCTTCATCAGTTCTTCAATTTTTTCGGCGATAGAAACACCGACTCCCGGAATATCCTCCACCGCTTTTAACCCGCCTTTTTTATAAATATCCGCTACTTCTTCCTGAAGTCCCTCAATGGTTTGGCCAGCTTTTTCATACGCGCGCGGCTTAAACTGCACGCCCTGCATGTCTAAATACTCGCCGATTTCGTACAAAACTTTTGCAATTTCGTCGTTTGTAACTCTTGTGGCCATTGGTAAGTTCCGTATTACTTATGCGTCCGCTGGTGCTGTTCCGGAAAAGCTTTTTCCAAATGATTGCGCTGTTTTACATATTTTCTTAAGAATAATAATACTAAAAATCCCACTAAATTAAATAAAGAAGCCAATATAAATACGACTCCGAAACCAAAACTTTGAGTCAAATATCCGCCTAAAGCGCTGGCGCCCATAATGCCAAAACCCAGCGCCGATGAGTTTAAGCTCCATTCAAATCCAATGCGAAACCTATCAACATGTCTGGTGAAAAGCGAAGCCCAAGGCACTACATACAAAGAAGCGGCAATCGCGAAACCGAATTCGGATAAATAAAGCTGAAATGGCGTGCGAACAAACATCAGCACCAGCGGCATAATTACATAAATAGACCCGCCAATCAGCATGGCCCAATAATCGTCTTTTTCTCCATCGGTCTTATCTAAAAATCGGGCAATGGGAAATTGCAAGACCGATTTAACTAGCCAATAGACCGCTATGGCATAGCCGGTAACGCTGACTTCGCCGGGCGCCACTTTTTGAGTAACAAAGATGGCAAAAATCGGCGCCATAATGCCATCTGACATCGTCAGCGCCACATTTCCAAAAACTAATATCTTTATCGCGCTATTGACTGAACCGAAAAGTTTGCCCATCGTAAGAAACTTTTATGATGCTTCCTCGACCAATTTCCTTTCTTAAAATTTTTTCCGCTAAAACTCCTTTTATTTTTTCCGAAATAACCGCTCTCAACGGCCTCGCGCCAAAAACCGGGTCATATCCCAATTCCATGATCTTATCCGCCGCCAAATCGTCAAAAGAAATGTCTATGGAATTTGTCTCCCTTAGCTGATTCGCCAGATCGCGCAACTGAATCCGGGTAATTATTCTAAGATCCGTTCGTGACAAGTTCTTAAATACAATTATACCTGAAAACCGGTTCAAAAGCTCTGGCCGGAAATAATTTACTAATTTTGATTTTAATTCTTCGCTGATTGATTTTATGTCTTTCCCGGATTCAATAGAGGACTTGATAAAATCCGAATGGGCGTTGCTGGTGGCGATAATAATGGTGTTTTGAAAATCCGCTGTCTTGCCGGCGCTATCGGTCAATCGCCCGTCGTCAAAAACCTGCAAGAAAAGATTGAGAATATCTCCGTGAGCTTTTTCAAATTCATCCAGCAAAATCAAGCTGTAGGGTTTTTCCTTAATCGCGGCGGTTAAATTATCCAGCAAACGGTTCACGCTCGATTTTTCCTGAAATTCGGACATGTCAAAACGCGCCATCGCGCTTTGAGAGCCAAATTGGATTTCCGATAAAATTTTAGCTAACTCCGTTTTTCCGACGCCGGTTGGGCCGACAAACAGAAAATTGGCGATTGGGCCTCCTTTTCTGCTTAATCCGCTTCTATATTCTCTTAATGCTTGGGCAACTTTTTTTACCGCCTCTTCCTGATCAACCAAACGGCGGTGAATCAATTCTTCCAAATTCAACAATTGCTCTGTCTCTGATTTTCCTGCCCGCCGCAATGGGATATTGGTTCTTTTTTGGGCAGTTTCAATAACGTCCTCGCCTTTCAAAATTTTCTTCTTTTTTTCTATCGCGTCGGCCAAAGATTCTTTCAATAAATCTTCGGCACTGGATGGCAAAGGTTTTTGATTAAAATACCGCCGCGCCAATCTCACTGATTCCTTGACGGCGTCAAAAGTTATCATGATTCCGTATTTTTTCTCCAAAAGAATGCTGTCATACACTAAAAATTTGGCGGCTTCCGATTCGCTAAGCTCCTGAACTTGAATCGTTTCAAAAGCGCTGGCAATTTCCGTGTTGGATCCTATGGAATCTTTAAACTCTCTCGGATAAGTAGCGCCCAAAACAGAAAAAGCGGATCCTTTAATTGCCGGCAATAAAAATACGGATGCCTTTTTTAATAAACTATGAACGTCCGGAATATAAAGAATAACATTCCCGGCCATTATTATTTCATTAATAATTTTCTCAATCCGTTTTGACAGTTCCGCTTCTTCCGCTCCGGCAAGCAAACCGCTGACATCTAATTTTATTAAACGTTTATCAAATAACGGCGGCGGAACTCTGTCTTTAACGATCTGAAATGCAAGATGAGCTACTAAAGTTTCCTTTCCGATACCCGGCTCTCCCACTAATAGAGCGTTTGGCCTAGCCGGTCTGGATAAAATATCAACTAATCGGTCATATTCAGACGCGTGGCCGATCAAAAAACCGACTTTTTCTAAGCGGGCTAAATCAGTTAAATCTTGAGAAAACTGGTCAAGAAAAGGCGTCGGGCGGGCTGTCCATGCTCTATTCATGACCCGATGGCGCGCTTTATGATGCCGCTCAATAAATCCTGTAAAACTTGAGGGGGCTTTTTTTCCAAAAATTAAAGCATTATTTAAATCGTCTTTATTGACATCAAAAAATCTCAACAATTTATCAATATCGGGATCCTTCAAATCGCTTAAAGCGGAAAAAAGATCTTGAGGTTCTATATACTTTCCGCCTCTTGCGAGCGCCTGATTAAATGCCGCCTTGGATAGGTCTTCAATGTTTTTTATAAGTTCATTTTTTAGATATTTTCTCAAGGGAGACGATTCTATAAGTTCGTCTGTTTTTTTTCTAAAACTTTCCAAATCTATGCTTATACGCAACAGCCCGTTGGCTATTTCCGGTTTTTTAACCAAACGGCTAAGTAAATGAAGATTGGGATTTCCTTTTTGCCAAACCGCTTTATCCAGAGCCCATTCCAAAACCCTAAAACTGTCCGCGGACAGGAATTTCGCGGCATTGATTTTTCCTTTCGGCAATTTGGCCAATGAACGGTCACCTTTTTTAAAATTTAGAAAACGGTCAACTAAAAATAAAGCAATCAGAATGCCCGCCATTTTCAAAGCAACATCGCCAACTATAAACAAAATCGCCGATACAGCCAACGTTCCATAAATTGCGAAAGACGCGACCCTTAAAATTAGCCTTCCTAAAACTGTCATCCGAAATCTCGGATCGTTGAAATATATTTCCTGATTCATGGAAAAAATATCCTGTAAATTAAATACGGCGGCACGGCGGCCCAAACGCAATACAGCGATATGGCGATTCCGAAAATTAACAAATAAATCGCGCCTCCGAAAACCAATCGTAAAGTTCTAAAAATGAATCCCAGAATATAGCCCAGCAATGTGTAATCCTGATAAAGAGGTTTGAATAAATATCGCCAGGTAATTTTTAATGCTATTTTGCGGTCTAATTTTTCCAAAAAATTGATTGTTTGATGGCTAACCGCTAAAAAACCGCCAACATACCAATGACGCAAAAATTCGTAAATCCGATAGAAAAATCTATGAACGAGGTAGACTAATGAAAAAGACATACTTATATTATACACGGTCATTGCGAGCGCGGCGAAGTAATCTCAAATAAAAAAATCCCCCAACCGAAGTTGGAGGGAAAAAGAACGAAGGTACAAGGATTAGGAAACTGCCGCGCGACTACGCAGGCGGAAGTCCCGGTGGCACGAGTAGAGCCAGCGCACGCAGACCTCGCCATCATCGCTATCCCAGCGCACCTCCGGAACGCCGCCATCAGAGTAGCGCGAGCCGGCGCAGAGCGTGACGTTCTGAATATCCAGATGGCTCTTGTTCTTCCAGTAATAGAAGAATTCCAGCATCAGGCGCTCTTCCAGGATGATGCAGTTGGTGCCGCTCGCCTTGAGATCGTCAGCCGACTTGTTCTTGAGCTCCTCGTCGGCTTCCACTCGGTCTCTCACCCAGATGGCGTAGTCCTGGTCGGCCTTGCGGCAGGTACTGATATTAACCAATTAGATACCTCGCCTCGGAATATCAATATCTTTGAAAATGCCGTACAGAAGTGGGAAAATCATGCTCAAAGAATGGGAGCGGCTAGTGAGCTTATGTTAAGCGAAGCTCCGGCATCAGGCACTCCATTCAAATCAGTTGAGACCCAGCTTATTGAAGGCAGGTCGCTTCATACATGGAGGCAAGGGAAAATCGCCACTTTCCTTGATGAGATTTATCGGGATTGGATTATTCCGCAGTTGAATAAAGAACGCTTTTGCCGGATCAAGCTCCATATTTTCATTGGTAAGCAGATTCTTGAATTGCTTTCGGTATCCTTCGCTTCCTACTCTTATGCCTTTTGTTTCGTTAATAAATCTATCTAATTTATCTTTCTTGATAAATGGGAAATAAACCTCATAAGGATTCTCCAAACCAAGTTGTTCTCCAAATTTCTTGGATCGGGCAATCTGGGCCTCAATGGTTTTAGCTAATTCTGGTTGTGCTCCTTTGAGAGCGATTTCACGAGCGATTTCAGCAGGGGACTTGACAATAGTTGCGCCCTTTGCTACATTAATAATGTCCCTATCGTCCAATCGGATAGGACTTGGGCGTTCTAAGCCCAATATGCCAGTTCGAGTCTGGCTGGGGATACCAAAAGTTTTTAATGTTTTTTCAAAATTAGGATCAGTTATTTTGTGCCAGTTAATAATTTCCTCTTTTCCTCTGTTATTTAATCTAGTGTAGATAACCCTTGTTTCTCCATTAGGCATTTTTGCAATGTGAGCAATGTTATCGTAACGATAACTTTTCGGATTAATACTAGCACGATAATTTGATTTAATATATTTCTGTGTTTCTTCAAGTTCAGATTCAGGAAATCTATCAATTTGGGCGGAATCTTTATGGGAAAGATTGGCGGAAAAGGTTGCCAAAACTAAATCCAAAAACGAGGTTAAGAGAATTTTGGAAAATTTGATAAGTGAAGATGAAAAGAAAATGATGTTGAGGCGGCTAGCAATATTAGCGCTGGTTCAAGCCGGAAAATCCTATCAAGAAATCGGAGAAATATTATGGGTTTCTCCTCAGACGATAAGCACCGTTAAAAAGAATTCTTTGGGTTTAATGAGTAATTATAAAAGCTATCGGAATTTCTATGGCGGCCCTACTAATTGGAGTTCAATCAAAGCTGAAAAGACTTTTACGGAAAATTTGTTCGGTGATTTGGATATCCTGGATTTGCTGAAAAACCCGCCGCGGCCGCCAGGAATCGGCCTCAAAAATTCGTAGTAAATTATCTACTACTATGACATGTAATAGTACTATTACATGTCATATCGCGAGCGGTGGTATTTTGAGATGGGTTTTAGAAAATATTTGGATGTTCGGGCTCCGAAGATTTTCCTGTTTCTTTCAGACCGGCAGGCGGGGTTTATTTTAAAAGTTCGTCAAATTTTTCCAAAATCTTGGGAAATTTTTTAAATTCTTTTTCGTATTCGCCGATCAGGCCCATGTTTCGTAAAATTGCCGCCGGATGATACATCGGCACCAGCAATCTTCCATTCATGCGAAAAACTTTGCCGTGATCGCGGCTAATCTTCAAATTTGGGTTGAAATAATTCATGGAAAATCGGCCGAGAGTGGCTATAATTTTAGGATTAATAATTT
>CAYIBZ010000006.1:0-10210 GCA_964361795.1 uncultured Candidatus Saccharibacteria bacterium
ATGCTTGTTTTGAGAGTAGATAAAACTGAAGATGATAAACCGATGTCAATGGAGGCGATGAATGCCATACTTGCAAAGCGATGGGAAAAAGAGAAAAAAGGCGGCTTTCTTAACACAGCAGAAGGATGGAGAGACCGCGTGACCGGAAGCAAGGATTTTACCGAAGTAGTACCCCGCTCTGGCTGGGCCATTGTCGGGAAAGGCCTACTCCCCGAATCGACAAGCAAAAACTACCTCGAACAAACCGATGTTATTGTGAGAGCACTCCGCGAGAAATCATTCAAAGACATTGAAATGCCCGAAGAATACGAGGAAGCGATACGTGAATTTGAAGCGAACAAAGACAGGCTGACAAAGCTCATGAACGAAAACTGGCAGCAAGCCGCCAAAGAGCTTAGCGAGCTTAAAATCAACCAGCTTACCAGACAATCAATCCAAGAAACCATCTACGATCTGGCCATGTATTACGACGTCAATGGCAAACGTTTACTGCCGGACAGATACACTTGGTCGAATTCGCGTGACACTGACGGCGAGCTCGTGGGCCTCGGCGACTTCGACGCGCGGGGCGTGCGGGGCAGGTCTTGGGCTCCCAACAGCCGCCGTGGCGATAGCGGCGTTTCTCTCTCCCGCCGTCGCTAAAGCTATGGCGGGCAAGCCCGCTGTCGCTAAAGCTTTTGTTCTTTTGGTTAATCGCCCCGCTAAGCGGGGCGATTTTTATTCTCCTTCTAGGTCATTTCACAGTACTTTCCCATGGGAAAGTACTGCTTGAAGAGTTAATAAAAATTTAGCGCGGGGTTTACTATAATTTTGAATCTGTTAAAATACCAAACGGCTCGTTGAAAGGAGTAAAATGGAAATTCGAAACGAAAGCAAGCGCGATTCCAATCCTCAATTAGACATTGATGTCCAGCGCCACAAAGCAAAAATCAGAGAAGAATTAAAAAAACGAATCAGCGCTTTGATATCAGACCAATCGTTGATTCCCATAGATAATTCTAAGATGGTGACGGTCAGAATACGCAGTTTAAAAGAATTCCGATTCGCGTTTCAGTCCGATGAAGAAAAAAAAGGCGGACGGTTAGTTCCCGGAGAAAGCGGAGACAAGAAAAAAAGGGCCAGTGCGGCCGGCGGCACCGTTGGAAGATTGGGTCCCGGCTCTAAAGAATATGACGCCAATTTCCGGCTGGATGAACTGATAGAAATTATGCTGGATGATTTGGACGTTTTAGAGTTAATGAAAAATTTGGAAGGGACCCGGTACTTCAAAAACAAGATTGAGTTAATGGGAATCAGAAAGTCCGGAAGTTTTTCCAGACTGAATAAGAAGGCCACGGTAAAGAGAAAAATAGCCCGGGAAAGAGCTACGAAACAGCTTTCAAAGAAATTCATACCCGCTGATTACCGTTATCGCCACTCTCGGGAAATGCCGGACGCCGATGAAAGAGCGGTGATCTTTCTGGTTAAAGATAAGTCTGGATCAATGGATAAAAATAAGCATTATCTTGCCAAAGCGCTCTGCTATTGTTTTGTTCTCTATCTTCAAAAAACCGGCTACGAACACGTTGACATTTGCTTCATTAATCACGATGAAAGCGCCACTGAATGCAGTGAAGAGGACTTTTTCGCGATGAAATCCGATGGGGGGACAAAATTGTCTTCCGGAACTAATAAAGTTTTGGAAATCATCAATGAAAAATACAGCCCCAAGGAATGGGACATTTACGTATGGCACGCTTCCGATGGCGAGAATACCGCTCAAGATAACGGCGATTTTGTTGACGCTATGGAAAATCTTTGCAAACTGGCCCACATGATCAATTATTGTGAAATTAACGCGACGACCGGATCGGTTTTGGGAAGCATAGGCAATATGCGGGACTTGGCAAGAAGGTTTAGCAATCTTCTGCTGTCAAAATTAGACGATAAAAATGATGTTAAAGAAATCTTGCGGGAATTTATTGCCAAATCTAACGAAAGGAGAAGGGGATAATGGACAATCTCAAAGCCCTAAAAGATTGGCTCTTAAAAGTAGAAGAAATCGCCAAAAACTTAGGATTAGAATTCGTTCCTCAAGAGTTTGTGATCTGCAACAACGAACAAATGGTTGAGCGCCAAGCGCATCACGGCGGGTACAATCTCTATCCGCATTGGAGCTTCGGAAAAGCCAAATTCATTACCCGGATCTTGTATGACCATCGCTTCAGTTTTTTGCCGAATGAGATTGTCATTAATACCAATCCCTGTACGGCATTTATGCTGGAGACTAATCCGATTGTGGACAACATTATGATCGGCGGCCATGTTTATGCCCATAACGATTTCTTTAATCGCAATGTCGCTTTTCGCTTGAATCGCCCAGAGTTGATTCAAACTAAGCTAAAGCGCGGCTCGCAATTAATCCAGCGATGCGTGGAAAATCCAAAATTCGGCTCGTCTAGGGTAGAAAAACTGATTGACGCGGCTCATGGCGCGTTTTTTCTGTTTGACGAACATGGCAATCATTTTATTGATTTTGCTATTAGGAATTTCCGAAATTTGAGCGCGATAGATCAGGAAATTTTGGAAGTAATCAAAGCCTTAGCCATCCATCTCTGGCCAATCGCCGAAACCAAGATAATGAATGAAGGGTGGGCGAGTTACTGGCATTTTCGGACGCTAAGATTGCTGTCTGATAAATTAATTGAGACTTTCGGAGCCGATGCTTACCACGAGGCAATAAAAATGCATCTAAGAGTAATTAAAATGCCCAGATCGTTTCTTGATATCAATCCTTATAGAATCGGATTTTATACCTGGAACAAGGCCAGAAAAGAATTGGGTTCCGAAAAAGAACTTTTTAGAGTTCGCAAGAATTACACCGATGAAGAATTTCTGGAAGAATTCTTTAATAATAAGGATGGATTTATTCATGAAAATTTCATTAAGCCGTTTATCGTGGAAAACGCCAGCAAACGAATTTTCGTAGAATCTCAATTGCGGCAAATGGCCGATCAGTATCGGGACAATGTTCTTAAGGCTAGAGCCGACAAACTCTACCCGAAATTTGACTTCGCGATTGAACCGCTGGGTTTAGTCCAATGCCTCGTTCTGCGGCACATATTTGACGGACGGGTGCTAGACTCGGAAATGGCGCAGGGGACGATGAAGCTGATACATTATATCTGGAAAGGGCCTATCCGATTGGAAACTAAATCAATTTCCAAGCGGCGCCAACATGGGAAATACATTACAAAAGACAAAATTATCGTTTGCAATCAGCTTGGCGATGTTGAAGAGAGAGAATAACTTATCTGTCGCCCAATATACATTTTGCGACAGATGATACTAAAGAAACAAAAGACTCCGATACCCATCGGAGTCTTTATTATTTCTCTTACAGTCCTTCTTTATATTTTCTTATAGCTTGCGTTACTTGAGAATCACGCGCCAAATCCTCTACGAACAAAATATGGTCTTGATTGATTCTCATCATATCTTCCGGCTTATGTAATTCAACAGTGCCAAGCTTGGCTAAGCTAAGCTGTTGCTGGGGCTCCTGCTTCTTCCCCTGCACTGGCTGTAAAACTTCATTGACTCGGAGGTAATAAACATCAGTCAAGGTCGGGAAATCAGAATTTAAGCCTGATAATTTGCCAAAGTATACCTGACCGTTAGTCAAAAATACCGCCTGATAAGAACTATTCGCCAAAAAAGGCACGGACAGAGAAAAGCCATTTTGCATTAAGTAATAAACCAGCAAACCCAGCAATAAAACTGCTAATAACACCAAAACAACCCAAAAAACTTTTTTAGACGATTTTCCTTGTTCCATAATAGTAAATTTTAAATATTATCAATAGGGAAGTCAAATAGTCTAATTGTGGATAACTCGCTCCTCTATTGGAGAGTAGGATTCTAACCAGAATCAGATTGAGAAGTCAAAAAATGAGGTGATTTCAAGGCGCGACGACGAAATTGTACCTGTTGGCACATTGAGGAGGAGCAACGAAGAAATCGCCCATTTTTTGACTTCCCGCTTGGCGGAGCGAATTCAACGAATCTTCTTTGTCGCTCGTCGCTCACGTACCACAAGGTACGCATCGCTCCTCGCTTCGTGAATCTTCGCCGAATTCGCTTCGCTCAACTGATTCTGGTTTGGATCCTACTCTCCTAAATCAGGGTTAGAATCTCCGGACCTCTAACGGTGATGGCTACGGTGTGTTCAAAATGAGCGGACAAACTGCCGTCGGCGGTTGCGAAACTATCGTCTTTTAAAATAAGAGTTTTAGAGGTGCCGGCGCTGACCATTGGCTCAATCGCCAAAACCAATCCCTCGGAAAGCTCCATCCCCTTTCCTTTTTGGCCATTATTAAAAACACTCGGGTCTTCGTGAAGTTCTTTGCCGATCCCGTGGCCAGTCAAACCTTCTACTACAGAAAAGCCAAATTTACTGACACAGTTTTTGATAGCCCAGCCGATATCTCCTAAAGTGTTTCCAGGTTTAGCTTCTTTGATGCCCGCGTATAAAGATTTTTCCGTGGCGTTAATTAACTTTCTTGCTTCTGGATCAATATTGCCGATCCCGACTGTCCAGGCCGCGTCGGCGTAATAGCCATCGTAAATTACTCCAAAATCAAGCTTTAAAATGTCGCCGGAAACAAGCTTATAGCTGGCGGGGATGCCGTGGACTATAATTTCATTGACTGAAGCGCAAATAGAACAAGGATAGGGCTTTTTTGCGCCATAAGGCCGATAACCTAAAAAAGCCGGTCTTCCACCGGCTTTTTGTATTAATTCTTGAGCTAATTGGTCTAGGAATTTCAACGCCACTCCTTCTTCCGCTCTGGCAATAATCACCTTTGCCACTTTTGCCAATATCGCTCCGGCTTTGCGGATTTTGTCAATTTCTTCTTTGGTTTTTAGAGTTACCATTAACTTAGATTTTCAATTTCCGTTTAATATCTTCATGAACTTGAAACGGCAATGCTTCGCCGTCAATCTCCAATATCTTATAGCCCTTTTTCTTTAATTCCGCGAGGATTGGCTTGGTCCGTTTTTCGTATTCTTTTAAGCGAACTTTGATTACTTTCGGGTCGTCCAAAGTTCTGGTTCTTAATTTCGCTCCGCAAATCGGACAAATCGTGTGGCGATGAGTCGTGTCGTTATATAAAATCGCTGTCGCGCACGCCGAACAGACTTTCCTGTTACTGTTGCGAAAAATTGAACTGTTTGGCCGCACTTTTAACAAAACCACGAAAATATTTTCCTTGCCGTAAGCCCGCTCTAACACTTCAATCAAACCGGATTCGTTCTTATCTCCAAACGCTTCATACAAAGTTCTCGGCGAACCGCTGTACACAATACTGAAATTCGCTTTGGCAATTTCTTGAGTTTTTTCTTTGACAATGCTCAAAACCCAAGATGGAGTTAATAATTTCCCTGCGTCAAACAATTTCCCTTCTCTTTTAATGACCGGGTCTGTTCGCTGGTTCGGATCGTTAACTAACTGCTCCAGATATTTTCCGGTGTCAAAGTGCGTAAAACCCTTAGCCCAAGAAAGCAGATTGGCTTGCGTCCCCTTCCCTGCCCCGGGCGCTCCGTAAATTATGACCGCTTTTTTGACCATAGAAAATATTCTAGCATAAATCCCATACATAAATCTAGATTATGTTTGGGATAAAAAAATCTCCGATGGCCATCGGAGAAATTCAAGGATTAAACGTTGTCGTATTCTCTAATCGCCAGTTGAGAGTCAATTTGTTTAATAGACTCCAGGGCAACTGAAACTACGATTAAAAGCGCGGTGCCGCCGATAGTGAGAGTTTGGACTCCTGTTAAAATTTGAGTTAAGTTCGGCAAAACCGCTATTAGGCCTAAGAATAACGCGCCGAACAGGGTAATTCTATGAGTTAATTTGGATAGAAAATTCGCCGTTGGCTCTCCCGGCCGAATCCCCGGAACGAAGCCGCCATTTTGCTGTAAATTCTTAGAAATTTCTTTTGGCTCAAAGGTAATAGAAGTATAGAAATAAGTAAAAACCACGACTAAGCCAAAATACACGGCGCTGTAAATCAATTGATTGCCCAAAAACTGGTTAACCAAATTTTGCAGTCTTATGGAAAAATCCGAAGACGCGATAGATAAAATCTGGCTCAAAAATTGCGGAAACAATAAAATAGAAATCGCGAAAATAATGGGAATGACCCCGGCTTGATTAATTTTTAGAGGCAGGTAGCTGGCAACTCCCCCAAAAACTTTATTCCCTCTTATGCGCTTCGCGTAAGAAACCGGAATTTTTCTTTCGCCCTCATTAACAAACACCACGCCGGCAATAATCACTACGCTTAGCGCGACAAAAGCGATATAGGTTGGCAATAGGGCGGGATCATAAGAAAAAATTACGTTGCGAACCACGCTGGGCAAACCGCCGACAATGCCGGCAAAAATAATGAAAGAAATTCCGCTGCCCAGTTTTTGCTCTCCTATTAATTCGCCGATCCAAGTCAAAATAACGCTTCCGGTAGTTATTATTAAAACATTCTGCAAAAGATCGGATAAGTTTAAGCTCCCGATAATTTGCTGGCTGGCTAATAAATTAAGAAAACCATAAGACTGGAGCGCCGCTAGAGGAACGGTTAAATAGCGAGAGTAGCGATTAAATTTTGCCCGACCCGCTGACCCTTCTTCGTAATACATCTTCTTCAAAGAAGGAAAAATCATGGTCAAAAGCTGTAAAATAATAGTCGCGGTAATATAGGGTCCGACGCCAAGCATCATTATGGAAAGATTGGATAACCCGCCTCCAGAGAATAAATTAAAAAAACCAAACAGCTGGTTAGAATTCAAAAACGCGCTCAAACGAGCGGCATCAATGCCAGGAATCGGGATTGCCGCCATCAGCCGGAAAGCAATCAAACCGACGACAATCCATAATATTTTCCTTCGGATGTCCGGAACTCGGAATATTTGTAAAAACCTGTTCATTGTTATTCAACCTTTCCTCCCGCCGCTTCAATTTTTTCCTTAGCCGATTTTGAGACCTTAACGCCTCTTAGCGTAATGGGCATTTTAAGATCGCCATTGCCAAGAACTTTTACATTTCTTCCTAACAATTCGGAGCCAATAACACTGCCTGACTTAAACTTGGCGGCCAGATCGCCAACATTAATAACGTCCATCTTCTTGCTAAGAGGTTTATTATTAAAACCGCGCAGTTTAGGCAAACGTTGGAGTAAATCTCGCTCCGCCGGACGAATCCTATGGCCAGATCGGGATTTTTGGCCCTTTTGTCCCCTGCCGGAAGTACTGCCGCGTTTTCCTCCTCTGCCAACGCGCGGTTTCTTTTCGGCTAATGGATGCCGTCTTTGTAAGTTGTGTAATTGCATAATATTATCGCTCTTTATCGGATTTTAATTTTTTCAACGCTTCCAGAGTCGCTAAAGCGTTAGTCAATTTATTAGGAGTCCTGCCCAAGCATTTGGCAATCGCGTCTTTGACTCCGGCCATTGATAAAACAACCCGAACGGCCCCGCCGGCTTTTAATCCATGGCCTTCTTTCGCCGGCTTAATTTTCACTCTAGCGGCGCTGTACTTGGCTTCTACTTCATGAGGAATAGTTCTTCCTTTAAGAGGGATTGTCATAACATTTTTGGAAGCGTAATACTTGGCTTTAGCCATGGCGTTGGCAACGTCCGATCCTTTTCCTAGGCCAACTCCTACTCGGCCTTTTTCATCGCCCAAAATAATCGTTGCCCGAAAACGCAAACGTTTGCCGCCGGCGACAACCCTGGCCACCCTTCTTAGATCAACCACTTTGTCTTTCAAGCCGCCAAAGTCCTGTTTATTTTTATAAAATCTTTTTTCCATCATATTTTAAGCCCTCCTTCCCGGGCGCCTTCAGCAATCGCTTGAACGCGGCCATGATAAGCGTAAAACGACCTGTTGAAAACCGCGTTTTTTATCCCAGCTTTCTTGGCTTTCTCCGCCAACGCCAAACCCAGCGCCTTCGCTTGGGAAACCTTGCCGGCCTTTTTCTCTTTCCCTAATTCAAGAGAAGAAGTAGAAGCTAGCGTGTGTCCCTTAGCATCGTCAATTAATTGAGCGTAGGTGTATTTATTGCTTCGAAAAACCGAAAGGCGCGGACGATCGGAAGTGCCAATAATTTTAGCGCGGTCCCTCATTCGCCGCCTCATCCTATTTTCATTTTTTTTGACAGCCATATTCATAATTTTTTATTTCGCCGCCGCTCCGGCGCCAGTTCCAGCGACTTTCTTTCCGGCTTTGCGCCGAACGACTTCGCCGCGATATCGGATGCCTTTTCCTTGATACGGCTCCGGCGGTTTAATTCTCCGAATCTGGGAGGCTATCTCGCCAACCAAATTCTTATCTATGCCGGATATTTTAATCGCGTTTTTCTCAACAGAAACTTTAACGCCGGCTGGCGGCTGAAACTTTACCGGATGGGTAAAACCAACATTCAAAACCAGCGTAGCGCCCTCTATTGTAGCACGAAAGCCGATTCCTTCAATATCCAGCATCTTACTAAACCCTTTACTGACTCCTTCCACGGCATTTCTAGCCAGCGAAGCCATAGTGCCCCAGTTAGACCGAGCTTGTTTGTGATCTTTTCCGGCAGTGAATTGGAGTTTGCCGTCTTTCAAATCTACGGAAATAAAAGGCAGTAATGGCAGTGTCATTGACCCTTCTTTTCCTTTAAATTCCAAAATTGTGCCGCCATCAGCGGGCTTTATTTGAACTTCCACGTCTTTGGGAATTTCTATTGGCTTTTTGCCTATCTTGCTCATATTAGTAAATCTCAAACAATAACTGGCCGCCGACTTTTGCTTTTTTCGCTTCCATATTAGTCATTAATCCCTTTGGCGTGGAAAGAACGCCTATTCCAAAACCTTGTCGAACCGGCCTCAAGTTTTCGTAACCGCTATAAATCCTCCTGGATGGCTTGCTGACGAAACGGACTTTCTCAATAGCTCCAACGCCGTTTTTATCGTATTGCAATTTCACTTCAATTACTCTTTTCGGCATTCTCCCCTTCTTCGCGACGCTGGCAACATATTTATTTTTAGCCAACAATTCCGCGATGGCAAAATCCATGTTGGAATAAGGAAGTTTTATCAAATCCTTTTTGGCTTGCTGGGCGTTTTTAATTTTTATTAGTAAATCTGTGTACATGTAAGATTTATATAATCCGTAGTTACCATGACGATTTTTTAATTCCCGGAATTTCTCCCCGACCGGCTAATTCTCTGAAACAAATGCGGCACAATCCGAAATCCCGCATATAACCGCGTTTGCGGCCGCAGCGGAAACAGCGCCTGACAATCCTGGTTGAAAATTTAGGTTTTTTGTTTGCTCTCGCTAAAACTGATTTTTTAGCCATGTTTTTGTTTACTGAATGGAATCCCGATTTCTTTATAGATGGCGATTGCCTCGTCTCGGCTTTTCACGCCTTTTGGAACAACGGTAATTTCTACGCCAAAATTTACTTTGGAAATATCCGGGCTGATTTCTGAAAACACGGCTTGTTCCTTGACGCCAAAAGAAAGATTGCCGCTTTTATCAACATTTTTAAGGCCAATGCCGCGAAAATCTCTTACGCGGGGAAGAGTTAGATTGATCACTCTATTTAGGAATTGAGCCATCCGCTGTTTTCGCAAAGTGGCTTTCAAGCCCACAACTGTTCCGGATCTTAATTTAAAACTAGCGATGGATTCGCTGGCCGGCCGCAACATCGGCTTCTGTCCGGTAATCATTGAAAATTCTTTCACGATTTCCGGTAAAATTTTGTCATTAAAATTCGGCTGACTAGACAGCCGCCCAATGCCGGTATTCACAACGACTTTATCCAATTTTTTGAATTGTTCCGCGATTTTAATAACCATGAATTTCTCTAAATTAAACCTTGACAGATTTTGCAATAGCGGCTCTTTTTTGCTTTGCCGCCTTTGGCCTGTTCAACGCGAAAACCCACTCTGGCCGGTTTTCCACAGCTGGGACAGATTAACATAACTTTGGAAATATTCAACGGACGGGCTAGCGTCACTATTTCGCCTTTTTCGCCTTGTTTTCGCGGCCGGCGATGCTTTTTCACGGTATTCAAACCCTCCACTAAAACCGCCTCATTTGAGGGATAGACTTTCAAAACTTTTCCCGATTTGCCGTTGTCTTTGCCAACCCTTATTTGCACTGTGTCTCCTTTTTTTATTTTCAT
>CAYIBZ010000006.1:10310-27540 GCA_964361795.1 uncultured Candidatus Saccharibacteria bacterium
ACTAATTCTTCGGCTAACGACGCGACGCTTTCAAAACCCTTTTCTTTGACTTCCCTCGGCAACGGGCCAAAGACTCGGGTTCCTTTGGGTTCCAGCTTTTCATCAATCAAAACTACCGCGTTATCGTCAAAACGCACGTAAGAGCCGTCCACCCGGCGCAATACTTGTCTCTGCCGAACCACTAATGCCCTAACAACATCTTTTTTCTTGATCGCCTTGCCCGGTTCCGCGATTTGAACTGAAGCGACAATAATGTCACCCACTCTGGCGTAACGTTTTCTGGAGCCGCCCAAAATCCTAAAACAGCGAACTATTTTGGCGCCGCTATTATCCGCAACTTTTAAAATGGAACGTTCTTGGATCATGTTTTTACTTCGTTTAATCAACGAATAACGAATCTGTTCCGAATTTACGAATTCGTTTATTCGTAAGGGATTCGCTATTCGTTGATAATTATATTTTTTGTATAATCTTCCATCTCTTTTCTTTTGACATCGGCCTGGTTTCTTCAATTATCACCCTATCCCCCGTTTTGTATTCTTTGTTTTCGTCGTGGGCTTTGAATCTCCGGGTAACTTTATAATATTTAAGATATTTCGGGTGCTGTCTTTCATGAATAACCTCAACAACCGCGGTTTTCTGCATTTTGTCGGACACTACTATGCCTTGTAATTTTCTTCCTGCCATATTATTTGTTTATTAAAGTTAAAGATTGGGCTATCAACCTTTTTAATTTCTTGATTTCCCGAACATTCTTGACCTTGCCCGCGGCTAAATCGGTCCTTAAAGACCACAACTTTTCGCGGCTTTCCGCCACCATTTTTTGCAAGGATTCGGAAGACTGATTTTTTAATTGTTCTTTTTCTTTCTTTAACATATTGTTATTGCTTTATGACTATTCTGGTTCTCACCGGAAGTTTGAAACCGGCTAATCTCAATGCCTCTTTGGCAACTTCCGGCTTTACGCCATCCATTTCAAAAAGCATCCGTCCCGGTTTAACCGGAAAAGAATAATGGTCTACCGGCCCTTTGCCGCCGCCCATAGTTAATTCCGGCGGCCTCTTGGTAATCGGTTTATCGGGAAAAATTCTAATCCACACTTTGCCTTCTCTTTTAATAAAATTGCTGATAGTTCGGCGGGCGGCTTCAATTTGGCGCGAAGTAATCCAAGCCGAACTTTCCGCCTTCAAGCCAAAATTTCCGTAAGCTAAAGCAACGCCGCGAGTTTCAACTTTTCTTGATAGGGATCGCCCCTTCTGCCATTTTCTATGTTTTACTTTCTTTGGAACCAACATATGTTTATTTATTGAATACTTCTCCTTTATAAATCCAAACTTTTACGCCGACAGTTCCATAAGTATTGAAAGCAGTCGCTTCTCCATAATCAATATTGGCTCGCAACGTTTGAAGCGGCAGTTTTCCTTTGGACAGCCATTCGCGGCGGGCAATTTCTGCGCCATCAAGGCGGCCCGACAACTTCACTTTCATGCCCTGAACTTCCCGATTCTGCATGTTTAGTTCAATATATTTCTTGATAGTTCGGCGAAACGGCAGACGTTTCTCCAAATCCCAAGCGATAGATTGCGCTATATATTGAGACGAGGCTTCCGATCTCTTTAATTCCTCTATATTCATGCTCAATGAGAATTTCGGCTGAGTGACGCCGGCTTTTTTTCTTTTATTAAATAATTTCTTGAGGGCGGACTCTAAATCTTTTGTAAGGTCCTCTATGCCTTTTCCGCCGCGGCCGATAATCAAACCCGGCTTGGCCGCTTTTATGAATACCCGAAAAAGGTTGTCGGCCGCTCTTTCAATTTCCACGCGCACTAATCCAGCCGCTCCAATTTTATCATTAATGAGCCGGCGGATTAAAACATCTTCTTCTAACTGTTCTTTGTAGTTCCCCTTTTTAGGAAACCAGCGGGAAGTCCAGTTATTGATGATGCCGAGACGATATGAAAATGGCCTAATTTTATTTCCCATGATAAAGTTTATACGCTCTTTCTCCTAAATAATCTCCTGAAAAATCCGGCCTTTTCTTTCGGTTTTTCTGATTTTGCCTCGGAAATCTTTGGTTTTATCTCTTTTTTAGGTTTAGTTTTTGCGGATTTAACCGGC
Source organism: uncultured Candidatus Saccharibacteria bacterium (assembly GCA_964361795.1). Taxonomy (GTDB): domain Bacteria; phylum Patescibacteriota; class Minisyncoccia; order UBA6257; family WO2-44-18; genus CAYIBZ01. The sequence goes on from CAYIBZ010000006.1 coordinate 12,429, forward strand.
GGGTTAATCACAAATCGGCTTGGCAAAACTCGTTCTCGTTCTTCCAGTACTAAAGTAACGTGGCTCATTTTCTTTTGAAGAGGCGTCGCTCTGCCCTGCGCTCTCGGCAAGGACCGCTTAAGCATCGGCCCCTGATTGACCAAAATTTTGGAGATTACTAATTTTTCCGCGCTTAATTTTTGATTATTTTTAGCATTAGCCATGGCTGACCTTAAAAGTTTTAATAATGGCTTGGAAGATCTTTGAACGCGCAATAAAAGCTGGGCTTCCGCTTCCGAAGCCGACAGGCCTCTTAAAGTATCCGCGATTAACCTCACCTTCCGCGGGGCTATTTTCAAATAATTTAGTTGCGCGATTTGTTGTTTCATAGTGAGCTTGCTAAACCTATTTTTTGGCGGCTTCTGTTCCGGCCTTCGCCGCTTGAGCTTTCTGCGCCTCGGCTTGGGCTTGCGAAGCTTCTAATTCACGCTGCATTTTGCCGCCATGCTTAACGAATTTTCTGGTAGCGGAAAACTCTCCTAATCGGTGGCCGACCATTTCTTCTTTAATCATGACTGGAACAAAAATCTTGCCGTTGTAGACGCCAAAAGTAAACCCGACCATTTCTGGGGCAATTTCTGAAGCGCGAGACCAAGTTTTGATTATTGTTTGGTCTCCCTGTTTCAGTTTAGATACTTTTTTTAATAATTTTGGATCAACAAACGGACCCTTTTTTGAACTTCTGCTCATAGTTGTTTTTTGTATTTTTCTAAGTAACCAAGTAACAAATCAACGCACCTTCGGCCTTCTCTGTAAAATAAACTTTGTGGACCATTTTTTCTTGTGGCGAGTCTTGTGGCCTCCGGTAACCTTGCCCCACATTGTTTTCGGCCGGCGGGTGCCTCTTGGCTGAGCGCCTTCGCCGCCGCCATACGGATGATCCACTGGGTTCATGGCGGAACCGCGAACAGTCGGGCGAATGCCTAAATGCCTGGATTTGCCGGCTTTTCCAATGTTGACCAAATTATAATCAGGATTGGAAACTTGTCCAATGGAAGCCATTCCTTCAGAAGATACTTTTCTAATCTCTTTTGAAGACAGCCTTAAATCGGTATAGCCGCCTTCGTGGGCTAATATTTCCGCGTAAGATCCGGCAGAACGGGCCAATTTGCCCCCGCCGCCGGCTCTCATCTCAACATTGTGGACAAAATAGCCGACCGGAATATTTTTCAGAACTAAACGGTTGCCCGGTTTTAAAACAGCGCTGGCAGAAACGACAATTTCATCGCCAACTTTTATCTCTTTGGGAGCTAAAACATATCGGCGTTCGCCGTCTTTATATAAAATTTTACAAATGAACGCCGTCCTGTAGGGATCGTACTCTACGGTTTCAACTTTGGCGGGAACGTCCCGTTTTTCCTGCCGGAAGTCAACCAAACGATACAATTTTTTATTGCCGCCGCCCTGATGGCGAACCGTAATGACTCCCCTGTTATTTCTTCCGGAATGAGTTTTTAATCTCACAGTTAAAGACTTCTCCGGCTTAGAAGCGGTCAAAACCGACGCGTATTCTACTACGCTCATTTGTCTCCGTGATGGACTTGTGGGTTTATATGGCTTCATATTAAGTGAAGATAGTATTTAGTCATGGCTAATGAGGCAGTATATCTAACTTCTGCCCTTCTTTTAACGTGACGATGGCTTTTTTATAGCCGGGTTTTTTGGTAAAATTTCTGCCGATTCTGCGGGGCTTTGGCCGAGTATTAATAACATTGACTTTTTCCACCTTCACTTTATAAATTCCCTCAACGGCCTTCTTTACTTCCGGCTCATTGGCAATCTCGTCAATCAAAAAAACATACTTTCTTAAAGCGCTCATTTTCATTGCCTTCTCGGTAATTATTGGGTTTTTTATTAAATATTTATTCACCCCGTTAGAAACGGAACCCAATATCTTCTTATTTTCTTTATTTTTTGTCATATTTTTATGTTTCCCGTTTGCGTCGGACGTCTTGTTTGGCGCCGTTTCTGACGGGGTTCATCTCATTTTATCTTCTTCATTTTATTTCGCTGACGGCGCGCTGTTCAATTAAAACATTTTTATGTTTTAGCAAAGAGTCAACATTTAAAGAATTGGCGTCAAGCGCGATAATTTTTGGGATATTTCTGGCCGCCCTTGCCAACAGCTTATTCTCGCTGGAACGGACAACAACGGCGCTAATCTTTTTATCGCTTAAAATAGATTTTAATCCTGAAAATAAAATTTTTGTTTTGGGAGTTTCTAAATTAAGAGAATCCACCACTTTTACTTCGCCATCCGCCAATTTTCTGGAAAGCAGAGAATGAAGCGCCGCCCTGACCATCTTTTTATTAATCTTTTGTTCATAATTGCGGTTTTTATTCGGACCGTGCGTAACGCCGCCGCCTCTCCAAATTGGAGAACGGATAGAACCATGCCGGGCCCTTCCAGTATGCTTTTGTTTCCACGGCTTTCGGCCGCCGCCGCTCACTTCGCCTCTGCCCTTGGCGTGCGCCCACAGTCCATGGCGATTGGCTATCTGCGCCAGTAAAACCTGATGCACTAAATCAGGATTCCACTTGGAACCAAAAATATTTTCCGGCAAATCCGCTTCCGCAACTGCTTCGCCTTTTAAATTGTAGACTTTTGTTTTCATATAGGACTTATAGGCTCTATAGTTTGCAAATTTCTACTTTTCCGCCGCTGTTTCCGGGTATCGCGCCCCGAATCAACAAAACTTTTTCTTCGGCTTTAATATCAACGAGCTTAAGGTTTTTCAAAGTTGCTCTTACCGCGCCCATATGGCCAGCCATCCTTCGGCCCGGCAAAACACGCTGGGGAGTTGTATTGCCAATAGAACCGGGGCCGCGATGGCGGTTTTTTTGTCCGTGAGTCTTGGGACCGCCGTGAAAACCATGCCGTTTAACAACGCCTTGGAAGCCGTGTCCTTTAGTAATGCCGCTGACCTTCAATAAATCGCCTGATTTCAGAGTTGAAAAATCGCCAGTTTCTATTTTGACCGGCGTTATTCCAAATGCCTTGTCGTCTTTGAAGACTTGGGTCATTCTTAACTTTTTACCTGTTAATTTTTCCATGAATTTTTTCACATATTAACAAAAACACCCAGAGCATAGGCCCCGAGTGTCTTTGCTCACTAATAGTTATCCATTCTACATCATTTTAATTTCTATGTCTACTCCGGAAGGAAGGTTTAACTGCGACAGCGCTTCTATTAATGCCTGATTAGGATTGAGAATATCTATTAATCGCTTATGAACTCTTAATTCAAACTGTTCCCGGGAGTTCTTATCCACGAAAGTTGATCTGTTGACAGTATACTTCTTGATCTCTGTCGGCAGAGGCACGGGACCCAGTACTTCAGCGTCATGACGCTTAGCAGTTTCCACAATCTGGCGGCTGGAGTTATCAATCAATTTATGATCGTAAGCTTTAATCCGCAGACGAAGTTTTTCTTTTTCGGCTTCTTTTTTAGCCATTATTTGTTAATCTTCAGCACTACTCCAGCGCCTACGGTCTTGCCGCCCTCGCGGATAGCAAACCTTTGCTTTTCTTCCAAGGCAACTGGCGCGATAAGTTGAACGCTGACTTTAACCGTGTCTCCCGGCATAACCATCTCCATGCCAGCCGGCAAAGTAACTTCTCCGGTAACATCGGTGGTGCGAATATAAAATTGCGGCTTATATCCTTTAAAGAACGGGGTATGCCGGCCGCCTTCCTCTTTGCTTAATACATAAACTTCAGCTTCAAATTCCGTGTGAGGATTAACGCTTCCCGGCTTTGCGACAACTTGGCCGCGTTCAACATCTTCTTTCTTTAATCCGCGGAGTAAAACTCCAACATTGTCTCCAGCGCGTCCTTCGTCCAATAATTTATTGAACATTTCAATTCCCGTAACGACAGTTTTTTGAGTTGGCTTTAAGCCGACAATTTCTACTTCCTCGTTAACTTTAACGACTCCTCTTTCGGCGCGGCCGGTGACAACAGTGCCGCGGCCTTCAATTGAAAAAATGTCTTCAATTGGCATTAAGAACGGCTTGCTGATATCCCTAACTGGTTCCGGAATGTATTCGTCCAAAGCTTTTATCAAATCTAAAATTGGCTTAGCGTCAGGATCGTCAACGGATTTAACGTTAAGAGCTTTTAATCCAGATCCCCTAATAACCGGAATAGTATCGCCCGGAAAATCATATTTCTTCAAAAGTTCTCTGACTTCAGATTCAACAAGATCAATTAATTCCGGATCATCAACCATATCTACTTTATTTAAGAAAACGACCAGAGCGGGAACGCCGACTTGGCGGGCAAGTAAAATGTGCTCTCGGGTTTGAGGCATTGGACCGTCAGCGGCGGAAACAACCAAAACAGCGCCATCCATCTGGGCGGCTCCAGTAATCATGTTTTTAATATAGTCAGCGTGTCCCGGAGCGTCTATGTGGGCATAATGCCGTTTCTCGGATTCGTATTCAGAATGGTGCAAAGCAATAGTAATACCGCGCGCTTTTTCTTCTGGAGCGTTATCAATATCGTCAACTTTTTCTTCTTTCTTCGCCCAACCTTTCAAATAGAGGACATGGGTAATAGCCGCGGTTAAGGTTGTTTTTCCGTGGTCAACGTGTCCAATTGTTCCGACATTTAAGTGCGGCTTAGTGCGCACAAATTTCTCTTTTTCCGCCATATTTGTCTAAAATTTATTGATAAATTTTGGGCTGTTCGCGACTTTTTTTATTAAACGGCTTGCCTGCGTTAAAACTTCGGCAGACAAGCAATAATCCGATTCTACACAATACCCTCAACCTTTGTCAATAGGGGTGGGACTATTCGACCCGCGCGCATCGCGTGATTAGTTATAGCAAAATTAGTGCGGGGTTATTGTTTGGCAGCCAAAAATCATTCGCCATTCGGCTTTGATTTTTGGGCCAAGCCAATAAAAAAAGTCCCTAATTCTTAGGGACATACCAAACGGCAACATCTAAACGGCCGTTTCCTGATGTTTGAGTGTACCCGATCATCGCCGTCATGCCGGAATAATTATCTTGAAGCCATTTATTAACATCCGATTCTAGTTTTTGAACATCTTCCTGGGACTTAACCTCTTGGGAAAAAAGTTTCATTTGGAGCGTAGGAGAGAATTTTCCATTAAAATTCGTAATGACAGCCGTTTGCGCTTCAGCGCTATTGCCCAGATGAGTGGTTGCGTATATAAACAAAGCGATACAGGCAATGAAAGGAATTAAAAAGGCAATTAAAGGCATTCCGCCTTGTCTGCTCATAACACCTCCAGAAAATAAAAGAACAAAGACATTATAACAAACACGGAAAAAATAAGCAACTATGATTAAGACTGCTCTACTTTTTTCCTTCCTTAATCAAGGCAGTAATATTCGCTGGAACTTCCTGATAACTGTCAAATTCCATGGTAAAACTGCCGCGGCCCTGCGTCATTGAACGAAGCTTGGTCGCGTAACCAAACATTTCTGAAAGCGGGACTTTGGCGTCTATAATCTTTACTCCCATGCGGTCATTCATGGCTTCAATCTGTCCGCGTTTAGAACTTAAATCGCCAGTCACATCGCCCAAAAAATCTGTTGGAACGATAACCTGAATCTTCATTAGTGGTTCCAAAATTATCGGCTTGGAACGTTTCGCGCCTTCCTGGAAGGACATGGAGGCGGCAATTTTAAAAGCCGCTTCCGAAGAATCTACCTCGTGATAAGAGCCGTCAAAAATTGTTATTTTCACGTCAATCATCGGATAGCCGGCAATCACTCCTTTAGTCATTGCCTCTTTAACGCCTTTTTCTACTGCTGGCACAAACTCTTGAGGAACCACGCCGCCTTTTAGGGCATTAACAAATTCAAACCCCTTGCCTCGCTCCATCGGCTCCAGCTTCAGCCAAACGTGGCCATATTGGCCGCGCCCGCCTGATTGGCGAATGTACTTTCCCTCCGATTCAGCGGTTCCTTTTATTGTTTCTTTGTAAGCAACCTGCGGACGGCCGACATCGCCCTCAACGCCGAATTCCCGCTTCATCCGGTCAACGATAATTTCCAAGTGCAGTTCGCCCATTCCGGAAATAATGGTTTCGCCGGTTTCCGGATCGCCAGCGACCCTAAAGGTCGGATCTTCTTCTGCCAAACGATGCAAAGCCACGCCCATTTTTTCCTGATCGGCTTTAGTTTTGGGTTCAATTCTAATCCCGATAACCGGTTCCGGAAAAACGATTTTTTCTAAAACAATCGGGTTCTGCGGATCGCAGAGCGTATCGCCAGTGGTGGTATTTTTCAAACCGACAATGGCGCCGATTTCTCCGGCGTAAATTTCATCTATTTCTTCCCGCTGATTGGCGTGCATTTTTAAAATGCGGCCTACTCGTTCTTGATTGTTTTTAGTGGCATTCAGTACGTAGCTTCCCCGCTTCAAACTTCCGGCATAAACGCGGAAAAAAGTCAGACTGCCGACGAAAGGGTCGCTCGCGATCTTAAAAGCGAGAGCGGCAAAGGATTCTTTATCGTTAGGATTTCTGGTAATTGCCGCGCCGGATTTCAAATCAACTCCTTTTGTTGGCGGCAAGTCCGCCGGTGAAGGCAAGTAATCCACTACCGCGTCCAACACCAATTGAACGCCTTTATTTTTTAAGGCCGAGCCGCAAAGAATCGGAATAATTGTTAATTTCAAACAAGAAGAACGCAAAATTCTTTTTAAATCTTCCAATGGCGGCTCTTTTCCTTCCAAATATTCCGACATCATCTTGTCGTCTTGTTCAACAATTTTTTCAATCAATTGATGGCGATATTTTCCCGCCAGCTCTTTGAAGTTATCCGGAATTTCTTTTTCAACGATTTGTCCTCCCTTCTCGCCCTCAAAATAAAAAGCTTTCTTTTTCAATAAATCTATCACGCCTTCAAACGCCGCTTCCGCGCCCATCGGAATCTGAATAGGAATCGCGTTAGGATTCAATCGTTCTTGAATGGATCGGACGTCTGCTTCAAAATTCGCGCCCATCCGATCCATTTTGTTTATGAAACAAATTCGCGGCACGCCATAATCGTCGGCGTAACGCCAATTAGTTTCCGATTGCGGCTCCACGCCGGCAACGCCGTCAAATACCACAACCGCGCCGTCCAAAACACGCAAAGATCGCTTAACTTCAACGGTAAAGTCAATATGGCCGGGAGTGTCAATTAAATTAAAGCGGTGTTCGTAATTTTTATCTCCATGGCGATAAGTTGGAACCCAAAAAGCGGTAGTAGCGGCGGCAGTAATGGTAATTCCTCGTTCTCGTTCCTGTTCCATCCAATCCATTACCGTGTCGCCGGTGTGCACTTCGCCGATTTTATGCGAAACACCCGTATAAAAAAGCACCCGCTCGGAAACAGTTGTTTTGCCGGCATCAATATGGGCAATGATACCGAAATCGCGCACTTTTTCTATTGGATATAAGCGAGGCATAGTAAAAATGACAAATGTTAAAGCTTAAATGTCAAATCAAGCTCAAATAACTAAATATCAAAAGGCGATTTTGGACTTTAGGCTTTGGATTTGATTTGTCATTGGGATTTTGAAATTTGAGATTGAGTCAAATTACCACGCAAAATGCGCAAAAGCTCGGTTAGCTTCCGCCATTCTATGAGTGTCTTGTTTTTTCTTAATGGCGGCGCCTTCATTCTTGGCGGCCGCTAATAATTCTTCGGCCAGTTTATTCGCCATTGGCTTGCCTTTCTTGCCGCGAGCGGACTCAATAATCCATCGCGCGGCCAAAACAAATTTTCTGGAAGGGCGAACCTCAACAGGAACTTGATAATTCGCGCCGCCAATTCTTCTAGTGGTTAACTCAACAGATGGCGCCGCGTTTTCTAACGCTTTGTCAAAAACCGCCAAGGGTTCTTGTTTGCTCTGTTTGTTAACAATATCAAAAGTGTCGTAAAGAATTCTTTCCGCGGTTGATTTCTTGCCGTTTCTCATTAAGTAGTTAACAAAACGGCCAACTGCGACACTGCTGTATTTCAAATCTGGCTTGTATTCTCTTTTATAATTAATCTTTCTTCGCATAATATTTTAACTCGCTGCCTTTTGTTTCTTGGCTCCGTACTTAGAACGTTGCTGTTTACGGGCGTCAACGCCGCTTGTGTCCAGCACGCCGCGGACAATGTGATAACGAACGCCCGGCAAATCCTTTACGCGGCCGCCTCGGACTATCACAATAGAATGTTCCTGTAAATTATGCCCTTCGCCCGGAATATAGGCGGTTATTTCCATGCCATTCGTCAAGCGAACTCTGGCGACTTTCCGTAAAGCAGAGTTTGGTTTTTTAGGAGTGGTGGTAAACACTTTCAGGCATACTCCGCGCTTAAATGGAGCGGGAACATTCAAGGGACGATTCTTTAGGGAATTAAAATACCGCCCTACTGCCGGCGCTTTGGATTTATAAGTAGTCTTTTTTCTGCCTTTTTTTACTAACTGCCTGATGGTCGGCATGTCAAAAATAATAACAAAAACCAGCAATGAAAGTCAATTCTGAAGCTGGGGCTGGTGAAGGATAATCGGTGCCGAACCACACGAACTTTTTATACAAAAATTAGGTAAATACAAAAGGAAGGGAATGGCTCTCTCCCGCAAAGCGTAATCCCCTCTTTCACGCGTAAAAGAACCACTGGGGTTAGTCTCTTTGAACAAGAGACATTTGAACATTTGAATAATCTTCTTTTACGCGTGAAAGTGGGAAAGTTTAGTTTTTCAATCCTATGCCGGGCGGTCTGGGCGGATTCTTAAGTAAATCCCATAAATCCACGCCCCAAAACAAGTCGTCCCAAAAAGATTTGCTAATTTTTATATCGCCGCTATACCGCCGCGGCCCGCCATAGAAATCTTTGTAACTTTTATAGTTTGCGGCAGTATTGAAAACATTCTTTTTAATGGTGCTGATAGTGGCGTGAGAGATCCAGAGGGTCTCGCCGATTTCATGATAGGACATTCCCGATCTCACTAAAGCCAGAACGCCCAATCGCCTTAAAATCATTTTCTTTTCATTTTTGCTTATCAGTTTTTCCAAAATCTTCTTTATCCCGCTTTTGGAATTCATTTTTGATATTTTGTCTAACAGTTTTCCCCATAATTCTTCCATCCACTTTTCTGCCTCTAAACCTCTTAATGTTTTTTGTGATTTATTATTTATATTTTTCATATTCATATTAATTCTACTATAAACTATTTCTTTCACGCGTAAAAGAACCACTGGGGTTAGTCTCTTTGAACAAGAGACATTTGAACATTTGAATAATCTTCTTTTACGCGTGAAAGATACCGTTTCTGAAAATGGATGAACTGCCTTTATCCATTGTTTATGAAGAGCCGCGTCTGCCGGCAGGCGGATGTGGATAATTTAGAAAATCGCCGCGGGACCAACGATTGCCTGATATATCCAATGGACTAGCGGAATCAGAAGCTGGAACCCAAAAAAGATGAAAATTATCAGAATAAAAAATCCATAACGCAATAAGAATTCTTTCAGTCTGTTAAAATTATTCGGCAACAAAGAAAATAAAATTCCGGATCCATCTAGGGGTGGAATCGGAAGAAGATTGAAAATAGCCAGCAGTACATTAATGAAAACGATGTAATTTATCAAAAAAATCAAAGTTTCAACGACTTCAAAGCCAGCAAGCGGCAAAATTAAACGAAGAGCGAGGCCAAAAACTGCCGCTACTAATAAGTTACTAATCGGTCCGGCGGCTCCAATCAAACCAGAACCGCTTTTCGGATTTTTTAAATTACGTGGGTCATACGGAACTGGTTTTGCCCACCCAAGGACGAACTGGCCGCCGGAAAGCAAGAATAATGAAAGCGGTAAAATAAAAGAACCAAAAAAATCTAAATGATTCAGCGGATTTAGGGTAAGCCGCCCAGCGTCCTTTGCCGTCCGATCCCCAAGCTTTAACGCTACAGTGCCATGTGAAACTTCATGGATAATTACCGAAAATAATAGAACAGATAATTGAAAAACTAAAAGCAAAACTTGATTCATAATCAAATTATATCACAAATACCCCGAGGTCATCGGGGCATTTTAAGTTATCTAAACAAATCCAAGAATGATTGCAAAAGCCTTCCTAAAAACGATTGCCGCGGCGCGCTGCTGGACGGGGGTAGTGGATATTGCTGCTGCGATTGCTGGCATGCCGGATCTTGATAGTTTGTAGTGCAATAGGCCTGGCATTCAGCAGGGGTCGTGCAGCCGCCCGGACCGCCGTAATTCGCCGGTGGTTGGCTTTGCTGATACTGCTGTTGATATTGCTGCGGAGATTGCTCCTGGGGCAATTCCCGATTCGTACGTCCGTAGCCAGTTGAACACTTGCCTGCGCTACCTGCATTAAAGAGACCCAGAACCTCCGACGCGCTTAACGCTCTGGCGTACACGGCAACTTCATCTATCTGGCCGGAGAAAAGTTCTGTAACACCGAACCGGTCGTTCCAGGCTCCGATCGTAAATGGGGCATTGCTGGTTGAATTAGCGCCAGGGGCTTCTCGAAGAATTGTGCCGCTGGATTCACCATCCACATATAGTTTTAAGCCGTTACCATCTCTCGTACCGACGACATGGTGCCAAACACCGGGACTGATGGGCGCCTGAATCAAGCTCTGGCCTGCGGGTTGGGTAGTTTCTCCGACGCTAAGTTCCACTAATTTATTGCCTATTCGCAACCAATATCCTGAACCAGGACCGCTTACGGGATAATTAGACTTTCTGATGATGTTGAGTACATTTGATCCGCCGCCATCCCAATTGAACCAAGCTTCCAACGAAAACGGGCCAGTTCCCCAGTTCAAACTTTCGGGATTTCCCATGCTGATGTATCCACTAACCCCGTCAAAACTAAACGCATCACCGACTTCCATCGGGATAATCTTCACCCCGCCGGAAATGGTTCCGTTATTGCTATGGGAAGTGTTGATGTCTGGAACAGCTGTTTCAGACACTAAGTCTGCGCTCCACCAACTGACTAAATCCGTAGGAGGTGGAATACAACTCCCTGCCCCTCCTCCGGTGTCGCCGTTCCCTCCGCCACCCGGAGCTCCACCGCACTCATCCGGATGAGCCAAACAATAAGACCTGCATTCTTCTTGACTTCGGCAACCGCCGGGGCCGTCGCCATTCCCGCCACCACCGCCGCATTCTTCAGGATGTTCTTGGCAATATGCCTGGCATTCTTCCTGACTGGTGCAGCCGCCAGGACCGCCAGTAAATCCGCCACCGGGTCCACCAGGAAAGCCACCTCCCGGACCACCACCGCCCGGAGGACCGAAATTCTGACATTCCTCCGGATTTTCTTGACAAACGGCAGTGCACTCACTAATTGATTGGCAGCCACCGGGACCGGAAAAACCGCCTGGGCCTCCTCCAGGGAAACCGCCGCCGCCCGGCGGACCAAATCCTTGGCATTCTTCGGAGTGTTCCGTGCAATAAGCAGTGCATTCCTCTTGGTTAGTGCATCCACCGGGGCCGCCAAAACCGCCCGGTCCGCCAAACGACGTTTGTAGTTGCTGGAAGCAAACTTCCAGATTGCTGAAATCCAAGCTCTCATCGAATTCCCCGGTTTTCAGCTTCTCAAGGCCTTCCGGACCCAAAGTCTTTCCGATGCATTCGGCAGCTTCTGGCGGAAGGGAATTGAGCTGATTGCTCAATTGTGAAGTTAACTGATTAAAACACCCCTTCATTTTAGTCTCCAATGTCCGATCGAAAACCGGCTTACCCTCTATAATCATTTTTTGGAAAGTTTCTTCGCCTAGATTTTCCTTTAGGCACTGAACAACTTCCGGAGGCATCTTATCCAGTTCTTCGCGCATTCGATCCAATCCTCCGCGCATCTTTTTTAGATCGTCTTCATTCATAAATCCGTTTTCTATCGCCCAATTAAAGCAAGCGTCTTGGTTGTCCTCGCAATAGGCCTCGCACTGTTCCTTGCTGCGGCAGCCGCCCGGTCCTTTCCCGCCGGTTTTTTTGATCATTTCCTTTTCTTCGGCGGAGAGGAAACCGGCTTTTTCGGCAAAAGCGATGCATTCTTCAATATGCTCTTCTGCAAAACAATATTTTTCGCACTGTTCTTTGGAAGTACAGCCGCCGGGAGTTTGTCCGCTTTTCATAAGAGGCAAGAACTTTCTGGCTTCAGCCAGCTCTTCTTGCGACATAAATCCCGTTTCTTCAGCAAAAGTTAAGCACTCTTCCATGTGATCCGGAGTGCCGCAATAGAGCTCGCAAGCATTTCTATCTTTACAGCCGCCGGGGAACTGCTTGCCGCTTTTCACCAGGCCTTGGAATTTTCTTGCTTCTGCCAACTCGTCGCCGGAGTAATAGCCGGTTTTTTCGGCAAAAGTAATGCATTCGTCAAGGTGGTCAACGTTGTTGCAATAGGCTTCGCAGGAAGCCCATGAATTACAGCCGCCGGGACCGTTTTTAACCCCCAAAAACTTATCGGCTGTTTCTTGCTCTTCCTTTTCCGAGAGAAGATTGTATGTTTTTGCAAAAGCCAGACATTCTTTGGCATGTTCGGCGTTGTCGCAATAGCTACGGCATTCGGCTTCGCTTCCGCAATTGCCGAGCCCCGGAACAGGATACCGGACATCGCTAAGCGTGAGTTGTTTTTGGGATTTTTCTACTTTTTTCTCTTCTACCGGCGCTGGAGGCGGCGGTGGCGGGACCTCCTCTTTCTTTACGGCTCTGCTGGTTGTCTTGCCGTCGGTTGGCGGCTGGATTTCCAGCTTCGTAGTATTATTTTTGCAATCAATAACATATGCCGGCATTACCGGTTCAAAATCGCTCGGGTCGGCAAGACTTACGTTGTTGATGCTGAAAGTTTTCGGGCAACCGCTCAATCCTCCGCCGTAAGGGAATTTTCCTACCGGGGTCATTGAGAACTCCTGCAAACCGTCGGGATCTTTTATAGTAAGCGTGAAAAGGGCGGAAGTCGGGTCTTTTTTAAAACTGATTGATGAATCGCTGGCGGCGGCTTGTACTTGATCGATTGTAAAACTGACCAAAATACCTGTCAGCAAAATAGCGACGGCGACAAATTTTTTACTTTTACTTATTATTGCGGTCATCATGATTTATCTTAGAGGATTTTGATATTTGAATGGATTTGCCCGGTCGAGTGGGTTTACTTCCGGAACTTCCGCGCCGGGGTTGGTAGTTATTTCCGGAACTGTTTCACCAACTTCTTTGGCGCTCTCAACCGTCCCCTTTTCGGCTGGCTTTTTTAATAAAAGATAAACCGCGATTCCTACGGCGACTACTAACAAAAAAATCAGACTCTTTACCAAACCGGATTTTTGTTCTGAAATCATAGTTAAAATTATACAAAACTAATCAATGAAATGTAAGAGTCCTGTGGATAACTATAACTGGGACTAGGTCCAACAATTTCTTTTCCCTCAACCCGTTCCGTCCGCTCCGGCGGCGGACTTCACTTATCGCTCGCCGAGATTGGGTTTTTGTGAGAATAATTATACAAAAACCTCCAAGCCAATCCGCTCCTGCCTACCGGCAGGCAGGCGCTTGGGTTTCGGAGAAAAGAAATTGTTGGATCCGTAACCTGAATGTTGCACTTCAGAGTTGAATCCGGCGTACAACTATTTGACATTAACTAAAAAATCTGATAGAATAGCGAAAGCTTTTTGAGAAAGGAGCTGAATGTGACGGCAATGATCTTGGCGGCGGCGCTAGCGATTCAGCAAGAAAAGTTTAGATTAGACTTTGAATATCAGTATGATTTTTATCATACTGACGTTTTAGATGACGACAACATCAGCAATTTATTTTTGCTTGCCAGCGACGCGGTCAAAAAGCCATTGGCTTTTTCTCTGGAAGAGGCTTGTTTGTCTGATGAAAAACGGCGAGGCGGTACGTTTCTTTCCGCTTTCTTGATTGGCTTATTCTGGGATTTGCCTCTTGTCGCCGCCAGCCATGAATACGGCCATTTCCGAGCTTATTCAAGAGCGGGAGTTGATAAATTTATTTTCATCTCTGCTTTTGATGACTTGACCTATCCAGTAAGAGGGCCAGAGCACGTTTTTTCCAATATGTTTAATCAGATTTGGAACAACGAGTCTTGGTACGTTGGCGTTGATGACAATGAATGGAATAACATCTTTGTTGACCGGCCCGCGTTCCATGAACACTTTTACGAATTTCTTGCCGTAATAGAAGCCGGCGGAGTTAATCAGGAACAACACACGCTGGAAATTATGGCTGATAGAATTGTTAGCGGACGCGCTCATATCAGCGACGGACCTGCTTGGTTTTTTAATATCCAGCATCCCATTAAATACCCCATTTATGGGGTAGAAAATAGCGATTTGTATGATTACTTGGAGCATCTGAAAGAGTTTGGCGTCCGTTCCACGCCTGATAGAATCAAAGACACTATGCGATTCCGGTACCTTGGCGCTTCGTCAACGGCAATGTGGGCCGGACTGTATAGATTCTTAGCGGATGGCGATCATACGGTGAATCCGCCATTGCGATATTGGCCGGAATTCGCGAGCTACTTGACCACTAAGGGCGTAACGGTTAAAACCCGCAATTGGATCGCGCTTTCCGATTGCGCTACTCTTGAACCGATTGTCCAGTGGTCGCGTGACACCAGCTGCAAAGAAATCGGCTGGCGAATCAGCGGCGTGTCGGACACCGGCATCAAATCCAATTGTTCGGGATTTCTCAATCAGACCAAAGGCAATTGGTGGGAAGGCAGTTTGTCGCTCGCGGTATTTCCGTGGCTTGATCTTGGCCTAGGCGCCAGTCTTGGCCATGGCTACACCTTTGAGCGCGAAATCTCCGGAAAGACTTACTGGTTCTACGAGAAAAACGAATTCAGTCTCAAGGGACTGGTAGGAATGCATCTTTCATTCTAAAAAAACAGCCGCGTTAGACTTTTCTAATGCGGCTTTTCATGTATTGATGGGAGATCCATATTTACTATTATAGGCTAATCCGTTAACATTTAGACAAATAAAGGTGGGGTCGCATAGCGGTCTAGTGCACACGCTTGGAGAGCGTGCAACCCGCAAGGGTTCGCGAGTTCGAATCTCGCCCCCACCGCA
>CAYIBZ010000007.1:0-3590 GCA_964361795.1 uncultured Candidatus Saccharibacteria bacterium
GGACGTTTACGAAACTGGCAATGCACCCGGACTCAATCTTTAGTTTAATATTCTTGATTCTTCTCTTCGGGGCGCAATTAATCTGGCGCCCTTCTTTATTTTTATCAAAAGCGCGATTTTTATTTTTATTTTCTATTCTGGCAGTTTTTATTATTCTTGCCGTTTACTCCATTCAACAATTTTTATTATGGCAAGGCGACGAAATTTCAAAATTTTTACTGCCGCCCTACCAAAGCATAAATTATTTTCTATCTTACGCGGGGATTCGCTTCTTCCTTTCTTACGCTATTTCGTTGTTTGTCGCGATTTTAGGCTTAGGAATTGGCAATTGGCTTAATAATCGCTACGGAAAAAGATTTTTTGAAAGTAATGAATTGTATCTATTCGCTGCCGCTTTATTTTTAACCGGACATCCCGGCTGGTTTTATTATTTGCTTGGCTTGTTGCTGGTTTATCTTCTCATGCATCTGATTTCTTTATTTGTTTTGCTTATTTTAAGGGTTAATTTGCGGCTTCTGCCGAGATTTTCGGTTTATTACCTTTGGATAGCTGTCGCTATTTTGGTTATACTAGTATAGACAAGAAAATTGGGTGTTTAGACATGGTTAAGATTCCCGATGAACAGCTTAAAGAATTGCTAATTAAAGACGGCATTATCACCGATTCTGATTTTGATTCAGTCCTGAAAGATTCCCAGCGCATGGGACAATCCGTCGCTGATATTTTGATTTCCCGCAATCTTCTTCGGCCCGATTATTATAATAATCTCTTATCAAAATACTTTGGCGTGGCGCCGGCCAATTTAGCCCAAAGCGCCATTGATGAAAATCTTCTGAAACTATTGCCGGAGGATATTTCCCGGTCCAAAAAAGTGATTCTTTTCAAAAAAGAGAAAGATGGGGCTATCGCCGCCGCCATGGAAGATCCGACTGATCTTTCTTTAATAGAATTTTTGACCAGCCGCCTTAAATTAAAAATTAAGCCTTATCTGGCGACTCCGGAGGATTTAAATAAAGGATTCGCTTTTTACGGCCGGCGTTCCGCCGATGAATTTAAAAAAATTATTGAAGAAAATATAAAGACTTCTTTGCAGAGCCAGTTGGCAGGCAAACAGGAGAAGGAAGCCGCTTTGGACTTTCCGATAGTATCCATTGTTGATAACCTGATGTCTTACGCGCTTGCCTCTCGCGCTTCGGATATTCACTTGGAAATTTTGGAAGATTTTTTATTAACTCGTTATCGGATTGATGGCGTCCTGCATGAAATAGTCCGAATGCCGAAAGAGGTTGACGCCTCAATCGTCGCTCGCATCAAACTATTATCCGGTTTGCGATTGGACGAACATTCTAAGCCGCAAGACGGCCGTTTTCGTTACCAAGCGGGAGAAGCGCCGGTTGACGTTCGTGTTTCCACGATTCCCACTTTTTACGGAGAGAAAATTGAGATGCGTTTACTCTCCGCGACCAATCGGCCGCTTTCTTTTGAAGAATTAGGAATGATGGAAGACGCCATTAAAGTAGTAAGAAACAATATCGCTAAAACTTACGGCATTGTTTTAGTGACCGGCCCTACCGGTTCGGGAAAAAGCACGACGCTTTACTCAATGCTCAATGTCCTAAACAAGCCGGAAGTGAATATTTCCACAATTGAAGACCCAATTGAATACAACATGAAATATATTAACCAAACGCAGGTTAATCCCGCCGCCGGCATCACTTTCTCGAGCGGCCTCCGCGCTCTTTTGCGGCAAGATCCCAATGTCATCATGGTTGGGGAAATACGGGACGGCGAGACGGCGGAAATTGCCGTTCAGGCGTCTCTGACGGGACATCTGGTTTTGTCCACCCTCCACACTAACGACGCGCCATCCGCGATTCCCAGATTATTTGACATGAAAGTAGAGCCGTTTTTAGCCGCCGCCACCGTGAACACGATTATGGCCCAGCGTTTAGTAAGGAAAATTTGTTTGGACTGCATTGTTTCGTATCCGGTAACCGCTGAAACGGTTAAGACTATCAAAGGACAATTTAAATCTTTAGGCATTGAACGGGAATACAAAGCGCCAAAAATGTTTTACAAAGGAGCGGGCTGTCCGGCTTGCGGCAACATTGGCTATAAGAGCCGTTTTGGAATTTTTGAAATTTTTGATGTTGACGAAAGCGTAAGAAAGGCCATTATTGACCCCAATTTTGACTTGGGAGAATTCAAAAAAATGATTCGCGGCAAAGGAATGGTTAGCATGTTTGAAGATGGATTGAGAAAAGTTGAGAAGGGTTTAACCACTATTGAAGAAGTTTTAAGAGTAATTCGGGAATAATGCGAAAAATATTTTTAATCCTGGTAATAAATTTACTAATTTTCGGAAATTTACCAATAATTTTTGCTCAACAAACCCCGGTGATTAGCGTAGAAAGCGGCCAAACTAAAGTTATTATTCAAGTTAAAGTAACGGGCGCCAAAGCCGATAAATTAATAGCTACTTTGCAAAAAGGCGGAAAAATAATTTTAAATTTCGAACTATTTGACGATGGAAAACACAACGATCAAGCAGCGAATGACAGTGTTTGGGGAAATGTTTTGGATATAAAAAATTTGGAAGCGGGGGAGCATGAAATTTTTGTTACCGGCACGACTTATCAAGGAGTAACTAAAAAATCTGAACCGGCGAAGGTTTCAATTTTGAAGATCCAGAAACCGATGATTCCAGTCCTTCAACCAACGCCACCGCCGACACCGGCGCCGCAGCCGCTTTTTACCTTTGCTAACGCGCCCCGGCTGAATTATGAACAAACGGCCATAAAAACTTCTGGAGGTGCGGAAAAAGAGGTAGCCAAGGCGCGCGGCCCGTTAAAAACCTTTGGTCGAAAATCCAAAAAAGCAGTGAAGAAACTTGGTAAAAAGATTAAAAAGATTTTCAAAAAAAGCAAAAAAGCGATAGCGCCAAAACCAGCATTGCCGCAACAGCCGCAACCAAATTTCTCTACCGGGCCGGTGGCGATAACAGCGCCCGAACCGTTTATTTTTAATGGTTTAAAAAGCGAAAAGCTTGATGTTCTATTTGTCACTTACGAAATGGAAAATCATATATTATTTGGCTCCGTAGAGGATCAGGTTAAAAAATTAGTTGATCAAAGTTTTAAGGCCGTTTCGCCGTTTAAGGAAAATTTTTCTAAAATTAATATTTGGACAGCGAATGCTACCGGGGACGTTTTTACAGGTATTTTTCCGTCCAATATTAATGGCGGTAATTTATCCTATGATTACGATAAACAGAATTTTGCTTTAAAGATAGCGCAAACGGCAATTTCACAGAACCCCTCTATGGATCAAATTATAGTTTTGGCTCGCCGGCCAGTGGGATCGTTTGCCCAAATAAATGGCAATAAGGTCATTGTGTCAGTGCATACTATGTACGATTTAGCGGTAGGCAAATCTATTGATCAAATAAATCCCCAGCTTATTGAGACATTTTTAAAAGTTTCCGGTTCTGGAACCATTATGCATGAGTTAGGCCACTCTTTTGGAGGACTCTTTGATGAATATGCAGCTGTCTCCGGCCAGCCATCAGAAATTGGCTGGGAACCGCAAAC
>CAYIBZ010000007.1:3690-10995 GCA_964361795.1 uncultured Candidatus Saccharibacteria bacterium
TTGAATGTTTGTCCGCCACAAATAAGAACTACGACAGCGCAATAGGCAAGTGGTCCATTAAGTTAAATTGGAAATACGCTGACCAAGACGGCGATACCCAATTTTCCCATGAAATACAAATCAAGAATAAAACTGGCGAAAATTGGCTTGCTTTTTCCGCTTTTCGCGGTTCAGCGACGAATCGCGCCGTCACTATCCCCGATACTGCTTCGGCAACATATTTAAGCAGAGTTATTGTGAAAGATTATAGAGGAGATGTGGCGCAATCAGACTGTCCAGAATTTTCAATACCATAAACCATGAGAAGACATATATATTTTATAATTATTATTTTTGTGACCGGAGCTTTAGCGTCTGTTTCTCTGGGCGCGGCCTATTCTTTAGTGGTAGAGCTTAAATATCAAGTTTCAAGCGGAACGATTTTATCAAACAGTTTATTATTAGCGGAAGATGAGCACGCGACTAATTTATTTCAGCCGGAGGACGGGTTTAGTTTGAAGCTGTTTTCAAAAAAAGGAGAGGAATTATATTCTACGCGATTCCATGTTCCAATGCAGATTGGCAATGCGCCGCCGCCGAAATCAGAATGGTTTGATCCAAAAACGGGAGAGCAAATACATATTCCCACAAAGAAGGAGCTTTTAGAAATCGGAGATTTTCCAGTACAGGAAGAACTCATATTTAGCATTTCCATTCCGTATTATTTAGAATCCAGTTTGATAAAAATTTACGATCCGCAAGACAAGGTAATTTTAACAATTGATGTCCCCCAATCAGATCGTCTGATTCAGGATATGATTGAAAGACAAGGAAAAGAAGAGCCGTTATTAGTAAGCGACATTTCGGCGATTTTAGTTCCAGCATTCCTAGCTTTATTAATAGTAGCGTCGCTCTGGTACGCTATTCACAGGAAGCGGCGTCTTAACGGAGCGAATATGCTAAAATAAAACTGATGAGATATAAATACACCGCCGCTGACGCGAACGGAAAGGTTACGGAAGGAATTTTGGAGGCGGAAAATACCGGCGCAGTTTTGGAATCTTTGTCCGCTAAAGGCCTAAAACCGGTGAGCATCGCTCCAATTAAAGAAATTGCCGTTAAAACTAAGCGAGTTTTTGGCCAGTCGGTAACCGTAACCGACAAAGTTTTTCTTACTAAATATCTCGCTTTGATGCTTAAGGTTGGCACCGATCTTCTCACCGCTATCAACATTTTAATTGATAATTTTGATAAAGCTATTTTGAAATCTTTGTTAACTGAAATCCGGTCCAATTTAGAAAAAGGCCAGCCGTTTTATCAAAGTTTTTCCGCTTATCCTAGATATTTTTCGCCAGTTTTCGTAAATTTGGTGAAAGCGGGGGAGGCATCGGGAAATTTAGCTAATGTATTTCAGAATTTAAGCGTCACTTTGGAAAAAGAGCACGAATTACAAGGTCGGATTAAATCAGCCATGATTTATCCGGCAATTCTTTTCGGTCTTTCAGCGCTGATTTTGATTTTCTTGGTGACTTTCGCTCTGCCGAGAATCGCCGGCGTCTTTTTGGGCGGAGGCTTTAATCCGCCCGCGTTTTCCCGAATTGTATTTTCGGTTGGATTATTTTTGGAACAATATATTGCCGTATTTTTAATCTTATTGGCATTTTTAGCGGTTGGCGGCTGGCTATTTTTTGCGAAAACTCTAGCAGGCAAAAAAACCGTCAGCGCTTTGTTGAATTCCGTGCCGGTCGTCAGAGGCGTCGTTAAAAAAATCGCCCTACAGCGGTTTGCTTCAACTTTTGGCGTTTTAATGAAAGCCGGTTTGCCTATTTTGGACGCTTTGGAAATTACGGCGGACGCGGTGGCCCAGCCCAGCATTAAAGAATCATTAAGAAGAGTGGCCAGAAACGGAGTGGCTAAAGGATTGACTATCGGAGAAGCGTTTAATAGAGAAAAAACTTTTCCTTCCGTTGTCACTAATTTGGTAGCCATTTCAGAAAAAGCTGGGCATTTGGATGAAGTATTAAACACTTTAGCGGACTTTTATGATTCGGAAATCAGCGTTTCCATCAAAAACCTCGTTGCTTTTGTGGAGCCGGTAATGTTGATTTTGATTGGCGCGGTCATTGGCCTGATTGCTCTGGCGATCTTAGTGCCGATCTATCAATTGGTTAGCCAATTCTAATGTCAAAAGCTTTCACTCTCATTGAGATTCTTATCACTATCTCTATAGCGGTGGTTTTACTTACCACCAGTTTTCTGGGTTTATCCGGCTATCGCCGCAACCAAAGCCTGGATTTATCTTCTAAGTCCATCACGGCAGTTTTGCGGGATTCCCAAACGAAATCTATGACCCAGCAATCCAGCAAGCAGTGGGGGGCGCATTTTGAAAACACGCCTGCCGGGCGGGACTTTTACGAAATTTTCAGCGGGGCCAACTACGCGGCCGCCTCCGAGAAATTAGAAAAAGTTTTACTGCCTCCGGGCATTGAATTTTCCAGCCCAACGCAAGATGTTATTTTTGCCAAAGTAACCGGATTGCCCTTATCCGGCTCAGCGTCGAATGTTACAATTATGATAGCGGGCGATCCCGCGTCGTCTAAAACAATATCGATCAATGAACAAGGGGCAATCTCTAATTGAAATACTCATTGGCCTGGCGATAGGCGCTATTTTAATTGGCGGGGCGGCCGCAACCCTTACATTAACTTTGCGTTCCGGACTGCAAAATAAATCTATTCAAATTGCCACCGGCCTAAGCCAGGAAATACTCTCTCAAATTGAATCTTTCGCCGAAGCAAATTGGCACAATCTTTACGGATTATTAGAAGCGCCGTCGCAGTATCATTTATCAGTTTCCGGAGCCAGTTTTATTAGCAGTTCTGGAGTAGAAATCATTCCCATAGAAGGGGTTTCTTACACGCGTTATTTTACAGTAGAAAATGTTTCGCGTGACGCGAGCAATAGCATTCAAGCGGTTTATGATCCCGCCAACGACGATCCGTCAACCCAAAAAGTAGCAGTCACAACATCTTGGCAGCAGGGTCCTGATCTGGCCAGCGTGACTTTTAATGAATACATCGCCAGAAAAAAGAATCTGGTTTTTCATCAAACTGATTGGTCGGGCGGAGGAGGACAGCTTGGGCCGGTAACGATAGTTAATAATAAGTACGATGTATCCAGCGGAATAACTATTAATAATCCCGCAGGGGCGATTAGAAAACAATGAAAAGAATTACCTTTTACTTTTTACTTGTGATTTTAACTTTTGCGTTTTTATTTTTGAATTTGTCCGTCAAAAACGCAAAAGGCAGCCATGTCTCTGCAAATATCAGTTCTTTAGACAGCGAGCGTTATGCCTGGAACGACGTCATTGGCTGGATTGATTTTGGCAGCGGGGAAGTTGAGGTGACAAATACCCAGCTTAAAGGGTATACCGCCAATTCTCAAGTTGGGCCGATTTCTTTGGATTGCGCCACTGGACCTAGCGGAAGCAGTTGCGCTATCCCATATGGAGTTGCCAATACTAACGGCGTTTTATCTGGCTGGGCTTGGAACGATGAAATAGGATGGATAAGTTTTTCCGGCAGCAGCGCGCAGTCGGTTTACGGCGTAATTATAGATATGGCCACTGGCATTTTCAGCGGCTGGGCGTGGAACGATGTTATCGGCTGGATAAGTTTCAATTGCGATAATTCTGGAATTGGCAATACCTGCGCGTCATCAGATTATAAGGTAAGAATTAATCCAAGCTTGATTCCGCCTCCTCCGCCGCCGGGCACGGGAGGAGGATTTTCCAGCGGCGTCAGTTTAACCTCCAGCGTTTTTGACACGCAAGTTGTTCAGGGCGCCGCTTTTAATACGATTATGTGGAAAGGAAATTTAAATGGCGGTTCAGTCGGATTTCAAATCGCTTCTTCAAATAGTTCCAGCGGGCCATGGAATTTTTTCGGGCCAAGCGGCACTAACAACGATTATTATCAACCTCTGGAAGGATCGCAAATGAAAATTAAAGCAACTGGCTCTAACCACCATAACAATAAGCGTTACATTCGTTATAAGATTTTCCTTGACGTCCCAGCCGCTCCGGGACCGCAAATAGAAGATGTAATTATTAGTTATAGCCCATAGTTCACAATGAAAATTTTCAATTTTACCTGCCTGCCGGCAGGCAGGAATTTTTTCCAGCCATCATTTTCTAAATTTTTTGATGGCAGGACCTCGCCTTTGGCGGCGGCAATTTTCAAAAGAGGAGGCGTTTCGGCGCTTCCAACGGTGCTTCTTTTAGGCGGCATTATCATAGAAATTTCCATCGCCATTGCCTTTTTGACTTACATTTTCAACCAAACAAATTTCGCCGCTCGCTTATCTTCAGAAGCTCTCGCCATTGCTAAAGCGGGCGTCGCCGACGCCATTGTTAGAGTAATCAATAACAAAGATTGCCCCGCGGCGGGATGCCCGGCATTTTACACTTTAAGCATTAACAACCGGACGGCCGCCATAACAATTTGCAAAGATACTTGCGCCGGCATTGGAAAAACCCAAATTGAATCTTCCGGCGCGGCATTTTTGCAAAATAGAAAACTACGAGCCGTTTTGAATGTCAATCCAACAACTGGTAAAGTAGATATAGAGTCAGTCCAAGAAATTGCTGTCTAATGCCCAAAACTCTCAATTTTAAAAAAATTTTCAGCTTGCTGAACCCAGCCCCAATAGTTGGGGGATTGGAAGTTTCCGAATCCGCTCTGCGTTTTGTTAGAATTGAAAATGGCAAGGCAAAAAAAGCTTCTCTCCAACTGCCTCCGGGAATTATTGTTGACGGCCGCATTAAAGATCGTCCGCAATTTGTCGCGGCCGCGAAAATGCTTCACCGGCAAATTGAAAATATTAATAAACCGGTTCACGCGATTTTATCAGTGCCGGCATCCGACGCCTACACGCAAGTTTTTTCCATGCCTTTTGTGGCGGAAAAAAATCTTGAAGAAACCGCCAGATTAAATTTACAAATGATTTCGCCGCTGGATATTAATAACGCCTATTCCGGATACCAAATTTTGGGAAGTCCAGCCGGCAGCGCGGACCAATTGGAACTGCTGGGAGCTTTCGCGAATAGAGAAATCATTGATGAATTTACCGGCGCTCTCAAAGCCGCCAATTTCAGCGTTTCAGCGGTTGAGTTTCCGGCGTTGTCTTTGGCGCGCCTGATCCAAGAGCAGGGAGTCGGATTATTATCGGACCTGCCCTATCTGGCGGTTTATTTATCGGGAGACGGGGCAAATTTATTGGTCGTTAAAAATGGCAATCTTTATTTTAATCGCTTTACCGCTTGGCAATCCTTGCGGGAGGAAGTCGGCGGCCGCCAGTTAAGCACAAAAGATGTTGGAGAATTTCTTAATAGAGAAGTTAAAAAAGTGGTAAATTTTTCTACAACCCGTTTAGGCCGCCCCATTTCCAATATATTTTTTTTGGGAGAGATTAAGAAGGAAAAGTTAGATTTTGACGTCCAAGTTTTAAATTTAAAAGATTTTTCCGGACTCGCTTCGCCGTGGTTTCAGGCATTAGGCGCTTCTTTGCGCGGTTTAGCGCCTAGATACAAAGATAGATTTATAACTTTAAGCGCTGTTGGAGTGGAAAAAGAATATTACCGAGACGCTATTTTGAATTTTATCGCGATTTGGCGCAACGTCATATTAGCATCTCTCGGGTTCGTATTTTTGGTTCTTTTAGTTGCCGATTCTTTTTTGGCCAGAATTAGCGCTTCCGTAGCCGGCGACCTTTCCAGGGGAACTTTGGTTCCTCTGGAAGAAATTCAACAGCATCAAAACGATGTTCGGAATTTCAATCGCAATGTTGACTTAGCTTTCAAGGCAAAGGAACAAGCCGCTGATTGGTCGCCGTTATTTGCCAAACTGCAATCTTTGGCCGGACGGAACATTACTATTGATCGCGTTTATGTAGACGAAAAATTCAACGCTTTAATTTTAGGGCGAGCTTCCAATGACAAGGCAGTGTTAAATTTTAAAGAAACTTTAGCCAAGCAATCAAACTTCAAAGACGTAGTCCTTCCATTAGTTAACATCAAAGTTAACACCGACGGCACAGTGTCTTTCAGCTTGAATTTTAAGGTTGATTCTTTAAAGTTTTAGCAATTTCCTTAAACGCTCGTTCGAGGATTTCTTTATCGGCGGCGGAGATCTTCCTCAACACAAACTTTTCGGCTTTTTGCCTGATTTTTTCGTCTGCCGGTCTGATGCCGATTCGCAATCTCCAGAAATCTTTCGTCTTTAAAACCGCCTGCACGTTTTCTACTCCGTGATGCCCGGCCGCGCCGCGCCCAAAAGACAATTTATATTTTCCCAGTTCAATATCGCTATCGTCATGGACTATCAATAATTCTTCCGGTTTTACGCCGGATTTTTTAACTTCTTTTGCTGCGAATTTTCCAGATTCGTTCATGTAGACATCTGGCTTAATAATTTTCAATTTTAATTTTTTCCCGCCGCCATTTTCTAAATTTTTTGAGGGCGGGACCCCGTCTCTGGCGGTGGCAATTTTCAATAAATGATCAATGAACAAATAACCGACATTGTGGTATGTATTTTGATATTCCGGATCGGGGTTGCCGAGGCCGATCATTAATTTAGGAGCAAATTTCATAATTTATATTTTAACATTATTTGATAAATCCCGCACTAAATTTTGCGGACGTATGATCAAATCTTTCAATTATAGATTACAGTAAAATTAGTACGGGGTTATTGTTTTCTAGATAAATTTTCATCGTTCTTCGAACTTGAAAATTTATAGAAAGCCAATAAAAATCCCCTTACCGCCGAAGCGATAAGGGGAATCGCCTTCTTAGTCGATCGAGGACTTGACCTGCTGGCGCCGGCGATTGGCGAGGCGCGCCCAGCGCCGCCGCGTGACGCTTTTGGCGTCGTCAAAGTACGTTCCCTTCATCAACAGAGCGTCGATCTCCTCGTGGGAACGCGCCCGCTTGATCTGGTCGCACAGTCCGGGACCGCGCACGAACGGGGGATTTCCTTCCGCCTTCATGAGTCCTCCTTTTCCTTGCCGTATCCGCCAACCGGCGGAATAGGCGGGTTTTACCTCGCCGTAGTTCCGACCATCGGAGCATAGGCGGGCTTTCATGTTCTCCGCCAATTATAGCACATTTCTTCATATTTTGTCAAGTGCCCGAAGTGTTGCACTTACTTGTTGAACCTAGTTAATGGTTCAATAGCTTGGCACCACCCATTCTGTTCAAACCCTCAGTCGCTACTATTACATGTCATAGTACTATGACATGTAATAGTGATGCCGCATATC
>CAYIBZ010000007.1:11095-13282 GCA_964361795.1 uncultured Candidatus Saccharibacteria bacterium
GTCGCTACTATTACATGTCATAGTACTATGACATGTAATAGTGATGCCGCATATCAATGAAATCCAACTAGAATAACTTAGGATGTTCAAGCTTCGAAGATTCTTCTGGTTTATTTGAAGATAGCGCTTCTTTTAAGGGTTCTTCGGCCTTCTCCAGAATTTTTGGCAACTTTTTGCATTTTCTCTCATATGCTTAAAGTTATAATTGCAGGAGAAAAGAACAGGTACCGCTCAAAAGCGCAATAAAAAACCGTTAGATTTTTCTAACGGTCTTGCTTAAGACTCTGCCAGGTAATTTTTTATCACAATCTTTATCTCGCTGTTGCGGCGAAAAAGAAAGCAGTGCATAATAGAAACAATGCGAAAGTTTTGGTCTTCAGTTTGGGAAATCCTAGAAGTGGTTTTAATTTCAGTTGCGACGGTTTTTATTATCCGAACTTTCTTAGCCCAGCCGTTTTTAGTCAGCGGCGCCAGCATGGAACCGACATTTCACGACGGCAATTACTTGATAGTTGATGAAATAACTTATCGTTTCCGAGAACCGCAGCGCGGAGAAGTGGTGGTTTTCCGATATCCTAAAGAACGAAAGACCTTTTTTATTAAACGGATCATCGGCCTGCCAAATGATCGCGTAATCATTCAGCAAAATAAATTGCGGTTGTTTTCCAACGGCAAAGAAATTATTTTGGACGAAGATTATTTGAAAGATTCTGCCTCCACTGCCGGTTCCGTCAATTTAGAATTAGGGCCTGACCAGTATTTTGTTTTAGGCGATAATCGGTATAATAGTTTTGACTCCCGAAATTGGGGGCCAATCGCCAGAAAAGACATTATTGGAATTGTTCGGCTGCGTTTATTGCCAATCAAACAAATCGGAATCGTTGAAAACCCCAGCTACTAAACATGTCAAAAAAATCAGAAAAAAAACCCAAGCCCCGCCTCATTACCGCTCCAAAAGGAATGCGCGATATTTTGCCGGCTGACCAGCCGATGTGGGAAAAAATCCGCAAGGCGGTCAAAGACATTGCCGGTTATTACAATTTTCTTAGAATAGACACCCCAATTTTAGAAAAGCTGGAGCTTTTTGAACGCCCTCTGGGGGAGTCATCGGAAGTAGTTGAAAAGCAAATGTTTGTGTTGAAAACCAAAGGAAACGATACGCTGGCTTTGCGCCCTGAAGGAACCGCGCCCATCGCCAGATCTTACATTGAAAATGGCTTGAGCCACCTGGGCCAGCCGCTGAAAGTTTATTACGAAGGCCCGATGTTTCGCTACGAACAGCCGCAAGCCGGCCGGTTGCGGCAATTCCATCAAGCGGGTTTTGAAATTATCAGCAATGATCAGGATCCGATCTATGACGCTCAAATTATCCTCGCTTCTATTAGATTTTTGGAAGAATTAAAATTGAAAAACCTTAATCTGCAGATCAACAGCATCGGCTGTTTGCGGTGCCGTCCGGGTTTCCGAAAACAACTCATTGATTATTATAAGAATAAAGAAAAATCATTATGCGAGGATTGCAAGCGCCGCTTGCAAATTAATCCTTTGCGGCTTTTGGACTGCAAGAATGAGGCATGCGTTGCTTTGAAAGATAAGGCGCCGCATATGGTTGATAATTTATGCGCGGATTGCCGGAAACACCTCACTAAAGTTTTGGAATTTTTAGAAGAGCTCAAATTGCCGTACTCAATCAATTCATTTTTAGTGCGCGGATTTGATTATTACACCAAGACGGTTTTTGAGATTTTTACGGAAGGCGTTGATTTTGCTTTGGGCGGAGGAGGCCGCTACGACTACCTGATTGATATGATTAGCGGAAAAGACGCGCCAGCGGTTGGATCGGCGCTTGGCCTTGATCGGCTCATTGAAGTAATCAAGAGCAAAAACATTAATTTAGGCAATCGCGTCAAGTCCAAAATCTTCCTCATTCATATCGGCGATTTTGCCAAGAAACAGGGCCTTTCTTTAATAGAAATGATGAGAGAGGCAAGGATTGACGTTGTAGAATCTTTGGGTAAAGACTCATTGAACGCTCAATTGAGAACCGCCAATAAACTCCAATCTCCGCTGGCGCTGATTTTTGGCCAAAAAGAGGCCTTTGAGCAGTCGGTTATAATTCGGGATATGAAGACCGGAGCCCAAGAAACCGTGCCCATTAAAAAATTCGTCAGCGCGCTGAAGAAAAAA
>CAYIBZ010000007.1:13382-24153 GCA_964361795.1 uncultured Candidatus Saccharibacteria bacterium
TATTGGCTTATTGGCGCTAGATTCGCTATATTGGTGGAGTACTATGGATTGTCTATTTTGTAAAATAGCAAATAAACAAATTCCAGCCGAAATAGTATATGAAGATTCCGACACTCTGGCGTTTCTGGACATTCACCCTCGGGCGCCCGGCCACACGATGATTATTCCCAAAATTCACGCGGAAAATATCTTGGATTTGCCGGATAATTTAGTCGGGAAAGTCTTTTTGACTGTTAAAAAGATTGCTGGTATACTAACTAAAGCTTTTAAGCCGGAAGGATTCACTATCGGCATCAATCATGGCCGGGTTAGCGGACAGGTTGTTGACCACTTGCACATCCACGTTATGCCCAGATTTTCCAATGATCAGGGCGCTTCCATCCATTCCGTAGTGAATAATCCTCCAGCAGAATCGCTGAAAGAAATCGCGGAAAAAATTAAAAAAGTTCAAAATTTATAATCCAATGCCAATTGAAGTTAAAAGAAAAGAAGGCGAATCATCCGGTACGCTGATTTATCGTTTTACCAAAAGAGTTCAACAGAGCGGCGTTTTGCGCGAAGCAAAAAGGCGCCGGTTTACTAATCGTCCGCCCAACAAACTGAAGAGAAAATTATCGGCTTTGCACCGCGAAACCAAAAGAAAAGAATTGGAAAGAGCAAAGAAGCTAGGAATTTTATAATGCTGAAAGAAAAATTAAACGAAGACATGAAGGCCGCCATGAAATCCGGAGATAGCGGCGCTTTGAGTGTTTTAAGGATGTTATTGGCTTCATTGCACAATAAGGAAATTGACCTTCACGCCAAGAAACCCGATTTCGCGATGACTGACGAGATTGCTATGGAAGTTTTAAGAAGCGAGGCCAAGAAACGCAAAGATTCTATTTTGGCTTTTGAACAAGGCGGAAGAAACGACCTTTCCGAAAAGGAAAAAAAAGAATTGGCCGTCATTGAACGCTATTTGCCGAAACAGTTAGGCAAAGAAGAGCTGGAACCGCTCGTGGAGGCCATCATTAAAAGGGTATCTGCTAAAGATTTTGGTTCCGTAATGAAAGAGGTTATGAAAGAACTTAAAGGGAAAGGCGACGCCGGAATTATCAGCGGCATTATCAAAGAAAAAATTAAATAATTTTTTATCATGAAAATTGTCGTGGAAGCGTATGATAAAAAATTCCGCCGGCTGGCGCAAATAATCAAAAAGACGGCCACAAAACTGGCTCGTTTTTTTGATTTAAGGAAGCGGTCTTTAGAAATTTATTTAGTCGGCAATGATTTCATGAAGAAAAATGTTCTTGCTTTTCCGGCGCCGAAGAATTTCCCGCACCCAGATACTGCCTATCAGCCGTTAGGAGAAATATACTTAAACCCCGACTACATTAAAAAAGAATCTCCTTATTTGAAAATTCCAGCGAAACTGGATTATATGCTTGTTCACGGCTTTTTGCACTTATTAGGCTATGACCACAAAAAGAAAGGTGATACAATTAGAATGCAAAAGAAAGAAGCGTCTTTGTTAAAAAAGATATATGCAAAATTATATTCTCGGTCTTGATATTGGTTCGCAAAGCGTCAAGGGAATCGTAGCCGAAAGGAAAAAAAACGGCCAGCTCGCCTTAATTAAAATTTTAAAAATGCCGTCGGCCGGCATCCGGAGAGGGATAGTGGACGATTTGGCGGAAGCCACCCGGTCTGTTAATCAATTGCTCGCCGAAGTTAAGCAAGTCTCCAAAGGAGCCCTGAAAAATATTTATTTAAGCGTTGGCAGCGCGGATTTTAGATCCCAGCCGTCAAAAGGAATTGTGGCAGTTTCCAGGGCGGACTCGGAAATCCATCATGATGATGTTGATAGGGCCATTGAAGCGTCTCAAGCTCTCAAATTGCCTCCAAACAGAATGATCGTCCATTCCGTTACTAAAGAATTTATCGTTGACGACATAGACGGCGTTACCGATCCCTTGGGAATGATTGGCAATCGGCTGGAAGTTAATAGTTTAATCATTGACGCTTTTTCACCAGTGATTAAAAATTTAACTCGCTGCGTGGAAAGCGCCGGCGGCAGTGTTTCCAGTTTGATTTTCAGTCCATTAGCCGCGAGCCGTTCAATACTGTCTAAGACTCAAAAGGATTTGGGCGTCGCGCTAATTGACATTGGGTTTGGCAAAACCAGCTTGTGCGTTTATGAAGAGAATAAAATTATTCACACTGCCGTGTTTCCAATCGGCTCTGGAAGCGCTACCAACGATTTAGCCATTGGCTTGAAAACTTCTATTCCCGTGGCTGACAGCATCAAGCTTACGCTTGGATCGGCAATGGCGAAAGAAGTTCCCGCCCGGGAAATGATTGATATGAGAAAATTTGACGCGGCGGCCAAGAATACAATCAGTCGCCGATTCATCGCGGAAATCTTGGAAGTCCGGCTTGCCGAAATACTGGAATTTGTTAATAATGAACTGAAGCGCGTTGGAAAATCATCAAGATTGCCGGCGGGGGCCGTATTAGTGGGCGGCGGAGCAAAAATGCCCGGAATAGTTGATTTAGCCAAACAAGAATTGCGGTTGGGAGCGCAAATAGGAATTCCCAACGCCGCCGAGTTTGAAATTAATAGTTCGGAATTAATGGGCCAGGCCGAAGATCCTGATCTGGCCTGCGCTTTTGGTTTGGCTTTATGGGGAGGCGACAGGGAAAATTCCGAAGCCGCTCCCGGCTTTTTCCTCACGGAATTTATTAAAAAGATATTTAAATCTTTCATTCCATAGCGCGCCTCAAACTTGGTCGCAAAATCGAGGCCTTCAATTAAAAACAATGAGCGTTTAGGCATCGCATCATCATGGGAAACAATACAGCCGTTAAACCTAAAAAATTAAGTGATTACGCCGCAAAAATTAAAGTGGTTGGCGTTGGCGGCGGCGGCGGCAACGCCATTTCCCGAATGCGGGATAGTTTGGCGATCCGTAGCTTAGATTTGGTCGCTATCAACACTGACGCTCAAGATTTAGATTATTGCCAAGCCAGATATAAAATTTACATCGGAAAAAATCTCACTAGAGGACTGGGCACTGGAATGAATCCGGAATTAGGAAGGCAGGCGGCCGAAGAGAACAGATCGGAAATCACCGAAGTTCTTAAAGGAGCGGATTTGGTTTTTATAACGGCGGGCTTGGGGGGCGGAACCGGTTCTGGAGCTTCTGCCGTGGTCGCGGAAGTTGCCAAGGAATTAGGCGCTCTCACTATTGCCGTTGTCACAAAGCCGTTCGCTTTTGAAGGCGTTCAGCGATCTCGCATAGCCCAGGATTCTCTGCTGAAACTAAAGGACAAAGTAGATACTCTGATCGTGGTGCCCAACGATAGAATCTTCAGCGTTATTCAAAAAGACACACCTATCATCAAGGCCTTTGAATACATTGATGATGTTTTGCGTTATAGCATTCAAGGCATATCCGAATTAATTGCCATGCCCGGCATTATTAATGTGGACTTTGCCGATGTGAAGGCGATTATGAAAGACGCCGGTCCGGCTCTTGTCGGCATTGGCTTGGGGGCGGGGCAGGAAAGAGCGCTGAATGCCGTTGACCAAGCTATTAATTCTCCGTTGCTGGAAGTTTCCGTTGAAGGGGCAAAAGGATTGCTTTTCGCGGTATCGGGAGGCAAAGATTTGCGAATGAACGAAATTCACGATATCGCCAAAAGCATCGGGGAATCAATTGACCCGTCGGCAAAAATTATCTTTGGGGCTTACCATGACAGAAAACTCAAAAAAGGGCAGATTAAAGTTATCTTGATTGCCACCGGTTTCAATGGCAACGGAATGAAAAACGGCTTGGAGTCGTCAGTTTCCACTTTATTTGGTTCCAGGCCTTCAGAAGAAAGGGCAGTTCCGGTTATTTCCACGAACGGAAATGGCAACGGCCTAAGCAAAGAAAAAAATTGGCCTGTCGTCAAAGAAAAAGAAAAAAATGGCGCCGCTGAAGACAAGAAAAAATCCGAAGACATTTGGGATATTCCGACGTTTTTAAGAAAGAAGCGTTAAAAGCCAGCCTTTATCAGACTGGCTTGATGGTTGGAGGAGTGGTAGACCAGTCAATGAGTCCCAGTGACTGATGGCGATTCAATTCGTCAGTTATGCCTTGAGCAACTTCCTCCACGATGAAATCCCTTTGCAGTTCTGCCAGTACGGCATTTCTTGAAACCGTCCCGTCAGGAAAGACCCCAATGACGCGAAATGTATTTTTGATGGAACCAAGAAGATTCTGATAAGCGAGAATAAATCTTGGAAAACTCGGATTTCTGAACAACGGCAAATCCTCAATCCTGATCATCAGCCGTCTCCTTAATATGGCCTTGTACATTATAGCACATCAAGCTATTAAATGTCAAGCAAAAAATCCCCGTCAGTCAGAAGGGGATTTTTTGTTAGAATCTAGATTCTATTATTATCTTTTATGTTCTATTTCGTCCTCCAGTCTCTGAAGACATTTAGTGGCGTATTCTCTGCCGCCAAGACCGAAGGCCAAGCCGCCAGCGAGAGCTAACATGGCAATCAAGCCGGTGATTAAGGTATTGATGATGTTAACGGCTACTCCTAATTGCACTAGCGCGGTCAAGAGGCCGAAAACAATCACTACCCACCAGGTCAAAGTGCCAAGGCCTTTAGCTCCGTGAATTTGAGCGCTCATGACGGAACTGACAACCAAACCCCTCAAAAGTCTAGCTAATAGCAAAGCGGCAAGCAGAATCAACACTGCCACTAAGACATCCGGAACATAATTCAGGACATCTCGCAAGAACCCGGACAAAGTAACAAAACCTAATATATCGGAAGCCGCTAGAAGGAAGGCTAATACAAAGAACCAATAAACCAATTTTCCAAGAAAATGGCCAGCGTTCAGCGTTAAATTAGCCCTATGCAAATATACTTCAACTCCCAGCTTCCTCAATAAGGCATCTAGTTTTAAGTAAAAAACCAGGCGTTCTACCACTCTATCCAACACCGCGGCTACTATTAGACCAACGAGGAAAACTACTAAAGCGCCTATTAACGAAGGCAAAAAACCGGCTACTGTGAGCCATAGATTTTGCAATGAAGCTCTTAAGACGTTTACCCAACTTTCAATAAGCATTAAAATGTTCTCTTTAATTAACCGACCTTTTAAGCCTCAACGGCCATTGACTTAATCATACTACAGATGTCCTTATTTCTCTAAAAACAGGTGTGGATAACTTCTAACCACCCTCCTCACGTCACGTCTGAGCAAAATCAAATTTGGTGGACTCACCGGCGGGAATCGAACCCGGGCCTCGCCCGTGTCCCGATAACTTTGGTGGACTCACTGTGGACTCACCGGGAATCGAACCCGGGCCTCGCCCATGCGAAGGGCGCGTAATGCCACTTTACTATGAGCCCACCAAAGTTATCGCGGATCCACGATTTGTTTCAAATTTTTGAAATGCAATTCGTTTATATTTTACAATCAAAAATTTACAAATCGGGACGAATGCGCCGTAATACCACTTTATCCCGATGCGCATTTTGCGCATCGGGGACTCACGATGACCGCGTTGGGTCATCGGAGCTACGGGCCCCAGTTACTGCTTGAAAAATAACATGATGTCAAAAAATAAAAAAGTCCCCAGCGAACCGGGGAGAATGCGAAAAATGTTTCGCGCTAACCGTTTAATTGTTTCAAATAGATTCTCAACGAAAACCAGAATTTCCGAGAAACCGGCCGCAATGTACGCCTGGACGCGACGACGGCCATCTTTAATCGTGTAGATTCCGTCGCTAATCATGTTGACCCGTATCGGTTCAATATTTTCGCCGTTTTCGATTTTAGATCTAAGTTCCTCAATACGATGAGGACAGACGCCGCTTCCAGATTTTTTGGAGAAGCGCAATGCCGTCAAAGGAATGAAAATAGTCTGCCCGCGCATAGCTACCTCGCAATTCAAAGAACATCTCAATTTTACTCTGAATTTTGAAAAAATCAAGGCCGCCGGTCACCTCGTAAAATAAATAAATTCAAGA
This sequence comes from uncultured Candidatus Saccharibacteria bacterium, assembly GCA_964361795.1. Taxonomy (GTDB): domain Bacteria; phylum Patescibacteriota; class Minisyncoccia; order UBA6257; family WO2-44-18; genus CAYIBZ01. Next base: position 19,402 of record CAYIBZ010000007.1, read on the forward strand.
ATTAGAAGAACGAACCAGCCGGCTTGTAAAACAAAAAACAAGATAATTTGAACTAGTTCAAGAAGCTGATGGCGGGAAACGCTGAAATTTTCGGATACAATGTTGTATATATCCTCAATAGAGTCCATTTTCTCCTGAACTCTTTTTCGCCATTCATCCAGCTTAAATTTTTTGGAAACCAAATCGTGCAATCTGGCGGAATACCAATCGCCAATTAGTTTAATATCCCGTTCCAGCGCTTCAAAATCCGATATAGATTTGGACCGCGCCCCGATCATTTCCTTAAAAGCGCGCCCCAATTCTTTTCGAATCAGTATTTTAGTTTCTACTTTAGTAAACTTAGCCGTTTTTGCCAGTCTTTCGTCCAATTCCCGATCTAACACCCGATAGCGGAGAAGCTGAAGATTAGCGACCTGAAAGAGATCTATGATGTCGTCAATTTGGCCGCTAGTGTCAAAAACAAAAGCGCCGTCCCAATCCACGATTACCAAGTCGTCTTTCGCGTATTTAATTTGTTTGGAGAGAGTGTAATCTATCTCGTTTTCATCTAAAAGCTCCTTTTCAGACTTCAAGAAAGCGGAAATGGCTTGTTTTTTGCTTAAGAATTGTTCCGGGTCTCCTTCATAGCCGGAGACCAAGGCAACGGAGTATTCTTCGCTAAGTTCCAAACTGCCGCCGTATTTTTGGGAAATTTTTTGACAGCTATCAACTAATTTTTCCCGAAGGTCAAATGTTTGAAGAGAGAAAATGTCATCTACCTCAACCGACGCCTCCACTAAAATATTTTCCGGCGGATAAGAACGGACAAAAAAAGTTATTTCTTTGTTGTTAATTTTAACTTTCTCCTGTCCGAGGGCGAATTGTTGAGGGATTGAGATCTCATAATATTGCGGCGCGCTTTGAACCGGTTTTTGCTCCAAAAGAGCGCCTTTTTTGGCTTTTGGAGACTCGGAGATAACAAAAGATATCAATTTATGCATGTTTATATTTTACCACGTTCATGATAAACTCCCACTATGTCTCCCGTTAGAAGTGACGCCCAATGTGGCCGTTACTGCCAAACGGGTAGAAATAAAAAAGTTATGATATTAAAAGGTTCTATTCAAAATGGGTTCCACTTCTAACGGGATGTCTCCCATTCTCCAAGTAAAAAATCTGAACGTCCGGTTTGACACTTTGAAAGTTCTTAACGATCTGTCTTTTGATGTAGAAAAAGGAAACATTGTCGCGATTATTGGCCCCAACGGCGCTGGCAAGACTGTGCTTTTTCGGACATTACTGGGACTGATTCCCTACGAAGGAAAAATTGAATGGCAGCCGGGCGTGAAAATAGGATACGTGCCTCAAAAACTTAGCGTTGGCAAAGACTTGCCCATAACAGTCAGAGATTTTTTGGGATTCAAAAACGCTCCTAAGGGAGAGTTGCTGGAAGCGCTGGAAGTGCTTGGCCAGAGCGGCCACCATTCAGAACATCATTTAAGCCATCATTTGTTGGACAGAAAAATGGGCGACCTGTCTGGCGGAGAATTGCAAAGGATTTTAATTGCTTATGCCGTCGTTGGCCATCCGGACGTTTTGTTATTTGACGAGCCGACTGCCGGCGTTGATATTGGCGGAGAGGAAACTATTTACTCGATTTTGGAAAAATTAAGAAAGAAAAGCAATCTCTCCATTCTTCTTATTTCTCACGATCTTAATGTAGTTTACCGATATGCCAATCAGGTTCTATGTATTAATAAAGAAAAAATTTGCTACGGGTCTCCTAAAGATGTTTTAAATTCTTCCGCTCTTGAACAGCTCTACGGAACCGAAGTGGGAGTTTATCACCATGGCCATTAATTTAGATTACAATCTAATTTTAAGTTTGATTGTTGGAATTTTTGTCGGAGCGGCTTCCGGCTATTTGGGGTCTGTCATGGTATTGCGGCGGATGTCTTTAGTGGGGGACGCGCTCTCTCACGTGGCCCTTCCCGGAATAGGCATAGCATTAACTTACAAGATTAATCCATTTTTGGGAGCTTTCGTGGCATTGGCTTTAGGCGTCATTGCCATTTGGTCAATTCAAAGAAAGACAACTCTGCCAACGGAAGCGGTTGTCGGCCTAATGTTTACTTTTTCGCTCGCCATTGGCGTTCTCGTTACTCCAGAGCCGGAACTGCTTGAGGCTTTATTCGGCGACATTTCCAAGGTTCAATCAGTAGATGGCATTTTTGCCGTCGCTTTATCTGCGGCTGTTTTAATGATTATGAGTTTGATTCGCGATAAACTGGTTTTGGGACTGATTTCACCGGATTTGGCAAAGTCTCAAGGAGTGAAAACAGACAAGATTGATTTGCTGTTTCTTGGTTTAGTCGCGATTATCGTAGCTTTAGGAGTTAAAGTGGTTGGCACTCTCTTAATGGGGTCTTTAGTAATAATTCCGGCCGCCGCCGCCAAAAATATTGCTTCCAATCTTCGGACTTATGGGTTGTTAAGCGTATTATTCGGGATTTTAAGCGTCTTAATTGGAGTTTTCCTCTCCAATTGGCTGAATTGGCCTCCGGGTCCGTCTATCGTACTGGCGAGTTCCGCCATTTTTCTAATCTCCCTAGAGAGCAGGATCCAAACCAGAATTAGTTGAGTGAAGCGAATTCGGCGAAGATTCACGAAGCGAGGAGCGATGCGTACCTTGTGGTACGTGAGCGACGAGCGACAAAGAAGATTCGTTGAATTCGCTCCGCCAAGCGGGAAGTCAAAAAATGGGCGATTTCTTCGTTGCTCCTCCTCAATGTGCCAACAGGTACAATTTCGTCGTCGCGTCTTGAAATCGCCTCATTTTTTGACTTCTCAATCTGATTCTGGTTTGGATCCTACTCTCTTTTCGGAAGGGTAGCTGAAGGCCTTTTTTTGTGCTAATCTTTCAAAGAGCGGTGGGTAATTAATAGCCCGCCCGTTCGTTATATATGTTAGAGGAAGAGAATAATCTAATTAAGGGGGCCAAGAAGGGGAATCAAGCCTATTTTGGCCATTTGTACGATCATTATACGCCGCAGATTTACCGTTTTATTTTATTAAAAGTGACTGAAAAATCTGTGGCCGAAGACTTAACTCATGACGTTTTTTTAAGCGCTTGGCAGAATCTTAGAAAATACAAGCCCAAAGGATTCCCTTTCTCCAGCTGGCTTTATCAAATTGCCCGCAACAAAATTATAGACCATTATCGGACTAGGAAGGTTCATTCCGACATTGACGCGATTGACGAAGATTTAGTGAAAGTAGTCGGTGTTACTGAAAATGATTTGGAGAGAACGCTAAGTATGGAATTGATTCAGAAATTGATTGGAGAGCTGGGTCCGGAACAGCAAGACGTCTTGATTATGAAATTTGTTGAAGATCTTTCTCATGACGATATTGCCGGAATACTCGGCAAGAGCGTCGGGTCTGTCCGATTGATCCAATATCGGGCCATTCAAGAGCTAAGAAAGTTATTAAAAGAAAATGGATCCCGTTAGAGACACTTATACATGATTATTATTAAAGACATAATTAAAAAGATTAAAACGTCGATGCGATATAATCGGCTGGTTTACGGTCGTCTATCGACGACCTGTCTCTAACGGGATGGAGGAACAACTATCTAAAATTTTAAAAAAGATAAAATCTATAGCGCCGGAAGAAGGTTTTCTTAAACGTTCCAAGGATTTAATTTTATCCGCTCGTCAAAATAAATTTGGTTTTGATGATTTGCGGACCAGTTTATTGGAAAGCTTTAAGTGGGGCGCGGCTCTGACTTTGGCCAGTTTATTATTATTCGTTTTGGTTGGGGGCTTAACTTATTCAAATCTAGAAGGAGTTTCCCCGGCAATCTTATCCAATCTCAACGATATTAAATTAAGAAACGAAGTAAACAATCTGGATTTTCAAATTCGTTTGGATGAGATTTCCTATTCTTCTCAAAACGATAAAGCTATTGGCCAAAAAATAGACGAATTATTAGACGAACTCACATTATAATGTCTAAATTCTCAATCGGCTTGCTGGTAGCGCTGGCGCTATCACTGCCGGCAACTCAATCTCGAGCTCAATCGGGAGTCTTGAAATCCATCATTGAAGATATTTCCGATAGCGTAGAAAAAGTTAAAGAGGTAGACGATCTCGCCAACCGCAAAAATGCCCTGCGGAAAGTTTTGGATTTCTCCATCAGCCGGACAGAAAATTTTTACAATCGCCTTAAAAATTTAGAAGGATTGGAGCCGGGGTTTGTTGATTTGCGGGAAAGTCTACTGTCGTCTTTGGAAAAATTTTTAGCTTATTATGAAAATGCTTTAGCGGCATTAGAAGAAGCCCGGGAAGCGGCTGTCGTTAAACAGATTGGCGTTGAAATTAAAAATTGGCGTAATGAGATATTTAATCCGGGAATAGAAAAAGTGATTGATTTTCTCCTTGTTTTTCAAGGCGAGGAATTTTTAGAATTAGCCAATAACCGCTTTGAGCGGATTAGCGGCGATCTCAATCGTTTGAAAGATATAAAATTATTAAAGAAATTCCGGCTTCAGGGCCTGCTTGGTTCATCCAGCGCCGACCTTAAGCAAGCTAAAGAGCTTATCAGCGAAGCCAAAGAAATATTGCTTTCTGCTTCTGACGAAGAACCGGAAAATTCTATTCAGGATTTAGTGGAACTGACTCTCGTCAAAATCAAATCCGCCTATAAAAAGTTCTTGGAAATCAACGCGCAACTTAAGGAGTTATTGCAATAACGCATTTTAGATCTCA
>CAYIBZ010000008.1:0-20805 GCA_964361795.1 uncultured Candidatus Saccharibacteria bacterium
GAACCGGCGCCAGCTCCAACAGAACCATCTGCGGCGAGCCCCTCAACTTCGCTCGGGACAAGCAGTGCCGAACCAACCACAACCACAACCACAACCTCAACCTCAACCACTGAACCTGCTCCAACACCCACTTCCGAACCGACACCGGAACCATCACTCACGACAACGTCCACGACAACGTCTGAACCAGCTCCGGCTCCCGAACCATCGCCAACTCAATAGAATTACTAATATCTAATTTACTTAAAGATTCGTTGGTCTCAATATAATTGGCTCTCAATAGACCCTCGCCCCCTCCACTATCATTGATGATAGTGGGAAGATTTGAGGTGAAAAATAGCAACAAAGGGAATAGTCTCAAATATTTTCCCTCCTCCACTCGCCACTATCATCAATGATAGTGGCAGTGAAATCACCCCTCCATCATCCTTAACTTCCATCACCCATTTACTCGCTTTCCCAATTCCCCGCTATCATCAATGATAGCGCCCATTGGTTTCCACTTTACGCTATAATTGACGAGAATTTTCTCGTTTGTTTTTCCTATTTTCCTCCTTCTATTCTTCTTCCTCTCCCCCTCTTTCGATCACTCAAATTCCTACTATCATCAATGATAGTGCCAACAAAAAAATTCTCCGTTTACTTTTCCTCACCCCATCTTCAACCCTCCTTATCATCCGTTTTTCTAATTCCCCGCTATCATCAATGATAGTGGGGAATTAGAGACAAAAAATAGAAACAAAAAGAAGGGGATAGGGAAGAGGAGATGGAAAAAAGCAAATGAGAAAATTACTTGGTTATCACTACCATTGAAGATAGCGGAGTAGCCCACTACTTTCTTCGTCTTTTTGGTACACCTTTGGAATCAATCAATCCAATACCTTGAGGCCTCGGTGGATTTATCAAAAGATCCCATAAATCAATATCGCTAAACAGTCCCCCGAGTAATGACTTTTTGTTCTCCATTTTACTTATTTCACTATACTTTCTGGGGCCGCCATAGAATGCCAGATAGCTTTTGTAGTTTTTATTAGTATCAAACACATTTTTCTTAATAGTGCTGATGGTATTGGGAGACAACCACAAAATTTCGCTAATTTCTTTGTAGCTTTTGCCGGATTTTATAAGAGCCAGAACGCCCAATCGTTTGAGTATGGTTTTCTTTTCCGATTCACTGATGAGTTTCTCTAAAATTTGCCCGACGATCTCTTTCGATTTTTCTTGAGAAATTTTATTAATTATTTCTTGCCACAAACTTTCCATCCATAATTCAGCCTCCATTCCTCTAATCGGCGCACCGTTTTCATCTTTTTTCATAATGCGCATTATGACATATCACTACTATCAATGATAGTGGCAGTGAAATAATTTCCACTCTTTCGTCCTCCAGTCATCGCTTCCCACTATCATCAATGATAGTGGCAGCACCCTCCATCATCCTCCACTTCCCATCATCCATTCACTCGCTTTCCCAATTCACCACTATCATCAATGATAGTGGAAGAGGCGCTTAAGGAAGATGGAGTTCGTTTCCATTTCCAATACTTATCCACATACCTCCCGTAACATATGGTAAAATTACTATATAAGATTATGGATCCCAATCAACAACAAAGCGGTGAATGGCCGAAAGCACCTTCTTCGCCAGTTGGTGGAGCAGGAACTCCGGTTCAGCTGAGCGATAGCGCGGAAGCGCCTGATCGCCATGCCCAGCCGGAACTCCCTCCGATGCCACCCCTTAATTTGCCGACAGAAGGAGCGCCAGTTTCCGGGCAAGATTTAACTGTCCGTACTATGCAGGGGGATATGGAAAAAGAGCCGGTTTTTAGCCCGACTGCCGAATCTTTAGCGGAGGTTCCTCCGAAGAAGAATGTTTTCAAGACAATCCTGCTTTCGTTAGCCATAGCCATTATAATTGGCAGTGTCGGAGCTTTGGTTTATTTTGTTGTTTTCCCATTAGTATTTCCACCGCCAGCCCCTACTGTTCCAACTTCAACTGCGCCGCCATCCGCTCCGGCTCCCGAACCGGAAAAGAACGCGCATCAGTCTTATTTCATTAATGATCCAGACGAGGTAGTTGTCGCGGAAATCAATGCGGTTTTAGAAGACGAAGCCGCTGATAAGTTGCCGGATCAGCAAGTTAAGGAAGTTGTTTTATCTGACGAAAATGGACAAGCGAGATTCAGCGATTACTTAACTGCTCTTGAGCCAGCTTTTTCTACGCTAGATCCAGCCAATCTGTTTGAAGATGATTTCACCGCCTTTCTTTATTACGACCAAAATGGCGCTTGGCCCGGATATGTCGCGAAATTGAAGCCGAGCGCAGATTCCGCGTCAGTTAAACAATCGCTCCAGTCAATAGAAAATTTGTTGGATTTATCCAGATTTTATGTTGAAAATCCGGGCGCCTTTGGGGCCTTTAAGGATGGCAAAGCGGGAGGCCACGTAACTCGTTATGCCGTAGCAAGCGCTCCCGGAGCCGCTTTTAATTACGTCCTAACCGACGAATTCTTATTGCTAAGCGCTTCATATAACGGCTTAAAAGAAGCGTTGTCCTTATTGGGTCTGTAGGGCCCCTATTGACTTTTTTATTAGGCAGGAGTATAATAGATTTCAGTTTAGTTAAGAGCATTTTGGTAAGTACAAACGACCCATTTTGACTCAATCGCTAAACGTTAATTAAAAAATAAAGGGCGTTAAGTTTTTCGAGACAAAATGGAATTTAATCAAGGACCTCGAAAGATGTACCAGGGAAATTGGACCTGCTCCAAGTGCAATAATCCAATCACCGAGCTTCCGTTTGAGCCAGATCCTTCTCGCTTAGACAAGTTGCTCTGCCGTGATTGCCATCGCTCAAGGATGCAGAACTTCAGACCCCGACCATCTTTTCGACGTGACGCTGCTTAAGCAGTGACAAAGTATCCCCAAATCGGGGATATTTTGTTATAATAAAACTATGCGATCAATTTATTGGCTTCAGTTAATTATTGGAATTTGGGTTTTGGTGTCTCCTTGGGCGCTTGGCTACGCTTATGTCACTCCCGCGCTTTGGAATGCCATTATTTGCGGAGTTTTAATTTCCCTTTCGTCTTTCTGGGGGCTATTCGGAGAAGAATAACTATGCTTTTGCCTTTTGAATTTTAATTATTATATTACATAATAAAAAGATGGCTAAAACTATTAAAATCTACACCACCCCCACTTGCGTTTACTGCAAAATGGCAAAGGAGTTTTTCAAAAAAAATAATGTTAATTACGAGGAATTTAATGTCGCGACTGACATGAAGGCGCGCGAGGAAATGGTAAAAAAATCCGGCCAGATGGGCGTGCCGGTGATTGAAATTGATGGAAAGATTATTGTCGGATTCAATGAAGGAGAGTTGAGAAAGGCGTTGGGGATTTAAAATTATGTACGATTTGCTCATCATAGGCGGCGGGCCTGCCGGCGTCGCGGCTGGCGTCTATGCGGGCCGAAAAAAAATGAAAACTGTTTTAATCGCTGAAGGATTCGGCGGGCAATCTTTGGTTTCAGCCGACATCCAAAATTGGATTGGGGAAAAATCTGTTTCCGGTTTTGATTGGGCCAAAAAACTGGAAGAACATTTGCGCGCCCAGCAAAGCGTGGAGATTGCCGCCGGCGATTCAGTCGTGAAAATAGAAAAAAGCAAAAATGGTTTTAAGGCGGCGACCAAAAACGGAAAAGAATTAGAAACTAAAACAGTTTTGATTGCTTCCGGAAGCCGCAGGCGGAAACTTGGAGTTCCCGGAGAGCAAGAATTGGAAGGCAGAGGCGTAGCTTATTGTTCAACCTGTGACGCGCCAATTTTTGGAGGAAAAGTAACGGCGGTCGTGGGCGGCGGCAATGCCGGACTGGAAGCGGTTGTGGACTTGCTTTCTTATTCTCCCAAAGTTTATTTATTGGATCACTCTGCCGCGCTTAAAGGCGATCCGATCACTCAAGAGAAAATAAAATCCGACAAACGGGTAGAAATTATTCTTAACGCGGAAACTCAAAAGATTCTTGGCGATAAATTTGTTGCCGGCCTCCAATATAAAGATTTGACTAATGGCGCAATTAAAGATATAAAGCTGGATGGCGTTTTTGTGGAGGTCGGATCTATTCCCAATGCCGATTTCGTAAAAAATTTAGTCCAGACGAACAACTGGGGCGAAATCGTAGTTGACCATAAAACTCAAAGAACTTCTCAAGACGGCATCTGGGCGGCGGGAGATGTTGCGGACGTTTTATATAAACAAAACAATGTTTCTGCCGGCGACGCTGTTAAAGCAGTGTTGAATATCTACGAATACTTAAATAAACAAGAGTAAGTCAAAATTATATGACCAAAGTTTCCCCAAAAGACGTGTTTTTGCACCTGTTATCAATAGCGGCTCTTTACACCAGCGCCATCAGCTTTTTAGTTTTAATTTTTCAATATGTTAATGTTTTGCTTCCGGATCCGGTTGCTCCCGACGGCGCCGGCTACTATGCCCTGCAGTCTGCCTATAGCGGAATTCGCTGGTCCATCGCGTCGCTCATTGTAGTTTTTCCAATCTATATTTGGGTGAGCTGGCTGTTGGATAGAAGTTATAAAGCCAATTCCTTGAAACGCAATCTGGGGATTAGAAAATGGTTGATCTATTTCACGCTTTTTGCCGCCGCTCTGATTATCATTGGCGATTTAGTAACTTTGATTTTTAATTTACTGGGCGGCGAATTAACTCTGCGCTTCATTTTGAAAGTTTTAGCGGTCTTATTTGTCGCCGGAAGCGTTTTTGGATATTATCTGCAGGACATTAGGCGATACAAAACCGAATGATAATTAAATTATGAAATACTTCGTTTACGCAATAATCGTCATTGTCGCAACTGCCGTTCTGGCTGGTTTTTTCATTGTCGGTTCTCCAAAAGAAGCCCGTTTGCGCCGTTTTGACGAACAGAGAGTTCAAAACCTGCAGTTTTTGCAATCGGAAATAATCAATTACTGGGTTAACAAAAGCAAATTGCCGGCTGCCCTTAGCAATCTTGAAGACAACATTCGCGGCGTCAGAATTCCAACTGATCCGGAATCGGGAGCCGCTTATGAATATAAAATCAATAATAATTTATCCTTCGCGCTTTGCGCCAATTTTGCCAGGCCCAACATTGGCCTGGAAACTGGAACTCCAAAACCTGCCAGATTTGAACCTTATTATGCTTCAGAAGTTTGGGATCACGGAGCAGGATTAGTTTGTTTTGAAAGAACGATAGATCCAGAAATCTATAAGCCAATAAAACCAATCCCAAAGCAACCGAGTAGCTAAGCAACCAAATTCGGCGGCGTTCTTCCTTCCAGCGCTTCTATTATATTTTTAGCCGCGGTTCGGGACATTGCTTGCCTGGTGGCAACGGTTGCCGAGGCGGTGTGCGGCGTTAAAACCGCGTTAGGCATTTTTCTTAATTCCAATTGGTCGGAAAGATCACAATCAATAGATGGTTCGCATTCAAAAACGTCCAAACCCGCTCCCGCGATTTTTTTATCTCGCAAAGCGTTTAGGAGCGCTTTTTCATCAACAACGGGGCCGCGCGCGGTATTAATCAAAAAGGCGCTCGGCTTCATCATGGAAAGCTGTTTTTCGGAAATTAAATGCCGCGTGGATGGCAAAAGCGGAACATGCAAGCTGACAAAGTCCGATTCTTTTAGGAGTTCATCCAGCGATTCTTTAAAAACCCCGCCGAACTCTTTCTCAAAATCTTCATTGCGCTTAACATCATGATATAAAACTTTCATTTTGAACCCCTTCGCCGCTCTTTGCGCGACTCCGAAGCCGATTCTTCCTAATCCGACAATGCCCAGCGTTTTATTATAAACATCCGTTCCCAGAAACAGCATTGGCTCCCACCCCTTATATTTTCCTTTTCTGGTGAATTTATCCGACTCTACAATTCTTCTCGCGAGAGTCAGCATTAACGCGAATGTGTGCTCTGCCACTGATTCGGTGATTTCCGGTCCGGGAGTATTGGTTATCAGCAAATTTCTTTGTTTGCCAGCCGGCACGTCAATATTGTCAAAACCAACCGCGTAATTAGCGATGATCTTTAATCTGGGCATCCCCGCGTCCATTATTTCTCCGTCAATTTTATCGGTGAGCAAGCACAATAAACCGTCATATCCTTTTTTGAGCTCCGCGGCCAGCTCTTCTTTAGAAATGGCACTGTTTTTTTTGCGAATTTTCACCTTGTATTCTTTCTCTATCAGCATTTTTAATCCTTCATCCGGCACTTGGCGCGTGACAAAAATCTTAATCATGATTAAATTATATCACAACATGATTTTGCGGCCCTCTTTTTTTAATCGTTCCGGCATAAAAGCGGCAAAAGAATTATTGGGTAAATACTTAGTGAGAAAAATTGGCAATAAAACGATTGTTGCGATGATCACGGAAGTTGAAGTTTATGAAGGGGCTAAAGATCGCGCTTCTCACGCTTATCAAGGGATAACAGAAAGAAACTATCCGATGTTTGGAGCAGGAGGACGCTGGTATGTTTATCTTGTTTATGGTTTCCATTGGATGCTGAACATTGTTACTGGCCCAAGAAATTTTCCTGCCGCTATTTTAATTCGCGCTGTCCAATTCATCAATGGCCCCGGCCGCTTAACAAAATTTTTTAAGATAGGCAAGAAGTTTAATAATGAAATAGCTAACGCCAAAACCGGACTTTGGATAGAAGACAGGGGAATAAAAATTAAAAAATCCAATATCATGGCCAGCTCTCGCGTTGGCGTGGATTACGCCGGCCCGATATGGTCCAAAAAACATTTGAGATTCTATCTTGCAACCACTCTGTGATTACGTGAAAGTTTCGTGTGAAAATTTTATAAGTTGCATTTACTATGCATATGCTGGATAATAGCAACCAATGTCGAAAGGTAAATTTGACGGAAAATTAGTGAAAGAAATTTTATTGGGAATAGCCAGTATAGGTGCTGTTGCCAGCCTTACGGTTCTATTAGCGGCAGCTCCTGGTTTTGGGGTGGTGGCAAAGGTATTTATAGATTGGTACGAAAAACAAAACAAGTATAGGCGTCATCGGATACGCAAAACTTTTCAGTCATTGAGAAGGTCTAGATTGATAGAAGAAAAAGAATTTCCCGATGGTACAACTCGCATAGTCCTATCAGAAAATGGGCAGAAAAAGATTCTAAAATATAAATTTGATGATTTTCAAATGCGAGATTTCCGGAAATGGGATGGCAAATGGCAATTCATCATTTTCGATCTGCCTAAAAAGTTTATTAGAGAACGAGAGATTTGGCGCTATAAACTAAAAACTCTTGGATTTTATTTATTGCAAAAAAGTGTTTGGATTTATCCATACCCTTGTCGAGACGAAATAGATTTCATTACAGAATATTTAAAAATTAGCCCCTATGTTCGTATTGTTGAAGTCAACGATTTTGATGGCAAGGAGGAAGCAAAAAGATTCTTTTTTAATTAAAAAGGAGTTGCGTTTTACTCGCATATGCGAGTAAAACGCAACCAAGGAATTGACAGAATATTTTAGAACGATAAACTCGGAAGGATCATGAATCTGCTAGTAATTTTGCTTTCCATTATTGTTGTGGCCATGGGTAGTTACATTGCCCATGATATTTATTTAGTTTCTCAAGAAGTTCCTGTTACCGAGATACCGGTAACACCAACAATGCCAGCGAAGAAGAAAGCTACCGCCAATATCATCAATAAAATTGATAAATTAGTTGAAGCGCCGGTTATCGCGGAAAAAGTTCCAGAAATAACGCCGAAATCAGCGCCGGAGCCGATTCCAAAAATTATTGCGAAAGAATGCGTTTTTGAAACTAACCAATCGCCAACGCGGAAAAACTTGATAATCAATGAAGTTGCCTGGATGGGTTCGGCTAACAGCAGTAACGACGAATGGATAGAGCTTAAAAACAACTCCTATTTAGAAATTGATATTTCTAATTATCAGCTAATTGATAAGGAAGAAAAAATCAAAGTTAATTTAAGCGGAAAACTTTCTGGCGGCGGATTTTATCTTTTGGAAAGAACTGACGACAATTCTATCCCAAAAGTTGACGCGGATCAGATTTATTCCGGCGCGCTAGAGAACGCGGGAGAAGGGTTGCGGCTGTTTGACGGAAATTGCAATTTAATTGACGAAGTTTTCGCTTCGCCCGATTGGCCTGCCGGAGACAATAATTACAAATGGACAATGGCAAGGGCGGCGGATTTTTCTTGGCATAACGGAGATTACGGAACGCCAAAATCAGAGAATACGCTTGTCGCGAAAGCCATTGTATCGGCGTCCAGCGCTCCGGCGCCGCAGTCACAGCCAGCGGCTTCGGAAGCAAGTCCCAACCCTTCATTGAAAATACTTATCAATGAAATCTTTTTTGACGCCGAAGGCAGTGATTCCGGAAAAGAATTTATTGAGCTTTATAACCCCAACAACGAAACTGTGGACATTTCCAGCTGGTCCATTCAGCACGTTTCTTCAAGCGGCAGTTTAACAAAGAAAAATTTTGAATCTGGAGACGTAATCAAGCCAAATGGATTTTTCCTAATTTGGCTGGGAAGTGGTTCGGCTGGCTCGCCGCAAGCGGACATGGTTTGGGCAAGCGGGAGCTTGAATAATACCGCCGCTGCTATCAGTATTAATAATGGGGAATTAGTGAACAGCGTGAGTTATAGCGCGGACGGCATTTCTGGATTTGTCCCGGGCAAGAGCATTGAACGTCAGAGTGATTTTAAATCCGCCGTAGTTCCCAATCCGCAAAATTCACAATCATGAGAAATTTAATTTTATTACTCCTAATTCCAGCGGCGCTCGCGGGACTCGGATTTTACTTAATTATGCCAAAAGACAAACAGATTAATCAGCAATATGCCGTCATTGAAACAAACTACGGCAGTTTCAAATTTAAATTTTACGCTGATGACGCGCCAAAAACCGTTAACAATTTTACGACCCTAGCGCAAAAAGGATATTATGACGGCCTGACATTTCATCGCATTATCTCCGGTTTTATGATTCAAGGCGGAGATCCCAGCGGCAATGGAACCGGCGGCCCCGGATATAAATTTGAAGACGAGTTAAATCCGGCGGCACAATCTTACCGAGACGGGTATAAAAAAGGCGTTGTCGCGATGGCCAATTCCGGGCCCGATACTAATGGCAGCCAGTTTTTCGTGATGCTGGCAGACTATCCTTTGCCGAACAACTACACTATTTTTGGCAAGGTAATTGAAGGGCAGGAAGTGGTGGATAAAATTGGTTTGGTTAAAACCGGAGCCAACGATCGTCCGCTAGAGCCGGTGATTATGAAAAAAGTGGCCATTGAGTAATGGTTGTCATACTGCACAATATTAGAAGCCTTCATAATGTCGGATCAATTTTCCGAACAGCTGACGCAGCTGGCGTTGGAAAATTATATCTTTGCGGCATTACGCCAGAGCCAATAGACCGTTTTGGAAAAATCCGTCCGCAACTAGAAAAAGTTTCGCTTGGCGCGGAAAAAACAGTGCCCTGGGCTAGGTGTGGCTCTACAGATTCGACAGACTCACTACGCGCAAGCTCACCACAGGCCACCCTGAAGTTGATTGACTGGTTAAAAAAAGAAGGCTACAAAATTTTCGCCATCGAACAGTCCAAAAAATCGATTCCCTATTACAAAACTGCTATCACGCGTGATAGCAAGGTGGCTTTGGTTTTAGGTAATGAGATTAAAGGTCTTTCACAATCAATTTTGAAGAAGTGTGATAAAATTTTAGAAATCCCGATGCGTGGCAGAAAAGAGTCGCTTAACGTGGCAGTAGCTTTTGGAATCATAGTTTTCCGGCTTATCCATCCATCCCGTTAGAGACATCTATACATGATTATTATTAAAGACATAATTAAAAAGATTAAAACATCGATGCAATATAATCGGCTGGTTTACAGTCATCTATCGATGACCTGTCTCTAACGGGATCCATCCCGTTAGAAATGGCGATCAATGCGGCCGACACTGCCCAATGAATATAAATAAAAAATTATAAGTTCTACTTCTAACGGGATCCATGAAAAAAATATTGCTTAGCTTTTTTCTTTTTATCGTTTTTGCGGCCGTCGCGGTAATTTTCTTAGCGACTAAAAAGAACGAACAATCGCCGATTCGCGAAATTATAATCGGCGGCCATATTTTCCAAGTTGAAATTGCCGATGATGTTTTTAGCCGTTCGCAAGGTCTTTCTAATCGGGAAAGTTTGGAACCGGATCGCGGAATGCTGTTTATTTTTGAGCAACCGGCGTCACAGAGCTTTTGGATGAAAAATATGAAATTTCCGCTAGATATTATTTGGATTAAAAATGGCAAGATAATTGGTTTGGAAAAAAATGTCCCTCCGGACGCCAGCCCAATGCCAAGAGTTTATCCTTCGCCAAGCCAAGTTGATCAGGTACTGGAAATAAATGCCGGCAAGGCGGATGACTTAAATATGGAAATTGGAGAAATGGTAACATTAAAATAATGCGCAGAATCTTCGGTCTCGTTCCCAATGTTTTCTTTCTTGGATTAGTAAGCCTTTTTAACGATTTCTCTTCGGAAATGGTCTATTCCGTCATGCCGGCTTTTCTAACCGTTGTTTTAGGCGCGCCGCCTGTATTCGTTGGGTTCATTGAAGGATTCGCGGACGCTCTCGCGAGTTTTTTAAAAATTTTTGCGGGCTGGTTTTCGGATCGCATTGGCAAGCGGAAAATTTTATCCGTGATCGGCTACAGTTTATCCACAGCGACGCGCTACGCGCTTTCATTGGTTGCGAATTTTTGGCACGTTTTCGCGTTGCGCGCGATTGATCGGGTGGGGAAAGGGTTTCGGGATTCGCCGCGCGACGCTCTTATTTCCGAATCGGTGGAACGAAGCGAAGTTGGGCGGTCATTCGGCTATCATCGGGCCATGGATACTATTGGCGGCGCATTGGGGCCTCTCGCCGCCGTAATTTTATTGCCGCTTCTTGCCTATAATTATCGTTTGCTTTTTTTCATGGGGTTTCTGTTTGGAATTTTAGCGGTGCTCGCATTTGTGTTCGTGCGCGACATTCCGCGCGATCCCGAAAAACCGCTCAGGAAAATTCCTTTTACATTTTCTCTGAAAGAATTTAGCGCCAGTTTCAAATTTTATATTCTGGCTGTTTTTCTCTTTGGTTTAGGTTTTTTGCCTCTTGGGCTTGTGCTGTTACAATCTCCCATAATTGGTTTGGAAGCGATTTCTATTCCGGTTATGTATTTTATCTATAGTTTATCTTTTGTAATTTTTGCTATTCCTTTTGGCCGGCTATCCGACAAAATTGGCGAAGAAAAAGTTTTAATGCTGGGGTTTCTTTTCGCTATAATCGGATATTCAGCGCTTATTTTTTTCAATAATCCTATTGGCGTTTTTTTCTCTTTTATAATTTTTGGTGTTTATTCGGCAATGACCGACGGAGTAGAGCGGGCGCTGGCCAGTAAATTAGTAATGAGTGAACAATTAGCCAGTGGCCAAGGTTTTCTCAACGCCGCGGTGGGCATCTCTTCTCTTTTGGCGGGTCTAATCGGCGGTTCTCTTTGGACATTTTTTGGTCCCGCACCAGCGTTTATTTACAGCATCGTTACTATGAGTATTGGACTTCTCTTTTTTCTACTTTATAATAAAAGATATGGCCTCGGGAAAACCAAAATTTAAATCATTAACTGAAGGAAATCTGGGAGTTATTTTGGAAGATATTCAATCAAAGTTTGAACAAGTCTTAGGGGGGCACGCGGCTTTAGATAAGAAGTTTGATGAAAAGATTGATGATTTGGCCAATGGATTTTCAGATTTTAGAAAAGAGACGCGCGCAAACTTTAAAGCAGTTTTTGACTATCTTTCCCGTATTAAAGAAGTCGCGCAAATAAAATTAGTAATGCAAAAATGGCAAAGATAGCTATAAATGGTTTTGGGAGAATCGGTCGGTTGTTTTTCCGGCAGGCTTTTGGCAGAAAAGGATTGGATATCGTCGCAATAAACGATCTTGGCGATATAGAGAATCTTGCTTATCTTTTGAAATACGATTCAGTTTACCGAACCTATGACAAAGAAGTTGCCAGCGACAAAGAAAATGGTCTTCTGATCGTTGATGGCAAGAAAATAAAAGTTCTCCAAGAAAAAGAGCTGGCGAAACTTCCATGGAAAGATTTAAAAATTGACGTAGCGGTGGAATCAACTGGCGCTTTTGAATCTTTTGAGAAGGCATCTGTCCACGTGACTGCCGCGGGCGCAAAAAGAGTGGTCATTTCCGCGCCGGCAAAAGATGCAGATGGCGTTGCCGGCGGCAGAACTATTTTGCTTGGGGTGAACGAGGAAGATTTTAAAACCTGCAAAGTTTCTTCAAACGGTTCTTGCACAACTAACGCCACTCATCCTGTTGTGGCGGTTTTGTCGGAAAATCCCGGCATCGCAAAGGCTTTTTTGGCTACCGTTCATGGTTATACTGCCACTCAAAACTTAGTTGACGGGCCGACAAAAGGACAAGATTATCGCCGCGGCCGGGCGGCGGCGGTGAATATCTCGCCATCATTTACCGGGGCCGCGATTTCTGTTACTCGTCCGTTGCCGGAGCTGGCGGGGAAATTTGACGGGCTTGCTTACCGTGTGCCGATCGCAACTGGTTCGCTCGCCGACATTACTTTTGTTACTAAAAGAAAAACGTCTGCGGAAGAAATCAATAAGATTTTGACCGACGCGGCCAACTCTGAACGTTGGAAAGGAATTTTGGAAGTTACCAACGATCAGATCGTTTCCTCCGATATTATCGGCATGCCTCAAGCGGCATTAGTAGATCTGCAATACACCAAAGTTATTGATGGAGATTTGGTAAAAGTTTTGTCTTGGTACGACAACGAATGGGGGTACGTGACGACATTAGTTGAACATGTGATTAAGGCCGCTGCTACACTATGAGATTAACTTGGAAAAACAAACACCCCATTAGATTTTGACGGGCAATAAGCGGGCATGATAATATAAAAATATGACTACCGTAACCGTTCCCAGAAAAGAATATCTCCGACTGAAAAATCTCGAAGTGCGTTTCGGGAAGCTTTTGGATTATCTTGAAAGTGTGTTAGAAACGAAACAAGCCCGCAAGGAAATAGCGCAGAAAAAAGTGATTTCTCAAGAAAAGCTGTTCAAGAAGCTAGGGCTTTAATGGAGATTTTGTATACCCACAAAGCCGTCAAACAGCTCGAGTCATTACCAAAAGAAATACAAAAGCGCATCGCAGAGAAGATGCGCTTTTATGCTAATCAAAACGATCCCCTAGAATTTGCGGAGCCACTTACTGATTATCGAATGGGTGAATATCGTTTTAGAGTAGGAAAGTATCGGCTTAATTTCGACGTCAAAGATGGTGAGATTTATATTCTTAAAGTAAAATTAAGAGATAAGGCATATGATTAATATGATTATCTACCTGGCAGCAGATCATGCGGGGTTCCAGTTAAAGAAAAAAATAAAAAAGTTTCTTGTCGAAAAAGGTTACCAAACAAAAGACTTCGGGGCTTTTTCTTATGACGAAAAAGATGATTATCCCGATTGGATAAAGTTAGCGGCGGAAAAAATTTCCAAAAACCCAAGCGACCGGGCGATTATCTTGGGCGGTTCTGGTCAAGGTGAAGCAATGGTGGCAAATCGTTATAAAAATGTCCGGGCGGCAGTATTGTATAAATACGACAAGGATATCATTAAACTCTCCCGCGAACACAATAATGCGAATGTTCTTGCGCTCGGCGCCCGATTTTTGAAAGAAAAAGATGCCTTGAAAGCCGTTGAATTATGGTTAAGTACGGCATTCTCCGGTGAAGAACGCCACAAAAGAAGGATTGCGAAATTTTGAAAATCAGTTAAAATAACTCTGCTTCTTTGAAAGGAATAATGATGTTGAAGCCGGTTATTCTTGGTCTCGACGCACAGCCATTTCCTTGTAAAGCCGCCGGCATTATTGTCAGAAGCAAAGAAGATAAAACCTTGTTTGTTGACCGCCGGAAAGGAACATTGGGTTGGGCCTGTCCGGCAGGCCATTTGGAAACGGATTACTCGGATGTTTTCGAGAAAGATTTTTTTGAGGATCCGGCTCACTGCGCTTGGCGTGAATTAAGAGAAGAGACGGCAGTAGTCTTGCCGGCATATCCAACGATTTTGAAATTGCATGCAAATATCGCTTACAACACCTGCGGCCGGCCAGCCGGTCAGGATGGCCACGAATGGTACGTGTATTATAGCGAAGTGGATGATGACCACGTTGAGTTGAAAGAACCGGATAAGCACCGAGGTATCGGTTGGTTCAAGCGTCAGGAAATCCAGGCGCTTGAGCTTGAGCCAGTTTGGCGGTTAATACTAAATCATCTTCAAATTATTTAAGCGGCTCTTGGGAGTCGCTTTTTATTCTCCTTCGCCCAGTACCTAATCTTGCGCATGGTACTGGACTTCGCCCTACAGTATGAGCGTAAAAAGGAGGAGGAGGTGCCTCCTTCGAAACGGTGCTTTCACATGTGAAAGCACCGTTGAAAGATTTACTTCATAAAATAGACGACTTTCTAAAAAACAACCTTAAATTATCCCTTCATCCTGATAAAGTTTTTATCAAAACCCTTGCTTCCGGAGTGGATTATCTTGGCTGGGTTCATTTTCCGGATCACAGAATTGTACGTACTGCGACAAAACGAAGAATGCTGAAGCGAATAAAGGAGAATCATAAAAACGAAACTCTGCAGTCATATTTGGGACTTTTGAGGCATGGGAGTACTAATCAACTTAAAGCAACAATGTTAAGCTATAGAAATGCAAGTAATTCCTGCTATTAACGCTAAAGATCGCGCAACCGCGGAAGAACAAATCAAAATCTTTTTAGAATTTTCAGATTTGGCTCATCTAGATGTTACCGATGGATTTTTTTCACGGGAAAAACTTTGGGGTTCGCCAGAAGAGCTGCGGCAATTAAAAATTGAAAATTTAAAATTGAAAATTGAGGCGCACTTGATGGTCCAAGAACCAGAAAAAGCCATTGACCAATGGCTATCGGCTGGAGCGAAAAAAGTAATTATTCATTTAGAGGCCATAAAAAATGACGCGGATATTTATGGCGAAGAAATTGCCATAGCAATCAATCCGGAAACACCGGCTCACAAGCTTTTAAAATATAAAGATAAAGTTAAACAATGCCTTTTATTGGCGGTAAAGCCGGGCCCATCGGGCCAGAAATTCGATCCGGCCGCGTTGGAAAAGATTAAATTCTTACGGTCAAACTGGCCTAATGTTATAATAGAAGTGGACGGCGGAATCAACCCGGAAACCGCTAAGTTATGCAAAGACGCGGGAGCGGATATCGTGGTATCGGGATCATATATATTTGGCAGCCCCGATCCGGAGAAAGCATACCAAAAGCTCACTGCTCTTAAATAACGAATTTCAAAGCTCAAATGTCAAATCAAGCTCAAAATCTAAAATCCAAAACATTTAGTCATTTGAACTTTGCCTGCCTGCCGGTAGGCATGGCCTGTCTGCCAGCAAGGCAGGAATTTTATTTGTCATTTGGATTTTGTCATTGGGATTTTATGCCATGCTAGAGCCCTTACACGAAAAAAAATTAGAGTTTTTAGAAGAAAAAGCGAACGAAATTCGCCAAGATATTATTGAAATGCTGTTGCAGGCTGGTTCCGGCCATTCAGCCGGCCCATTGGGCATGACGGATATTTTCACCGCTTTTTATTTTCATATTTTGCGGCATGACCCCAAAAATCCCGACTGGCCGGATCGAGATCGGCTTATTTTATCCAACGGACATATTTGTCCCGCCCGCTATGTAGCGATGGCGCACGCTGGCTATCTTCCTTTGGAGGAACTGAAAACTTTAAGAAAAATCAATTCTCGGCTTCAAGGCCATCCCCATCGCGCGGCTTTGCCGGGCGTTGAAACCACTTCCGGGCCATTGGGATCCGGCATGTCGCAGGCGGTAGGCATGGCTTTAGCCGCTAAATTGGATAAAAAGAAATATCGCGTTTATTGCCTGACATCCGATGGAGAGCATGACGCGGGTAATACTTGGGAAGCGATTATGTTCGCCGGAAAAAATAAAATTAACAATTTAACCGTTGTCATTGATCGCAATAATATCCAGATTGACGGATTCACCGAAAACATAATGCCGCTGGAGCCGTTAAAAGAAAAATATGAATCGTTTAATTGGCATGTTTTGGAGGTTGACGGCCATAATATTGAAAAATTTGTTGACGCGATTAATGAAGCGAGAGCAGTTTACGAGAAGCCAACCGTAATTATCGCGCACACTATTCCGGGAAAGGGCGTGAGTTTTATGGAAAATGATTATCTCTGGCACGGAAAACCGCCTAATGCCGAGGAAGCGAAGAAAGCATTAGCGGAATTGAGGACGTTGCAGGGTAAAATAGAATCTGAACACGAATAAAAAAATTTCCAATTCTCAATTACCAAACAGTTTGAAAATTAAAACATTTAAACATTCAATGAAAATTAGTCATTGTAAATTGTAAATTAATTTCCATGCTCAACAAAGACGCAAAACTAAATCCGAAAATTTTTGACAAAGATATAGAAATGAAGCCCAGTCGCGATGGTTATGGCGATGGTTTGGTGATAGCCGGAGAAAATAATGATAATGTCGTGGTTTTAAGCGCCGATCTTACAGAGTCTACTCGATCGCTCAAATTCTCCGAGAAATTCCCGGAAAGATTTTTTGAAATTGGCGTGGCGGAGCAAAATATGGCCGCTATCGCCGCCGGCCTTGGCATTTCCGGCAAAATTCCTTTTATGTCTTCTTACGCGACTTTTTCGCCGGGCCGCAATTGGGAGCAAATTCGCACTACGATCGCGTACAACGATTCCAATGTGAAAATTGCCGGCCATCACGCTGGCTTGATGACTGGCCCTGACGGCGCCACTCATGAAGCAACGGAAGATATCGCGATTATGCGGGCATTGCCCAATATGCGAGTTTTAGTTCCCTGCGATGCCATTGAAGCGAAAAAGGCAACTGTAGCGGCCGCGAAATTATGGGGGCCGACTTATATTCGTTTTTCGCGGGAAAAATCGCCTGTGATTACTACCGAAAATACTCCATTCCTGCCCGGTAAAATAGAAGTTTTTTGGCAAGGAAAGAAACCAGAAGCTGCCATTTTTGTTTGCGGAGTGCTCGTTCACAACGCTTTGAAAGCCGCCAAAGAATTGGAAGATGAGGGCGTTTCGTCAGTTGTTTTGAATATACATACCATCAAGCCAATTGATGAAGAAACAATTGCCGAAGTAGCCAAAAAAACCGGCGCTGTAGTTACTGTGGAAGAACATCAAATTATGGGGGGACTTGGCGGGGCGGTGGCGGAAGTTTTAACAAAACGAGCGCCAGTTCCGCAGGAATTTGTCGGCATGCAGAACACTTTCGGAGAATCCGGCAATCCTTGGGACTTAATTGAGAAATACGGAATGGGCGTCAAAGATATAAAGGCGGCGGTGAAAAAGGTATTGCGGAGAAAATAAAAAAGCCAAGGCGTTTGAACCTTGGCTTTTTGGTGTGTGGCATCACCCGTAGATCAGCTTCTCCTCCGCTTGCACAGCCTCCATATCGAGGATCTCCCATTCACTCAGAAATTCCTCTGGGGAAATCCTGAAGTTGGTGAAGTGCCATGTATTACTTGCTTCTAGATCGGGCCACAGAATCCATCGCGGCGGATAATCCCCTTCGCACCCGGGAGCGTGAGGAACGCGTCTGATATCCTCCCAGAGCAGAGCCTTTCCACTTTTCCCCCAGCTCTTTGGTCGAATGAGGGTTTTTCTCCACTGCTCGCTTTTCAGCACTTCTCCGCAGGCCGCTAAGAAGTCCAAGTCTTCCTCCTTTTATAAGAGCTACTAACAAAGGCACCATGCCATTGTTACGCAGTAAGCATAGCATACTTTCTGATGCGTGTCAATACCACCTCGTCTTGGCAAAAGTCGGTATCTGACGGTCCATAATAGAAAAAGCTTTATGTGTATAATAAATTTTCCGGTTCATTTATAATAAGGAATATGTTCGATGTTATAGCAATTGGATCCACGACCCAAGACCATTTTTTGAAAGCAAATTATAAATTGATTGATTGGCCGGAAACGCCGCTGAAAAAAGCGATTGTTTTGCCGTTTGGAGAAAAATTAAGCATTGATACGGCGTACGTCACGATTGGAGGCAACGCGGTGAATGCCAGCGTCACTTTTGCCCGGCAAGGATTCAAAACCGCCGCCGTTGCCAAGCTTGGCAACGATTCTTCCGCGGAAGATATTAAAAATCGTCTCAAAAAAGAAGGTGTAAACACGAAGCAAATAGCCCACTCCCAAGAAAAACCAACCGCCTTTTCCGTTCTTTTACTGAAAGACGGCGAACGCACTATTCTAGGTTATCATGGCGCCTCAGACACTTTAATGCTGGAGGACTTAAATTTAAAAAAACTCAAAGCCAAGTGGTGGTATGTTTCTCTCGCGGGAGAGTCGGATAAAATTTACTTAGATCTTATTAAATTTGCCAAAGAGAATGGCATTAAAGTCGCCTTCAATCCCAGCGGGCATCATTTGGCGCATAAAAGACAGGAAATTGCGGATTCCTTAAAAGATTTATCTTTTGTAGTGATGAATGAAGGAGAAGCCGCGACTCTAACGGGCGTCTCTTTTGAAAACCCGGAAGCGGTTTTCAAAAAATTGGATGAATGGACGCCGGGAATTGCGGCAATCACCAACGGCGATCTGGGAGTAACCGTTTCCGACGGGAAAAATATGTATCGCGCCGGCATTTTTAAAGAACAAAAATTAGTAGATCGCACCGGAGCAGGGGACGCTTTTGGCAGTGGTTTCGTCGCCGGTCTTTTACATCAACGCTCAACTTCCAACATCGAACCCCCAACAGTTGAAGCAATAAAATACGCCATCCGGCTAGCCACCGCTAACGCGGCATCGGTGGTAGAGCATATCGGCGCGACGGAAGGTACGCTGACTAAACAACAATTTGAAACAGACCCGAGATGGCAAAATCTGGCAATAGAAATAAAATGAATCCCGTTAGAGACGGAAAGAATGGTTATCAAGAAAAATTAGCGGCGATTTTACGTACTGACAAGCATACTCTTGCCAGTTTAGAATCCCAGCTTGAAAAAATCACCGGTAAAGTCGGTGTTTTTCAATTGATAGCCGAAGAGAACGAACGTTTAGTAAGAGAAAAACTTAATCTTTTAGCCGTTGGCCCAAAACCAAACGCCCACGAAGTTTATGACGCGTTGATTAGTAAAATTGAGTCAGACGACGTCGCGTTATCTAAGTATCTCAATGTTGGCAAGCAATCATTTGAAGAAACGGCAAAAAAAGTTGTTGAACTTATTAATAAATTCCATCCGCCGCGGGCAGGATTTTTTTTGAAACTTGAAAAAGCGCGCCAGCTTTTGATTGCCGAGCCGCCAAAAAAAGTTATGACGGCGCTGGGGTACAACTATATTGAAGAAATGCTGAAAAAAGAAGATTTACTGGAGATTTATAGTGCCATCCGATTTTTGGAAGATCCGGCATGGCAAAATACGGTTTTTTTTAAGCACTACGAAACTTTGCATCCGGATGATTTTGAAGAGCGCGATATGGAAATCCGCGTGCTCCATCCGAAATGGGCTCGGGCGGCGGAAAAATTTGTCGCTAAAAAATATCACAATGTCAGTCATTTGAAAGAGTTGGGGGTAATTTTCGTAATCCCAATCTTTCTGGGAATTTCCGGAGAAACTCTTCGGCTAGTCAGTTTGTTGCTTCATTATTTTCACGAGGTTCAATATTATTCCGATTTATTTTTAAGATTCAAAAATGACCATGAAAATTTTCCGAGGGCTCTGATTGCATTGTTAAGAGGAGATGTAATTGAACAGCGATTGCCTCCGCAGACAATAGAAACCGAAAGGCCGCGTTTTCTAGTTGTTCAGCGTTATTTAGCTAAAGACGACGAAAACGACTGGCGTCTTTTTGAGCCGCACATTAATCCCGAAGCGATGCATTGGGAAAAAGCGGAAGAAGAAATTGTTGCGCTTGGATTAAAGATGCCGGGTTTTGAAAATGGGCTGGAATTTTGGAAAGGGCTTGGTTCAATTGGCGATTTTTTTATGGATGAAACTAATACGCCCATTTTATTAAGTTTTAATATCGTAGATACAGTCATGGCTTTGGTGAAACAAAAAGAACTCATCAAATATCTTTATCATCACCAAGAATCTCTTTGGAATAAAATTTTTGTTGCTTATTTTAGCCGGGCGAAACTGGAAGAATACAGTAAAAAGCATATATTGAAAGGATGGTTTGAAATTTAGTCAATCAACGAATAACGAATCAGTTGCGAATTTACGAATTCGTTTATCCGTAACATATTCGTTATTCGCTGATAGAGCGTTCGTGACATTAGAAAAAATATGAAAAGAAATTTAAGAGAAATTATAAGAAAAGCAGAAAATCATGGGGTAGCGATTGGGCATTTTAACATTTCTAACCTTGAGATGCTCAAAGCGATTGCGGAAACAGCCGCGGAATTTGAGACTCCTGTCATTATCGGCACTTCCGAAGGAGAGCGGGAATTTATTGATGTTCACGAAGCGGTAGCGTTGGTAAAAGGTTTGCAGGAAGAGCGCGGTCAAGAAATCTTTTTAAATGCCGATCACACCCACTCGCTGGAAAAAGTGAAAGAGGCGGTGGAGGCGGGATATGACGCCATTCTTTTTGATGG
>CAYIBZ010000009.1:0-4726 GCA_964361795.1 uncultured Candidatus Saccharibacteria bacterium
TGCCGGCTCCATGGACCAAGTTGTTTCCTACCTTCGTTTAAAGCGAAAAAAATTAAATGTCACAGACCCGCGATGGTAACGCGGGTTTTTTTATGAGATTTTATTGATTCGGGGCGCGGTGGACGGGATTTGAACCCGCGGTCTGTCCGATGGACATCGGACCGCTTTAGTTTGGCTAAAGATTACAAGGACTTCAGTAATTTGCGCGGTGGACGGGATTTGAACCCGCGGTCTCCGCCGTGACAGGGCGGCGCTTTAGCCAACTAAGCTACCACCGCGCAAATTACTCAAATCATTTTTGATTACTCCATCTCTAACTATCTGATCAATTATGATTCTACTTTTTTTATTTTTCAATTTTTTCTCTAATTTTCTTGCTTCATTTAATCCGGAACATTTTTGAAAAAATACGAGATCTACGGGTCTTAGATATTTCGTAGATCTTACTTTTCCAATTTGATGCTCTTTTAACCTCCTGCCGATATTGTTGGTGCTTCCGGTGTAATATCTGTTGTTACTGCATTTTAAAATATAAACCCCAGTTTTATTCATAGCAATTGAACCCGCGGTCTGTCCGATGGACATCGGACCGTGTTGCCAGACTACACCACCACCGCAAAACTTGTCTTACCATAGCACGCTTGCTAGGTTTTTACAATTTAAGTAATGTGGTATTGGCTCTTTAAGAGTAGAAAATGCTGCTCTATCACATCCGAGGAAAATCCAAAGGAAATTTTGACCCGGATCAGTCGAATCAAACTTTGTTTTTAGACGCCATTGAAAATGAGCGCAGAATATTTGGTCTCCGAACAATTTTTGTCCCGAGATGCAATTTCACAAACCGAGTAGTGAAATATGGCGAAGAAAATGTTGATTGGGCTGACGGTTTGGCCAGAAGCAGGGGATTGGCGGACGGCGGAATAGTAGAAGATCCGAAAGTTGGCATAGCGATTTTTAACGCGGACTGTCCTGTTGTGGCAGTACATGATGAATCGCTTGGAAAATTAGCGGTTCTGCACGCCGGCTTTCGCTGTCTAATTCGCCCTAATCCGCGAGAAAAGAGCATTATTCAGACTTTGTTTGAAAACCGCGGATTTTTGCCATCAGCCGTAAAAGTATTTGCCGGATATGGGATTGGCCCCTGTTGTTATGGAGCGGAACATTGGCCGGAAATTAACGATTGTACCAGAGATTTGCCTTTGGGCAGGGCCACGCGCGGCCCGCGCGCAGGCCAGCGGTCCGTTGATCTTTATTATTTAATTCGCCAACAATTGCTGGAAATAGGAGTTTCAAAATCAAATATGACTTTTGATCATAACTGCACTTCCTGCGATGGCGGCTACTATTATTCACGTTGCCGTGACGGTCCCGGTTCAGGCAATAATATGACTATGGCTTGGTTGAAATAATTTTTTTAAATTGGCTGCCGCGGTCTTTATAATCTTTAAACATATCAAAACTGGCGGCGCCCGGCGAAAAGAGAACTGTTATTGGCTGATTGGCTGATAAGTTGATGAGTTGTTTGATTTTTTGATGAGCTTTTTTTACCGCGGAGATTAAATTTTCCGCGCTAACTACAGGCGCTTTCGCGTACGAAAGCGCCTGTTTTATTTTTTCTTTGTTTTCGCCGATGAGAATCACCTGTTTTACGCTGTTAGATTTGTTTAATGCTTTTGCTAGCGGCGCGTAATCCAAATTTTTGTCTTTGCCGCCGGCGATCAAAATTAGTGATTGGTTACTTGGTTGATTGGTTACTTGGTTTTTGCCGAAGGAGAGGATGGCCGCGGCAGTTGTTTGCGGATTAGTGCTGGCCGAATCGTTATAAAAATCTATTCTAATGTTCTCAAGAACATTAGAATAGACAAATTCCATTCGGTGCTCCATGCCCGGGAAGTTTTTTATTGTTTTTTCAATGATGGATGGCGGACAGCCGAGATGTTTCGTGACGGCCGCAGCCATAATTTTATTTTTTGATAAGTCATTAGGCGCGATAACTGGGACTTTTTTACCGGCGCTTTTTTCTGCTATCACGCGTGATAGCAAATTATTTTTGAAGTAAAAGATTGTATCGGATTTTTTTTGATGCCGGGCGGCATTGGATTTCGCGCCCAGATATTCTTTCATGTTTTTATGGATGTCCAGATGGTCGGGGAAAATATCCACAATTACGGCAATTTCCGGCGATTTTTCTAAGTCTTGCAGTTGAAAACTGGATAATTCAAAAACAACAAACGTGTTTTTGTCCGCCCTAGGCAGGATATCTAAAACTGGTTTCCCGATGTTGCCGGCTAGCAGAACCTTTTTACCGGAATTTTTAAGAATTTGATAAATAAGAGTGGAAGTTGTTCCTTTGCCTTTTGTGCCGGTGACGCCAATAATTTTTCCCGGGCAAAGATCAAAAAATAGTTTGGTGGCGCTGGAAAACTTCACTCCCTTTTTAATGGCGTTCTGAATTTTCGGAAGATTGTAAGGAACGCCGGGGGAGCGGTATATGAGATCAAATTGATCGAGACGATCGAGGTAGGAAGTATCTAGTTTTTGATCTAAGATGACAGCTTTTTTAAGAAATTTTAAGAGAGACTTTCCCTCTTTTCCGAATCCTAGAATTGCTGTTCTCATTGTGCCGACGGGAAGAATCGAACTTCCGACCCGACGCTTATGAAACGTCTGCTCTACCACTGAGCTACGCCGGCTGATTATTCGTATTTTATCTAAATTCTGCCCTCTTGGCAAATAGGCCAGTTTAATGTTATTCTTTAACCGCGGAGTGGAGAAGTAGTATCTCGCAAGGCCCATAACCTTGAGATCGTCGGTGCAATTCCGGCCTCCGCAACAGAAAAGAAAAATCGCCATTTTAGGCGATTTTTTCATTTATTTCGGGTTTATTTCCCAGCGATTTTTGATGCACTCCCACACTTTACCATTTTTAATGCTTTCACAGGCGGTTGACAAAATTGCCGTGTCAATTTCTGCCGCGAGTTCTTCCGGGGATTGGACATCTACCGGGTACGCGCCGCATCCGCCGCGAATCCACCACACGCCGTTTTTTGACACGCCCAAACCTCGCCACGCTTTGCCATTCAAATGATCATCAAAAAACATAACGCCGCCAAAAAAAGTCCTTTCGCCTATTTTAATAATTCGTTTCCCGTCTTCGTTTTTTCGGAACTCGTCAGTCCATTCAAAGATGAATTTCGCGTAGGAAAGCCCTTCTTTGAGGCGCTTTTTACGTTCCGTTTCTTCCGCGAGACGGCGAGCTTTTTCTTCTTCGCGCCTTTTTTGTTCTTCGGTTCGTTGTCTTGAGTACAATTCTTCGGCCAGCCGTTTCAAGTCCTCCGGTATATTCATTACAGTTCAATACCATCTACGACAAGACCGGCATCCTCGGCGTATTCGGCAAACATATCTATGATAAAGTTTTTATTCTTACCGCTAACCATCAATACGAATTGATTAAGACTGGTCCAGTGTCCATTGAAAATTCTTGGATCCTCATGATCATTTTCTAGATTACTTGGATTTTCCCAATAATAACGGCATACCACATCTATATTATCAACATTGTTTCGCAAGACTTCCCTTGCCTTGTATGCTTTTTTTGCTTCTTTATCATTTTCTTTCATGATATCCTTCATGGAGCCAATTTCATTTCCGTACCTTTTTGTGAATAACTTTTGACGATACATCGTGTAAACGATACACTGTTGAACGTGATCTTCCAGAGAAAGATACTTGAAGCCATCTACCACGGGCGCTTCCTGCAACGCCAGAGTTTGCGGGTCATTTATAACCATAAGTTCTCTTTTCAGAGCCATAAGGCCCTCCTTATCAAAAACCTGCCGATATTGTAGCATATAATTTATAACAATACAAATGACCGCAATGAAAAAAATCATCATAGCTAATTGGAAACTAAATCCGGAATCGTTGAAAGAAGCAAGGAAATTGGCCAAGGAAAGCGACATTGACGGCCTCGTAATTTGTCCGCCTTTTCCTTTCATTGAAGAGGCGGCGAAAGTTTTAAAGAAAGCGAAATTGGGCGCGCAGGATTTGTTTTGGAAAGAACAGGGAGCTTATACCGGAGAAGTTTCGGCAACGCAACTCAAAGATTTCGGAGTAGAATATGTAATCATTGGCCATTCAGAGCGCCGGCAAAATTTAGGCGAGACCGATGAGACGGTAGCTAAGAAAATCGCCGCGGCCTTGAAAGCCGGACTAACCCCGATTCTCTGTGTCGGCGAAACGCAAACGGAGCGGGATGCCGGGAAAACAAAAGAAGTCGTAGAACGGCAATTAAAAATAGGAATCTCCTTAATTGAAAATTGCCACCGCCAAAGGCGGGGTCCCGCCCTCAAAAAATCTAGAAAATGGTGGCGGGAAAAATTTAAGATTGAAAATTTGGTAATTGCCTACGAGCCCATTTGGGCTATTGGAAGCGGGACCCCTGATACTCCCGAGAATATGTTAGAAATGGTACAATTTGTAAAAGACATCCTAAACCCTGCACCCTATACCCTAAACCCTCTTATTATTTACGGAGGGTCGGTGACCAGCAAGAACGTTAAAGAGTTTACTCAACATAGGGAGATAGATGGCGTCTTAGTCGGGGGAGCGAGCCTTAATGCGGAAGAAATAAAAAAAATAGTCAAAATAGCAAATGCCCGGTAGCTACAATCGCAATTGTAGCACCGGGATGCCCGGTAGCTACAACTGCGATTATTACTAA